>JAAYYB010000253.1 GCA_012515615.1 Fibrobacter sp.
CAACACCCTGAAGACTCAGAGGCTCTCCCTGTTTTATTTCCTGATCTCTTCTCAACACCCGGTGGCGAGTCCTGAACACGCCTATGTACGCTATATCCCCCGTTGTAACCATCGGTCCCTTGTCGATCTTGAAAATCACATCTGCCCTGCTGCTGTCGCTGTCCATGGTAACAACCGGTGTGACCGATGCATGCGGGTACCCCTTTTCCGCTATTATCGTCTGCAAATGTTGCGCGTTTCGTTTCAGCAGATCACTCAGGAAAGGCTCACCTTTTGCAACCGTTATTTCATCACCCAGGTTAATTCCATCAATTAGCACAGAATCTAATGTTAAGCTTCCCAACAGCGTTTCAGTCCCCTCGTCAATGTTAACCTTTATTAAAGCGGAATTTTCCTCTATAGTTACATCCGATGATACCAGGGCCCGAAGAAAACCGCGTGACCGGTAGAGCATCTGTATGGCAAAGATATCCTCTTTTAGCTTTTCCGGATTGTAAGCGCGGTCAGATTTACTTCCCCTGTCAACATGCAGCATCTGCCCCCGTATAGTCGCTTCATCGATTCCCGATGACCCCCTTATTGTTATCTTTGAGACTGTTATCCTCTGTCCGGAAGCAATGCTGAAACGCACTGTTTTTCCTGAGTACCGGCGTTTTTGAACTGTAGTATCTGAAACCTTGACTTTTGCATTACCGAAACCGGCATCATGAAATTTTTTTTCGATTGCCTTTACCGACTTTCTTACACCCATGTTGTTACTGTTACCGGTTTTAAAGAGGCCAACCTCCTTGCGCAGGGCACCTTTACTGAACACCCTGTCACGTTTTTTCGGAAATTCGATCTTGTATCTCTGCCCTTCAGTGATAGAGATAAGCACTCTAACCGATTTTGATGAGGGATCCTGAATTACCGAGTCTTTTATAATTACATCAGCGAAACCCGCTTTTCTGTAAATATCGGTGAGATTTTTTATATCACTGCGAAGAATCGATTCAACAAACCTTCCGGCACTTCCAGGAAAAAGCGAACCCCTCCAGATTCTCATTTTTCGCTTTATCCGGAAATCAGACAACCCCCGGTTTCCCTTTATCTGGAGCGATCTCAATTTATAGTAAGGGCCTGCATCTACATTAACTATTACAACCTGGTCAGAGCCGGAACGGTGCTCTTTTGAAGAAACTTTCACCTCCGGAGAGATAAAGCCCTCCCGAAGGTAAAGATCTGTTATCAATGAATCCTGAACTCTCAGCAGATCACTGCTGTATATGTCTCCGGGATAAGTACTCATCGTTTTCTCAACATCGTCCTCAAAAAGCGGTATCTCCTTTTTGATTTGAATATCCCGGACATACGTTGCGGGTTTGAGATAGAACGTCAGGTTCCCGTCTCTATTTTCCACCTCAACACTTTCAAATAACCGGCATGCTTCAAGAGACTGTTTTGACTGCTGTAGAACAGTTCTGTTAAGCGGATGGTTTATTCTTACTGCCACAAGTTTTTCCGCTGTTCTCTGAAGTTCCCGGGAGCGTATGGGATTTCCGGATATCTCGAAACTCAGGCTTTTAACATCCTGGGAAACCGCCAGTGAAGCACAGAAAGCCAGGAGCAGAACCGATAATCGGAAGGGACATCTTCCCGCAGTCATCTTTTCTCCCATGTAAAACGTACCTGGCCGCCGTAAGCACCCTTGTCTTCTGTTCTGGTAAGATAGTACTCCTGAAATACTTCTAAAAGGAGGTTCTGAAGAATACGATACTGAGCTGATGCCCGCTGTAAAGCTTCGCTCCCCTGGGATTCAATTGTATAGCTGGTCCCGAGCCTCCTTGTGATCTGCTTGCCCATTGTAACTGAAATTCTGTCGGAATTCTCATCATTTTCATCGCCGGTTTCAACCTTCAGGATATCAAGCCCGGCAGCCGTTTTGATTTCCTCGCCGAATGTGGAGGCAACCAGCGAAGCCAGCATCTGCTGGTTTGATTGTCCCCCGGCCATAGATCCGATATCACTCTGCAGTTCAGAGGTTGTTTTACCAAGGACAAGAAGTGACAGCAGGTCCTGATCCTCGAGTGTCTGATCGTCACTTGCCAGCTTGAATACCAGATCCTCGGGTGTCCCTGATATCACGATCTGGATTTCCCAGTCCCGGACAGGCACCACTCCAAGAATATCTATTTTCGGTTCAATCCTGTAGGGATTGACAAAATCAACTATTCCGCGTTCAACAGTAAAAACCTTTTTAAGATATGTTATTGTACCCTCTTCAACATTTGCCCTTCCGTTTATTGACGGTGAGCTGATTGAGCCAGTCACCTGGATATCTGGAGCTATTGTCAATTGAGCGATATTATTATCAACTCTGAAAGGTGATCTGGCCTGTACTCCTACATCAAGGCGCATGTTTTTAAGATATGGCACCGTACTCTCCTGCGGCACAGGAGCTTCTTTACGCTTGCGCTCGCCGCCGACAATTGAAAGGGGATTTATAGTAAGATCTTTATAGTAGAGGCCATCGAGCAATACTATATCTCCGGTCACATGAGTAGTATCGGGTGTGCCGTTTATCTTCAGTTTTCCATCAATTTCCATATCAAGCATGTCGGGCTGACCCAGAGGAAGTGCCTCAAATATCACCTCAGCATTAAGATTTGAAGGTTTCAATTCATCGAGCCCCAGGCGTCCTTTCATTCTGAACACCCCGTCATCGAGATTACCCTGCAGCTTTTCAATTCGAACAGCTTTGCGGTCGGCTTTTATTCTTCCATTGACAGAATGCAGATGCTGTGTGATTCCAGGAACCGTCATAGCAATACTTTTGAGCTCAAGATTAGCGCTCAGGGCCGGGTCTTCCGCCATACCTTTAAGAGATGCGTCTAAAGACACACTGCCCTCAATGTCAGGAAGATCCGGGGTGAAATGCCTTGCTATTGACAAAGGTATCAACCCTTTGAGTTCAATGTCGTGCGGCCCTTCAAGCAAACCCTGCGCATGTCCACTCAAGGCGCCTTCACCGGCAAGCATAATGCTGAAATCAGGAACTGAATACCGGTTTTCAGTAAGTGATGCTTTAAGCTCACGGGTCTCGATAACCGGGATATCCTGATATTCTATATTCAAGCTGGTTATATCCATTTTTCCTGCAATTTTATTCAGTGAATCTGTATTCCCCGTGACCTTTATTGCTGCTGTCAAAGCCCCTTCAAGCTTCTGCTTCGAAAGCGCCAGATAAGGAGTAAGAAGCAGGTTGTTGAATGAGAGGTCTGCTTTATAGTCCTTAGATCCAAGATTATAGGAAGCATCAACATCACCCAGGACCTTTCCGTTTACTTTAACCACATTGTCCGCAAGGGTGACAAGCAGTCCGATTTTATCAAGCGGTAATGAACCCATGCGGATATTATCTATTGCCAGTTTTCCCTCAGCCCCGGGGTTTTTATAACTTCCATCGGCCTGAATCTCCATCGAGAACACTCCATCTATAGAATCAACTGCAGAAAGAGCGGCTATGGAGTTGAGATTTATCCCCGGAGCGGAGATTTTAATATCAAAGGAATCCTTAATTCCTGCCCACCCGGTTACAGTCAGATCCTGGCCTGCGTCGACAATGAGGCGCAAGGGCTGAATATTGACCCGCTGTTCTCCGATTTGTGCCCGGAGACAGAGACTGTCAAGGCTCTGTCCAGAGGCGAAAAGTTTCGATGCTGAGAGTGCAAGAGTTCCGCTGGGGTCCTCTGTGGTTCCCCCCAGCCTGGCATCAATAGTGACCTTTCCGGCTGCTGAATCGAGATAATCCCCTACAGATATTCCTTTTGACATGAGGGAGACATCAAAGGTCATTTTCTCCGGCGGCAGTATCTTCCCTTCCTGGAGCACTTGTGCTGAGCCGGAAAGTTGAAGCTGTGAACTGTCTTTAGCCAGCCTGAGCTCTTTGACTATTGCAGTTCCTTCGCTGTTGAGCCCCCCATCAAGATGCACACTCCCTATATGCACATTTTTAAAGGCCAGTGAATCGGCTTCCAGCCCGATAACTGCCTCAGGGTGTTTCAGGTCTCCCCCGATACGTATCGACGCGTCTGCGCTTCCGTAAATGCTGTCGGTACCTGTAAAGCGAAGCAGCTCGTTAAGAGATGGAAGTGACAATGCCAGATCAGCTTCTGTTTTACCCGATAATATTCCGTAGGTGCCACTCAGGTGAAGGCTTGTTTCGCCAAGTTTTCCTTTCAGACTGTAAAGGCTTGCCGTTCCCCTTGAGACTGTGGCCGAACATGCCAAAGATGCATCCAGAGGCAGATACATCCTGGTTACTGCGGATGTGTCTATCTTATCTGTAGTAAGCATCAACTTCTCGACATTAGCCGAAATGTCAAGTTGAGCGGAGAGTGAATCAGGTTTTACACCGTGTCCGTTAATCCCTAAAGAGAGGGATGCGGTACCGGATATGCCGGGAACCAGTTTTTGAAGTGTGACATTTTCACCTGTGACAGAGAGATCATACACAAGTTCCCCGGCAGATCCCGGAGCAGCCAAAAACCCCTGCGGAAACATCCTGCGCAGATCAACTGTTCCCCCTGCCTTTATGCTGCCACTTTGAGTTTCTGCCCGCAGCCCGTCAAGATGCAGTAACCGCCCGGCAACACGGGATTTTAAAAAGAGTGACTCAACCGGATATCCCCATACCGAGCCTCCATCATAGTTGACAGCCATATCGATGTCAGGGTCGGCGATTTTTCCTGAAAGCTCAACCCGCAGCAGAGCATCCCCGCTGAGCGGCTCTTTTATCCCTGCAATCGATCGGATCTCAGAGAGCGCAGTGTTTACATCCAGAGAGAGATTGGCCGCAGGATCATTATCAAGCGATGAGGCCTTTCCGTTGAGTGTAAGTACGGTATTAACAGTAGATAAACCGAGGCTTACGGTATCCAGATCCATCCCCCTGACCCGGGCCAGAATCGCCAGTTTATTTAAAAAAAGAGGATTCCCGTTCCGGCTCAGAGATGCGGAATCAAGCGAAAAAGAGAGATCCGCAGAAAGCGAATCTGTTTTACCTTTTGCCGATATCGACAACCCGTGAGCCAGCAGAACCAGGCTGTCTTTTACAGATGAAAAGAGCACCTTCCCGCCGCTGAGATTAAAATCCTTAAGCTCAATCAGAAAAGGTTTGGAGGATTTGACCACGGAGGTATCTGCAGGTTTCTCTTTTCCTTTTGGGAAAGCGTTCAAAAGGAGCAACTGTCCGCTTGTGTCAAACTCGAGACTGGCGTAAGGCCGGACAACCACAACTTTTTCCACAATCAGCTTCCGTTTCAGCAGATTTCTCATTGAAACATCAAGAATTGCCTTGTCCAGGCCGGCAAGATCATTTCCTGCGGAATCACAAAGGCCAAGGTCGCGGATTTCTACCCGTAGATCAAGGAGGGAAAGTTTGAGTCTTCCCAGTGAAATTTTTCCGGGAATAGCCTTATTCACCTGATTGAGGGCAAACTGGTGGACGGCGTTAAGCTTTACGCATGCTATCAGTGCAAAGACCCCGGTAGTGAGGACTGCCAGAATGATGGCATTGATCAAAAACAATCGCTTCATTCAAATCCTGCGTTCAGTGGCGTTGGAAAAGGTAAAAATACATTCATACCAGAGGAGTGTGCCCCAGGCAGAGAACAGAGGTTGCGAGTTACAAGTTGGAGGTCCTGCAATTCCTGAAGTAGTTTTATTTCAGGTTTCCCGGGCGCCGGATTGCAGAGGAGACCGGGGGGAATGAATCATTTCAGTATCGCACAATAACAAAATGAATCGATTAAATATTGTCACTATCGTCTCTCTATTTATCTCAATCTGCACAGAGGCATCGTTAAAAGCTGATCCCGATTTTTTCCGCAGTTCCATAGCGATTACCTCCGAAAAGACTCCACGGGTCACAATCGCCGATAAAATTGTTCTGGACTGGTTTTCAATTGGCGGACTTGTTGAGATCCGCAATGAAAACCGTTTCAATCAGGAGATATTTCCTAATCATAACTGGCGCGGAGTTATCCGCACCGAATTTTCTCTTTACATACCCGAGCCCGGGAAAAGAGGGTTCACTTTTTTAACCGGGTTAAGCCATGAGAGCGCGCACCCGACGATGGGAATAGCGGTAGAGACAGATAAAGCTTACGAGATGATCTACGATAAAAGCTACCGGTGGATGGTTCTTAACGCGGTAAATGCCGGAAGCAGACATTTCAGTTTTTTCGCAAAAGGTACGCTTTCAGCGGAAGCGTTTTATCATTATTATTTTATGTCAAAAAATACCCCGGAGCTTGCCGTCGGTACACTTACTCACGGACACGGAATTTCTGGCGGAATCCAGTGGGAATATCCTTTCGGAAAAAATTCTGAGGTTTATTTATCCGGTTTCGGCCGCTGTATCTTTGACAGCCGCAAAAACACCTTTGGTGAGATCTACTTTCAGGACGGTCTTATGCCCGTGCAGAGAGAGTCCCATTACCCAGTTATTCGCCATACGGGCACACTTTCGGTTAAAGCGGGTGTTAACCGTTCTATCAGAAACTCCGGAGTGCGCACAGGTTTCTTTACAAGATTTCTGTACGGAAACCCCTTCGGCTTTATCGACAGCAGGGAGAAAAGAAAAGTTGTGTCGGCAGGATTTGAGATATTCAGGTAGAGCGGGGGGAAGAATTAATCCTAAAAGTCGCAGTTGGGGAGAACAAAAAACCGTAAGATGTTGAGATGATAAGGCTTGAAGGCATTGCAGGTCTTATCGACGAGGTGATAAGATCAAGATGCCTGAAAGCGTTGGCGCTCAACAGATTACGATTTTTTTCCTCATCCAACTGCGATTTATAGGTTAATATTTACGATCCGCTCTGACCTCTGGAATCTGAGGCTTTAAAGCTGGACCGAACACCACCCAGAACAACTGAATATAAAGCTCTAAAAATAGATTTTCAGCCGTGGATTCGCTTCGCTGGTTAGCCTGGCACGGCGGATTCTCGCCCAAGGCTCCCCGGAGATGAATTAGTGAAGAGTTTTTTTTGAAGAGGGCGTCCCCTCTTGCGCTCCAGCCCGTCGAAGACGCCAGTCTTCCGCTATCACCCCGTGTTGCCCACCATTTTGTGGAGACAGGTATGGATATCACATTTTCGAACGCCCTTGCGGCCGCACTGGCGAACTGGTGGTAGATTAAAACTTATTATAGCCTTTAAGATAAAGCCATGTGTAGGGGACGGACTACTTAATTATCTCTAGTTCGGCTTTTAAGTCACCGCTTTAAAATTAAAAAGATAGTCCGTCCGTGAAATATTACCCCGGGTTATCCACCGACCCGGCTCCTAAAAGGCTACAATAATTTTAATCTACTTACAGTTCTACGGTGCAATAGGCAGAACAGACAAGACCGCGAAGGCGGTAACTGCCTCCACAACCGGTTGACAGCACAAGGGGATAGCGCAAGACTGGCGTCTTCGACAGGCTGGAGCGCAAGGGGGAAAGCCCCCTTCCATAAAATCTTAGGGGACGGACTACTTTTTTCTCTCTAATTCGGCTTTTAAGTCACCGCTTTAAAATTATAAGATAGTCCGTCCGTGAAATATTAAGAATCTTAGAAAAAACCAAAGCCTTAATTACACCTCCGGAGCGAATACTAAGAACCTCCGGGACAGCCAGGACACAGGTAAAAGCCCACCTTTTCATTAAACTTAATTAAAAATTCTTTTAAACCCGGCTTTAGTCCTTGCACGACCCAACCTCTGCACTTATACTGTCAGGATAAGGATACTCATGAGACTCTGTTAAAACGCTTAACTGTATTGAGAATAAGAACATTCAACCTACGGTACTTGAAACCGCAAAAAGGGGCAACATGAGAAAATATTTTTTCCTTCTGACGCTCTCCTATCTTTTAGCCGCTTCTTCTCTCTACTCATCCTCACCAGTCGATACTCACGGGGCACTGGCAGTTACAGGAAACAGGATTGTCGGCGCAAAAGACAACCAGCCGGTGCAGGTGGCGGGCATGAGTCTTTACTGGTCTATCTGGGGTGGAGAAAAGTATTATAACCGCCAGGTAGTTGAATGGCTGATAAAAGATTGGAACATAACTCTTATCCGTTGCGCAATGGCCATAGAATCTAACAATACAACAGGGATGAAGGGATATCTTGCTGATCCGGAGGGACAGAAAAATCTGGTAAAGGCAGTTGTTGATGCCGCTATCGATGCAGGTATCTATGTAATTGTTGACTGGCACGACCATAACGCTAATCTCAATGTCAATCAGGCAAAAGCATTCTTCTCGGAGATGGCTCAGACTTATGCAGGTGTTCCGAATATAATCTGGGAAATCTGGAATGAACCCGAAGACAAAAACGGAACCGGTGCAAAAAATGTGGACACCTGGGATGATGTAAAAAACTACGCAAATCAGGTTATTCCGGTAATCAGAGAGTACAGTTCAAACCTGATTGTGGTCGGTACTCCGACCTGGTCACAGGATGTCGATGTCGCAGCGGAAAGTCCTCTTTCAGGTACAAATATCGCATACGCACTCCATTTCTACGCCGGAACCCATAAAGCGTATCTGCGTGCAAAAGCAGAAACCGCGCTCGATGCCGGTGCGGCACTGTTTATAACCGAATTTGGACTCTCCACCGCTGATGGCGGGAAAGTAAACAAAACAGTTTTCACAGACTCCGGCAGAGTCTGGCTTGACTGGGCAGATCAAAAGGGGATCAGCTGGGCGAACTGGTCCATAGTTGATTTTTCTGAAACATCGGCGGCTCTTGTTCCCGGTGCACCACCGAACGGCAACTGGAGCACTGAAAACATCTCCCAATCCGGTCAATGGATGCGCGAGAGGCTCAAAGCCAGAAAGGTTTATGACTCTAATCCTGTTACATCCGATACAATCAGGATTCCCGGCAAAATCGAGGCCGAGGAATTTATATCCAAGTCAACCGAACTCCAGGCTGAAGTCACATCGGATGCCGGCAGCGGGCAGAACCTTGGATACGCGGTCCATGGAAGCTGGGCCGAATACATTGTTAAAGTCAATCAGTCAGGACCTTATACCGCGCAGCTTCGTGTAGCGACCGAATCCTCCGGAGGGACATTAACATTAAAAGTCAATGGAGCATCTGTTGCAACCTGGGAGGTGGGAAGCACAGGAGGATGGCAGACCTGGACCACTACAGGCCTCTCTCCGGTATTTCAGCTTCAGCAAGGCGCCGCCACTGTACGGATTGAATGGAGCGGCTCCGGAACAAGCCTGGTTAATCTGAACTGGATACAGTTTCAGCCCGGCACATCGGTCAGGCATTGCCTGTTAAAAAAATATGGAAATAGAATTGATGCAATTATTTCAAGGCCCGGATCAATTTCCATGAATTTATCAGATGATGTAAAGAAAGTATCGGTTTTCACCCTCTCAGACAGCCTTCTATACTCTTTCCCTGCTCTCAGCACAAAGATAACCATACCGCTGGGCAAGGGACTGCACCTGCTGAAAATTGAAAACAGGGATGGGAATACAATCAGTATGCCTATTGCAGGTTACTAAGAGCTTTCAGGAACGGGACCCGTGAGTTATTGCGGTCCCGTTCAACTTAAGTTGATAAAAAACACCCGCCCGATAAATCCCGCAGTTTTCAATTCCGGTTTTGTATGTCAGAATTATTTTTTGATACCTCACTTATGCATCCGAAAAGGGATGAAGCGCGGATTTGTGAAAGCCTTTATGCACAAGGGGCACGTGTTATTCGCTCAGATTTGGGTGCATAAGTAAGGCCATATCTGAACCGAAAATATTCTGCCCGCATTCCTTCAGGGCACAATCTTATCGAGAGCGTTTTTATGCTCTTAAAATCGTCCTTATCCGTAATGGAAGTAAAGAAATGAATCTTACTCGCAATGTGCTTAACACCAC
This sequence comes from Fibrobacter sp., assembly GCA_012515615.1. Lineage (GTDB taxonomy): Bacteria > Fibrobacterota > Chitinivibrionia > Chitinivibrionales > Chitinispirillaceae > JAAYIG01. The sequence continues at coordinate 9,917 of JAAYYB010000253.1, forward strand.
CATCATCCTCTTCACAATTATACAATCGGTACCGGCCAATTTATCGGGGGGGGCCTTTAATCATGAGCTGATTCCCGGTTACAACAACCTGAACGCTGTCGTAACTCCAGATGGAATAAAGCTCTCATCTTCCCTGCAGAAACTTGACGCTTATGTGGGGCCTGAAGGCGCAACCCTTCGCTCCCTGTCAGAATCGGAGGGTGAAGGTGAATTCTCTGTCATCCCGGTTTCTCTGGGCAGAAGATCAGGGCTATCCCGGGTCCCTGATGCAGGAACGGTTTCCTCAGAAGATATGAAACTGGTTAAACTCCATAGAGGTACGCTGATAGAGCAGTTTTCTGCAAACGCCGACGGTATCCGCCAGGATTTTGTGATTGTAAATAAGCCTCATGGTAAAGGACCACTTATTCTGTCACTTGCCGCTCATGGTGTATCCATCTCTGAAGGCAGGACCGGTATTTCTCTAACGCTTCCCTCAGGAAGAATCTTCCTGTATGGAAAGCTTGAAACGGTTGATGCAGATGGAAAAGTTCTGCCCTCCCGGATGGAGCCGTCGGGAGCAAACTCCATTCAAATCACCGTTGATGACAGGAATGCAAAGTACCCTGTTTTAATCGATCCTACGATCACAGATGAAGACTGGGCGGTGATGAACAGTGAGGGAATCATGGGCGTTGACGGCACTGTTTACGCGCTCTGTTACTGCAGAGGAAAGCTTTACGTTGGCGGAATGATCAGCTTTGCTGGTAAGATACCGGTTAACAATATCGCCATGTGGGATGGAGAAGAGTGGAACGCACTAGGGACAGGTGTTAATGAAACGGTTTACGCAATCGCCTGTGACAGTGCCGGTAACGTATACGCCGGAGGCGAATTCTCAAAGGCCGGAGATGTTGAAAATGTATATAACATTGCAAAATGGAACGGTTCCAGTTGGAGCAGGATGGGAAATGGGCTTTACATACCAAACAGTTATTCAAGTACGATAAGAGCCCTGGCCTGTGATAGTGCGGGAAATGTCTATGCCGGAGGATTATTCAGCTATGCCGGGTCCAAGAGGCCCGTAAAAAACATTGCAAAGTGGAACGGTAACTCATGGGATTCCCTGGGGTCGGGGCTTGGTTCCTCAAATGCAATCTCCAGTCAGGTTGGCGCACTCTCGTTTGATAAGGCGGGAGCACTTTACGCTGGAGGAGTTTTCAGCGGAGGTGTCGCATACTGGGATGGAGAACAGTGGAGACTGCCGGGGTCGGGCCTGAAGCCCGGAAATGTAAGGTCTCTCTGTTTTGATACCAGCGGGAATCTTTATGTAGCCGGAGGATTTGACACGGCAGGAACCATAGCCGCCAAAAATATCGCGATGTGGGATGGGGAAAGCTGGTCATCATTTGAAACAGAAATGGTCTACCCAAATTATCCAAACGCAATAGTCTGTGACATAAACGGGACAATTTATGTCGGCGGTTCTTTTCCCGCAATAGGCGGCATAGAGGCCCCAAATATTGCAAAGTGGAACGGAAACTCATGGGAATCTGTCGGGACAGGAGCAAACAGAACTATATACGCTCTTTCCTGCGACGCAAACGGAGATCTTTATGCCGGAGGGTATTTCTTTACTTTTAACGAAACTCCGGTCTCCAGTGTCGCCAGATGGACCGGTGACTCCTGTGTCACACTGGGCAGAGGAATAAACGGCTCAGTGTACGAATCGGCATTTGACTCCAGCGGAAATTTTTATATCTGCGGCGGATTCACTCATATTGCAGGTGTAGACGCAAACCATATAGCAAAATGGGATGGAAGCTCTTGGAGTGCTCTGGGGAATGGTTTTGATGGTGACGTTTCCACCATGGCAATTGACATCTCGGGAAATATCTACGCCGGGGGTTTCTTCAGGAGAGCAGGCGATGTTCCGGTAACCAACATCGCCAGATGGGACGGGGAGAGCTGGAGTGCACTTGCTACAAAAATGATCAGTGAGAGCTGTGCGGGGTGCGATGATGTAAACCAGCTGCTGCTCAAGGATGGGGACCTTTATATAGCAGGTTGTTTTGATACTATTGACGATATACCGATCCGCAATGTCGCAAGATGGGATGGAAGCAAGTGGAACTCAATTGGCAAAGGAACCGAAAGTACAGTAAGAGCTATCACTTTTGATAAAGACGGGAACCTGTACGCGGGAGGTTATTTCGAGACTGCAGGAGACGATTCCGCTCATTATGTCGCCAGATGGAACGGTTCCCGATGGGATTCACTGGGAGGCGGGGTCTGGGGATCATACATAAATGACCTTAAATGTGACAAAAATGGAAACCTTTATGCAGCAGGCTATTTTGGATCTGCCGGAGGTGTAACTGCATCAAACATTGCTATGTGGGACGGCACAAAGTGGTCAGCACTCGCAGGGGGCATCGGGAGTGTAATTTATTGTATAGCAATTGACGACTGGGGAAATCTCTATGCCGGAGGAGACTTCGGTTCCGCAGATGGTTTTACTGCTCAAAATATAGGCAGATGGGACGGGAGCACATGGAGTAAGTTAGGATCAGGTACCGATCAGTCAGTTGGAATGCTCCACCCGCACGGCTCAACACTGTTTGCAGGCGGGAGTTTCAATACCGCGGGCCGGAAAGTCACCCCCCGAATTGCCAGCGTAAATATTGAGCCCGTTGTAAGAATACCTGTTTCCCGTATCAACGGTTCTACAAATACGAGTTTCAGACTTGTCAACAGCACTCTTGTTTTTCCCGGCATTCGGGCTCAAGATCAGATCAGGCTCTATGCCCTCTCAGGCGAATGTATCCAAAAAGCACAGGGAAAATCTGTCCTTGATCTGGACGGCATCGCTCCGCAACTGCTCGTAGTCCGGATTATAAGAGAAGAAAAACTCATCTCGGCAGGTATGGTTTTAAAGAGATAACTCCAAGGCCGGTGCTGCTAATCTTTAAACGGCTGTGATTCAACTCTCTGAATAGCCAATTTTCTCATTATCTGCGATCTGTGAAGATACCCGGGGTAAAAAGAGTTAGTTGACTGAGCTGCAGAGCGCTACTGTTCACCTGTTGTTCTGACTGGTGAGCATCAGCCCACTGCAGCTCAATTTTCACTCTCTTTATTGTAATCTCATTCCCACTCAATGGTCCCTGTAGGCTTGGGTGTCAAGTCATATACAACACGGTTAACACCGGGGACCTCATTAATTATCCTCGAAGTGATTTTTTTAAGTAAAGCCCAATCCGGTGTCTCAATTTCCGCAGTCATGGCATCAATGGTATTTACAGCGCGGATAATTACCGGATATTCAAAAGATCTGGCATGATCGCGAACACCAACTGACTTGAAGTCAGGTACAGCCGTAAAATACTGCCATACACAACCTTCCAATCCCGCCATCCTGAACTCCTCCCTCAAGATAGCATCTGATGCCCTGACCGCCTCCAGGCGCTCGCGGGTAATTGCACCAAGACATCTGACCCCCAAACCCGGCCCTGGAAATGGCTGCCGATACACCATCGAATCGGGCAGTCCCAGTGCAGTACCACACTTCCGGACCTCATCTTTGTAAAGGTATTTAACCGGCTCAACCAAATCGAAGTTCATATCCTCGGGCAAACCGCCGACATTATGATGGGCCTTTATCGCTTTGGCTGTTTTGGTACCGCTCTCAACGATATCAGGGTATATAGTGCCTTGAGCCAAAAAGCGGATACCCTCAAGCTTCACAGCCTCTTCTTCGAAAACACGGATAAATTCGTTGCCGATTATTTTGCGCTTTTGCTCAGGATCACTGACCCCTTCAAGTTTTTTCAGAAATCGATCTACCGCATCTATATAGATGAGATTGGCCCCCATCTCTTTCCCAAATACCCTCACTACCTCCTCGGGTTCACCCTTTCGCAACAAACCATGATTGACATGAATACACGTGAGATTGCTTCCTATCGCCTTAATCAACAGCGCGGCTACTACCGAACTGTCAACACCACCGGATAGCGCAAGAAGCACCTTCTCATTTCCAATCTGCTGCTGAAGCTCTTTGATTTTATCTTGAACAAAGATTTCCATACTCCATGTAGCTTCACAGCCACACTTGTCAAAAACGAAATGACGGATCGCACTCTCATCTGTTGAGGTAATATTGATCCCCGGCATATCCTCACAGCCAATTGCCAAAGAAGGATAACTGCAGTGCAAAACCGCATCTTCCGGACAAACCTTGACACCATCAACCATGCGGTTTGGGCCACCGGCATAGATTATACCCTTAAGCCCTGAATAGGCCTTCATCTCCTCAATTGTTATGTCATGCGCAACAATCTCACTATAGACTCCCATCCCTCGAACCATCCGTGCAATCACAGAGTTCTCTATACCACCCAAATCAATTACTAAAATCGTATCTTGCTTCATAGCAACATCCTCCGTGGAAAAAGCAATTAATCAGGAAAATAATTCATCTTGAGAGTACCCCGTTAATAAAAACATCTCAGTAAATCAGTGTGATACCCTTCCGCTCTTTCACTTTTCTTTTTGGCTTGAATTCCAGGTTCTGGTACTCTTTCATATTGACCTAATCAGATCTTAGAATTCACCTGCCATCATATCAGCAGGACCGACATGATAAATCTTTACAGAACAATTTAGAACCTGACTTATACACCCGGTTCAGGGCGAATTACACTTGTACAAAAAAGCTTTCACAAATCACAGGTGTACCACCTGTGTGATACACCTGCAATTTGTTCAAACCTTTCTGCCGCAAGTTCTATATGCGTTTCATTATAATTAGGTAGTATATTAAATTGTGAAGCTCATTATCGTATAACAAACCCCATACTGGATATTCATATGATTCGAACTACAGTTTTCTTCCTTGCAGTTTTTGGAATACTCATGCCCACCGGGGCCCAGATACACTGGCAAGATCAGAGTCGTATGTTTTGCGGTACCGGTACTCTCTCAGATGTTGTCTGGTCCGGTGAACGGTATGTCGCCGTCGGGTCGGTGATCCTGACCTCAACTGACGGGATCTCCTGGCGTCTTGCAGATGCTGTATCTGAGAAATATCTGGAATGGGTTGTGTGGACCGGGAATCAGTTCATCGCGTTCGGCGGCGGATGGAGAGCTGATTTTCTCACTTCACCAGACGGCCTTACCTGGACAAACCATATCTCTGTCGGGCGATATCTGTTCCACTCTGTCTGGACTGGAAAACGGTTCGTCGCTACAAGTGACAGCGGTAATATCTTCACCTCCGAAGATCTGACAAAGTGGAGAAAACAGAGAAGTCCCGTGTCAAGCAGCCTTTCAAACATTATCTGGACCGGTACGCAACTAATCGCCGTTGGCGCCCAAGGAACCATCATTACCTCCGAAGACGGCATCAATTGGACCAAACAAGTTTCCAACACCACACGAAGCCTTTACAATGCTGTCTGGACTGGCACACAATTGGTTGCCGTTGGCGACAGCGGGACCGTTCTTATATCGGCAGACGGAGTCAACTGGACACAGCATGAGACTCCAGTCACCCACTCTATTACCAATATCGTATGGACAGGTACCACACTGGTGGCCACTGATAAAACTTCTAAAGCTTTGGTTTCCCCTGACGGAATCGTCTGGAAAGAGTATGATCGTTATCCGAGAGTGCAAAAGATCATCCACACAAAAGGACGCACCTACGGGATACGCATCGGTTACAACCATCTATACACTTCTATCGACAGCACTACCTGGGATACACTCAGTTTGCCTGAGGGTACCGCCGATCTTCACGGGCTCACCTACAGCAACGGCAGGCTGATCATGGTCGGTGACACACTTTCGGTGTCAGGATGTGACACATCCGGTCAATCGACATTGTACTGGAAAGGAGGAATCCAGTCTCTTAGACAAATTAACCACACAAAAAAAGGGTACGCTGCAACAGGGGATAAAGGAATTTTCCTTACCTCAAAGGACGGTTTCGCCTGGAGGAGATTTTCTGCCGGCACACCCTACCGTCTCAATTTTGTAATCGCCACCGATAGTCTTTATATTGTCGGTCGCAGCGGCAATATTCTAACCTCTCCTGACTGCATCACCTGGACAGAAAAGGAGATGAACGCCACATCACTCAACGATGCAGCCTCTAATGATTCTATAATTGTCGTGGTCGGATATTACGGAAGGATCTACACGACTCGAGACGGTGTCAACTGGACCGGCCGCAATTCAAAAACAATAGACGAACTAAACTCCATAATCTGGACCGGGGACAGGTTTATTGTCGGAACCGGATCAACCAGCACTTACGGTGCATCTGATTGCATACTGACATCCCCCGACGGCATCACCTGGACCAACCACACGCGAAAACCGCAAGGGACAATCCTTGATATTGCATCTTCGGGCTCAACCCTGGTGGCTGTGGGATACGGCGACCGCATTCTTTCGACCAACGATCTCCAGGAATGGACATATCAAGATTGGACAAGGTATAACCTCCAAGACCTTAACGCAGTCGTGTGGACAGGAAGCCAATTTATCGCCGGTGGCACCTCTGACAGTGTATACATCTCTGCAGACGGCAAAAACTGGACACCACAGCACGCGAGAAATAGTCTGTTGGTAAAGTCGCTGCTTTGGTCCGACAGCCTACTTTTTGCGGCAGGAGGTTACGACGATTCGGCAATGTTAATGATAGGGAATTTTGTCGAGTCGAGCATTGCCAGCACGCCGCAAAACAGATATATAAAACATGCAAAATTAAATCAGCCGATATTATACACCGGCAAATACCCGCTAAGAATTGCTGAAGAGGGTTGGTTGTACTCGCTTGACGGGAGACGGGTCATTCAGATACCTGAAGGTGGTAAAAACAGCAGGAAGCCGCCCTTGAGGGAGCTGGCAACTGGCAGGTGGGTAGTGAGGAGAAGATAGGGTTCGGGTCAAATACTGGGAAGGGGCAATCTCTAAGGAATATGTGACTGAACTTGTTAATCTTTTTGAGTAGTTTCGGATGAGAAGGACCCGGAACGGCCTGCCCCAGAGGTGACTTAGTGACTGAAATCCAAAGTTCCCGTTTCAATCAGGCCTCCCCAGAGATGACTTAGTGACAAGACCCAAGGTTCCTATTTCACCTCAGGGATGAAATAGTGACAATGCTAAATTCCCAAAATCATCTCTGAGGTGCCATAGTGCCTCAACCCCTCAGACTCCCTAATTCATCTCTGGGAGCGAAAAAACAGGGGATTTTCAAGGTTTCTACTCGCCTCCGGCTTTTTGTCACGGTTTTTGCAAGTCTTTTCCAATCCAGTATCCTCTTTACCACAACAACAAAGGATCAATCATGTGCACCCAGCCCAGAATGGTCGTTCCTTTCGCTTTCTACCAGGTAACATCAAAAAGCATCTGTGATCAGAAAATCTTCCCCGATAATACCCTTAAGACCTTCTTCCTTAAAGAG
>JAAYYB010000254.1 GCA_012515615.1 Fibrobacter sp.
ATGCATAAGCTGACTGAATATTATATTTTTCCTGTTCAAGGTCACCTTCCTTTCTTTTATTGCTTCGACACAATAAATATAGGTTCGGTGGCCTTGATCTTTTGTTAATTTAACCGGACACTACTGATGTTTTATATTACTTTTTCTTGTTGGTTCACAGATGGTTTGCTGTGTCCAGTTTAGAGTCTATGGACAAGGCTTTAACCTGAAAGTCGCGGTTGGGGAGAATAAAAAACCGTAAGATGTTTAGATGATAAGGCTTGAAGGCATCGCAGGTCTTATCGACAAGGTGATAAGATCAAGATGTCTGAAAGCCTTAGCGCTCAACAGGTTACGATTTTTTGCCTCATCCAGCTGCGATTTTTAGGTTTAAAGAGCCTGATGAACATTCACGATGTGTAGAGGTTATTATGTCTAAAAATCGCAAAAGCAGTGGGCATAAATGGAGTTTTTTCAGAGCCGGCGGTTTTGATCAGGTCATGCTCGAATCAGGACGCGATCTGCTGGAGTTGGAGAAACTCGATCAGAAATTGTGGGTCGCACTGGCATGCCCCGTCGATAACGTTCATTTTGATACTAAAACACTGAGTTTCCTCGATTCTAACGGGGACCGCAGAATAAGAGCGATGGAGCTTATATCTGCTGTAAAGTGGGTTGCTGCACAGTTGAAAAACCCCGATGATCTGATTGGTGAAAACCGGACTTTCAATATCGATCAGATAAACAGAGAAACAGAGGAGGGAAGCAAGCTTTATGATTCTGCCAAGAATGCCCTCGTTACACTTGGAAAGAAAGAATCTGATCCGCTGACTGTTGCAGATGTTGAATCTCTTGAACTGGAAATGGCAAAAAAAACCTTTAATGGAGACGGTATAATTACCTCTGAGGTGTCTGAAGAGGATGCGGTTAAGAAAATCATCACTCAAATTATTGAGTCTTCAGGGGGAATTGATGATCGATCGGGTAAACCTGGAATAAATACTGAGAAGGTTGAGTCATTTTTCGATCAGGCCCAGAAGTACCTTGCCTGGGCAGGTGAGCCGGAGAATGACAAAACGATTATGGTGCTGGGTGATGAAACTTCGAAGGCTGCCCAGGCTGTTATGGCTGTTAAGGAGAAGATCGAAGACTACTTTGCCCGCTGTGCCATTGCGATATTTGACCAACGCGCGACAGTTGCTCTTAATGGCGGGGATAAACCATTTGAGCAGATAAGCAACAAAGATTCTCTGTCGGTAAATTGCGCCGAAATCTCCCGACTGCCCATTTCTCCTGTGGGACCTCAAAAACCGCTTTCATTCGCGGGAGATGTAAATCCTGCCTGGGCTGCTGATTTAAAGACATTCAAGGCTGAGGCCGTAGATAAGCTGCTTGGGCCGCAGGAGGTTTTGACAGAAGATCAATGGCGCGGGATGCTTGCCAGGTTTGCCCCGTTCTTCTCCTGGCAGGAGCGCAAGCCGACAAAAATATTCGATTCAACAGAAGTCGCAGCGGTAAGAGATATTACCGACAGTGGTTTGAAGGAAAAACTTATTACTCTTATCGATCAGGACAAAGCTCTGGCTCCGGCATTTGAATCGGTAAAAAGCCTGGAGAAACTTGTCAGGTTCCATCGTGATATCTATTCACTGTGTAACAATTTTGTAAATTTCAAGGATCTTTACAACAGAGAGAGTTCTGCTATTTTTATGGCAGGGTCTCTTTTCCTTGATCAGCGCACCTGCAGATTGTGCATGAAAATTGATGACATCGCCAAGCACAGTGCAATGGCTGCCATGGCCGGGACATTTCTTGTGTACTGTGAATGCAAACGACATGACAGCCCGGAAAAGATGATTATTGTCGCAGCTTTTACAAATGGTGATTCTGAAAATCTGATGGTCGGGCGAAACGGCGTTTTTTATGACCGTCTGGGAAGAGACTGGGATGCGACTATCGTTAAAATAATCGAGAACCCGATCAGCCTGCGTCAGGCTTTCTGGCTTCCTTACAAAAACTTTGTCAGGATGATCGAGTCGCAGGTCGCCAAGCGGGCTTCGGCCGCTGAGGCTCAGACAACGGCTAAAATGCAGCAGGGTGCAGAGGTGACCGCCATGGCCGATAAGGCAAATGCTGCGCCTCCGCCGCAGAAAAAAATGGATATTGGAACTGTAGCAGCAATTGGAGTAGCTGCAGGGGCCATTGGTACATTTGCAGCTACTCTTCTGGGGTATGCTTCCGGGATAGTCAAGCTTGGTCCACTTGCAGTGATTGGCGCACTACTTGCGGTTCTTCTGCTTATTTCAGGACCTTCTCTTATACTCGCTTATATTAAGCTGCGTAAACGCAATCTGGGGCCGATACTTGACGCAAGCGGATGGGCTGTTAACGCAAAAGCTCTGATAAATGTTCCGTTTGGAACTGCGCTGACTGCTGTTGCTGTGCTTCCGCCCGGATCGCATCGGGACCGTACTGATCCTTATGCACAAAAGAAATCACCTTTACCCAGGCTGCTTTTATTGGCACTGCTGATTTATGTTGCCTTTCTGACACTGAATCATTTTGGTTTGGTAAATGAGTGGACAGACGGCAAGTTTGGTACGAAAAAAGAGTCATCAATATCTGCCGAAACCCCGGCAAAGATTGCTGAAACAGTAAAAGAAGATAATTAAACATACTTAACAACAAATTAAGGAGGAGAAATGAAGTCTGTAAAAAGTGCGGTATTCTGCTCATTATCGTTGTTTGTCCTGGCATCAGGACTGAGCGCCGAAGAATGGAAAGTGGATATCAACGCAAACTTGACAACGGCACTCAATTCCTACAGTGACAGCTGGGTCGGGGGAGAAGCCGGATCATTCACATGGGCTTCACAGCTTCTGGGAATTGCCGAAAAACAGATAAACAAACCTCTTAACAACAAAGCTACCCTGAAGTTGCAGTTTGGTCAGACAAAACTGCAGAATAAGACATCAAAAACCTGGTCAGCACCTGTAAAATCCAGCGACCTGATTGATTTTGAAGAATTGCTTCGTTTCACACTGGGCGGATGGGTAGATCCCTTTATCAGTGCCCGTGTTATAAGTCAGTTTGTAGACGGAAGTGATACTCTGCTGACACGGTATTTTAATCCCGTAGATATCACCGAGGCGGCTGGTATCAGCAGAACAATTCTTAAAAGTGAGACTATCGACTGGACAACGCGTCTGGGTGCCGCGGCCCGCCAGGTGATCGATCGTAAGAAACTTGACCCTCTAACCGGGGATCGCTTCCGTGATGTTACAAGCGACGGTGGTATCGAATTCAATATGGATCTCAAGGCGACAAACAAAGAGAATTGGCTCAGTTATATCGGATCACTGCGAATCTATGAAGCACTGATCAGCTCCAAGGCTGAAGATCTCAAGGGTACCGATCAGGAGAATGACTGGAGATACCCGCATGTGAAATTCGAGAACACGCTGTCAGTAACTGTAGCAAAGTACCTTATGCTGGGCTTTTCAGTTTCTACTTATTATGACAGAGATATTCACGTGAATTTCCGGCTTAAAGAGACATTCTCCGCCGGTTTGACCTACATTTACACTAATAGCAAATAGAGAGTTTTCCCCTGCAGCTGTATCATTTACAGCCGCACTTCTGCTGTCTTCTCTGGAAATCTTTTAATGCGCTCGGCTATGACATCGTAAACATAACCCCGGGCAACTCTCCTTACTCTGATCTGGATTCCGTGGAATTCGAATCCGAAAAACTCCTTCGGTTCCATCCCTTTAAAATAAGACTTCACCAGCTCATCAATGGTCTGTTCTGACCGGGGCAGCTCACTGAAAGCCTTTTCGCTTATCTGACTTATTGGCACTGCTCCTCCGATTCTCCACCGGTTTTCTGAAAGCATTACCATCATCTCCGGAGGACGGTCAAATTCATCTTCGATCTCTCCAACCAGCGACTCTATAACATCTTCTAGCGTCACCAGCCCTATTGTGTTGCTTTTGCTGTTCTGAACGATGCCCATGTGCTGGTACTCACGTGTCATGCGCCTTAGAATGGTATTTACATGTAAAGTTTCCGGCAAAAACATAATAGGCCTGCAGATATTTTTCAGTGTCGGATCCTCAGAGGCTGTGTGGAGAATTGTAACCAGGTCTTTAAAATTTACATACCCCAGAATCGTATCCGGTTTGTCTGACGCGAGCAGAGGGTACCTGGTGTGCCTGTGAACATGTGATGCAAGGAAAGCGTCTGTAAGGCTCATCGATTCATCAAGGAATACTATATGATCTTTCTCTACCATTATATCCCTGGCAGTCGATGTACTCATCTGAAGACTTTTTGAGATAAGAGAGGCCTGCTCCTGTGAAAGAGTGTTTTCTACGGCTGCGGCACTTGCCAGGGTGGAAATCTCATTTGAAACGGAATATTTTTCCTTCTTTATTTTTTTAGTAAATGG
>JAAYYB010000255.1 GCA_012515615.1 Fibrobacter sp.
TATTCTACCTGAACCAACTTTGCGATAACTGCAAATGCATTATCGGGAGCCGTATGCCTTAATAGGGCACGTACGGTTCTGAGAGGGGGACGGCCAGTAATGGCCGTTTCTACCTCACCCGCAAGACTGGCGTCTTCGACAGGCTGGAGCGAAAGAGGGGACACCCTCTTCCAGAAGCTCTTTATTCTTGGTTATTGTTTATATTGGGACCGTCCCATTCCAAAAGCTCTTTTATCTCATTATTAAACTTTAAGTTGCCCATATGGGATGCCCCCCGCCCCCCCTCCCGCCCCTTCCGCTGCTTTACTGCAATATTGACCCCCATTTATTCGCATATATGCTTTGCATTGGTATGAATTATTTTCTCTTCAAGTAAAAATTCACTTCATTTATGCTCCTCTTCTCAGGAGCGCACTTTTTCAGTTTCAGGAGTTTCCACATGAATAGCGACAAAGATGATTTTTTCGATGAGCAGTCAGAAAACGATCAGGCTTCCGATCAACTGCTCAAGATGCTCGATAAATACGACAGGAAGGTGCGAACAGATATCGCTCCCGGCATGAAAGTGACAGGGACCGTCACCAGAATCGGAACAGAATATGTGTTTGTAGATATCGGGGCCAAAAATGAAGCGCTGATGAAAGTTGTTGAACTCAGCGGTGAGAACGGGATGTTGACCGTTAAAACAGGAGACAAGGTAAGCGCTTTTGTTGTATCGGACAAAGCAGATGAAATCATTCTGAGCAAAAGCCTTGGCGGACAGCCTGTGCCGGTATCGGAACTTGTCGAAATCATGAACAGCGGAGTTCCTGTGCAGGGTAAGGTGACAGGAATAAATAAGGGCGGGCTCAATGTTAAGGTGATGGGTTACAGGGCGTTCTGTCCGGTTTCACAAATCGACATCAAATTTACAGAAGATATCAATTCGTTTCTCAGTAAATCTCTTGATTTTGTGGTAACAAAGGTCACCGAAGGCGGAAGAAATGTTGTGGTCAGCCGCATTCCGCTGCTTGAACAGGATCTTGATTCCAGACTCGACAGTCTTCAGGAGTCTGCTGGAAACAGAACCGTTCTTAAAGGTAAAATCACCAGAATAACTGAATTCGGGTTGTTTGTTGATCTGGGCAAGGTAGAGGGTCTGGTTCATATTTCAGAAGTCTCATGGGAGAGAGCTGAAAAGCTGGAAGAACTTTTTTCGCCCGGCCAGGAAATTGAAGTGCTCGTTTTGAAAGTGGAAAAAAAGCAGCCGCTCAGAAATTCTAAAATATCTCTTTCTGTAAAGCAGGTGATGGAGAACCCGTGGACCACAGTTAAATCCAGATTATCAGTAGGGCAGTCTGTTCAGGGTAAAGTCACAAGGTTGACCAATTTTGGTGCTTTTGTGGAGCTGATACCAGGTGTAGAAGGGCTGGTACATATCTCCGAAATGTCCTGGGAGAAGAGGGTTCATCACCCATCGGAGGTTGTTCAGGAAGGCAGTTTCGTTAATGTCAATATACTGGGTATTGATGAAAATAAAAAGACAATTTCTCTGAGCCTCAAGGATATCTCTAATGATCCGTGGCGTGATGTGGAAAGCCGTTTTCCTGTCGGATCTGAAGTATCTGGTAAAGTGGCAAAAAAGAGCAGATACGGATATTTTATCGATCTCGATACAGGCATTACCGGTCTTCTTGTGTTTTCAAACATTTCTGCTGATAAAAAAGATTCTTTCAAAGAGGGTGATGTCATAAATGTAAATGTGGAGTCGATAGATACTGAAAACAGGCGGATCTCTCTTTCCCATGGTGTAAGTGAAGCAAAAAACAATCAAAAGGAGATTTCCGAGTTCCTTCAGACACAGCGTAAAGAATCACATGAAAGTAAAGTATCAACGGAATTCGGCAGCGCTCTTCTTGCCGCGTTGAAAGGGAAAAAATGAAGATACTGGCATTCGGGGGAGCGGGTTATATCGGAAGTCATGTTGTCAGGGCTCTTATTGACAATGGTCATAAGGTTGCCGTTTTTGATAACATGTCAAGTGGTCGCCATGAGAACCTTTTCCCTGATACTCAGTTTATCGAGGGTGATATTCTGGATTTCAGCAGAGTGCGTTATGCTCTTGAAGGCGGTTATGACGCATTCATACATCTTGCCGCTTATAAAGCCGCGGGTGAATCGATGATTGTGCCTGAAAAGTACTCACTGAATAATATCTCCGGAACCATAAACCTGCTTAATGCCGCTGTAGGCGCGGGTATAAAGATGATGGTGTTTTCATCATCGGCCGCGGTTTACGGAGAGCCAAAATATCTTCCTGTCGACGAGGCGCATCCTACCGAGCCGCAGAACTACTATGGATTTACAAAGCTTCAAATCGAGAGGATTCTTCACTGGTATGATCGTCTTAAAGGATTGCGCTTTGCGGCACTGAGGTATTTCAACGCTGCGGGGTATGATGTTCAGGGCAGAATTTCCGGACTGGAAATCAAGCCTGAAAACCTGCTTCCTGTAATGATGGAAACAGCTTCGGGGATCAGGCCTGAATTGTCTATATTCGGGGACGACTGGGACACTCCTGACGGGACCTGTGTGCGGGATTATGTGCATGTAACCGATCTTGCCGATGCGCATGTAAAGGCTCTCGAATATATATCATCTGAAAAGTCTAGTCTGATGGTGAACCTGGGAAGCCAGAACGGGATCAGTGTCAAAGAAATGGTGGAGAAAGCAAGGGAGATTACAGGCAGGGAAGTTCCGGCGAAAATCGCTCCCAGAAGACCGGGGGATCCTGCAAAGCTTGTTGCTTCTTCACAGAAAGCACAAAAACTGCTTGGGTGGAAAGCACAGTACAGCGATGCCGGTACCTTGATCGACAGTACCTGGAAGGTTTATCAGAAAGCGGCAGGCAGAAGGTAAGTGCACCTTCGTGTGTTTCGTGTATTTCGTGGTAAAATATTTCGTGGTTATTCTTGTTCAACTGGTGAAGCGAAGGTCGGGTCACTGAATTTTCAGAGAACTTCTGATGGCCTCGTTGAGTGCCTTTACAAGTGGTGGAGCGAAAATTTTGTGCGCAAATTCGGGATTCTTTGCATCTGTTTTTACTTTATTTTTGAAAAGAGGGTAAAAAACAGGTCTGCCGTTAGATCCCTTGCCTATTTTTTCAAACAGAAGATTACCGTCTTTGCTCCAGATCTGAAGGTGAAATTGTGCTGTGGCTGTGTAGGAAACAGGGCGATCGTATGATCCGCTGAACTTGCCGTCACGCCAGCCGCCTGGTCTTACCGCTGAATGTTTGATAGAACAGCTGTATGGAATAACGATCAGATCTGCATTGAACTGCTCTGCAGTACTTCTTATCAACTCAGAAATCTCTTCTTTTGATCCCTCGCTTTTTACCAGATTTGACCAGCTGTCTTTGATTTCCGGAAGTGGCTTCATCGCGGCGGAATCAGAATCAAGTCCGGACACTTTGTAAAGATGAGTGAGTTCAAATAAAAGGAGACTGTTTGCGGCCTCGATATAAAAGGAATCACTGAATTCAATCTCCGGCTTGATTGCGGTATTGTCAACGTACCTGGATTGTATTGATCGGACAGGCAGACAGAGGACAGTCTGCGTGCGATCGTTGAGTACAGAAGAATCTGCTGCATAGTAGAACATCTTTTGCTGACTTGAGCAGGAGAGTAATACAAGCGTAATGAGAACGATGAAAAGCGGACGGTACATTATAAGAGAGCCTTTTCGTAAATGGGAAATGCGGATTTTATTTGTTACCTGATTGTGTGATAAATATTCTACGGGGATAGAGGATATTTAAAACTATTTTACATAATATAAGTATAAACCATTATTGCGGGTTTAACAAGAGGATTGTATCATTTTGCAGTTCGTATCGGGGTATCCTCAATTTCGACGGCCCTGTTGAAAATAGAGATTTTCGGAGGTTCTTATCATGAGATTTCCAAAACTTTTTAAAAAATCTCAATGTATTGTTCCGACCCCGGCTGGATGGTTATTGCTGGCAGGAGTGATATTGGGCGGCAATCTGGTATTTATGATCAATATTCATCAATTTTTATCGGAAAACAAACCTGTAAATGGCGAACTGCTTGTTGTTGAGGGGTGGCTTCCGGATTACTGTCTCAGTGAAACTGCCCGGATATTTAAAGAGGGAAAGTATAAAGCGGTAATCTCCACCGGCGGACCCCTGGAACATGGGTATTACCTTAAGGAATATAAAAGCTTTGCCGGGCTTGGAGCCGCATCGCTTATTGAAATGGGTGTGCCGGAGAGTCTCATTATCACTCTGCCCTCGCCTTTTGTCAGGAAAGACCGGACCTGGCAGTCTGCATTGACAGTTAAGGGCTGGCTGAAAGAGACAAATAAGGATTCTGTGACGATTGATCTATGTTCCCAGGGCGTACACTCCCGCAGATCGGCCCTTCTGTTCAGAAAAGCTCTTGGCAAAAAAAGAGCAGGGGTGATTGCGGTAGAAGGACAGGATTATGATCCTCAAAAGTGGTGGAAGTTCAGTGAGGGGGTAAGATCTGTGATCAGCGAAACGGCCGCTTATATTTATGCCCGTTTTTTGTTTTTTCCGGATTAATTCTCTGCCTTTATTTCCCTGAGTTTCTTTAGGGCACCTCTAAAATTCATTTTCCGCTGCGGCCGGCTGCGAATTCTACTGCGCTTCGTTGCAATCGACGAATCACAGCGGATTCGCCTCTTTCGTGCGCCTGGCGCAGCGAATTCTCGCTGGCGCCTCGCTTGAAAA
>JAAYYB010000256.1 GCA_012515615.1 Fibrobacter sp.
CGAGAGTAATTTCGAGCTTCATACCGGAGTTCCCTCTTTCTACTTGCAAGGTGAAAGATAGAATATCCGGTTTTTTTATTTTAAAGGCAATCTATTTGCCACCAACTTCGGGACGACGTCTATTTTTGATTGGGTTGATTTAAAATCAATACAATGGGATTTGCGATGTGGGATAAAAATACTGGGGTAGAATTTTGGAAACTCAAAACTGGGCAATAGAAGCTATAAAAAAGACCGATATCTCTAAAAGCCTCATCATCCTCGAAAACCCCGAACTCCGGGATCACCTCGATTCCATTATCAACAAAATCTGGCCCTCACTTAAATCACACCTCGAAAAAACCGGTTATACCTTTTCTCCCAATTCCGATCCTCTCATCGAGACAAAACTAAGCAATGTTCTGGTGCGATCAATGATGATCATGCTCTTTGATGCTCAAAGCGCTTTCTGCCGCATAAATCTCGATTGTTCACCGGACCACTGGATGATCCGAAATAAATTCTTCCTTACGCTTCCTGCCAGTGCAGATCTGAAATTCATCTGCGAGATTCTCGGCAACAGCCGTCTTTCCGGAAACCCTCCTTCACTGGTGATTTCAAAGAATAAACCGGCTGCTTATTACCAGATTACGTTTGACACGGGCAGGGGAGAGGGTTGGGGTATGCACGACACTTCGTATTTGATCGGCAAGCTTAAAAGATCGGTTGATGTGAACATCAGCATGTTTGAAATCATGCTCGATGGGGAAGTAAATGAGAATATCGTGGCGGAATTTTTAACTGCTGCTTATGAGATTTACGAGGCGTATTGACCAATTTCTGCATGAAATATCCTCCATGGACCAGCATAAAGGACCTGTTAGATAAGTTAACAATCCTGGCTAATATGGAACCAATATTCCTCAAAATGTAAATAAAAGTTGACATTAACCCGTATTTTGTATACATTATCTAATAGTTTCGAGTTTGTATTTCTATAGTTTCGCATACAATTACTCCAGATCCTTGCCAACGTATCTCTGCGGCTTAAAATCAAAAACAACGGGGCACTATGAATTTTAATGGTTCTTTAATAAAGACCAGATCCAAAGAATCCGGAATTACACTCCAGCTGCTATCCAGTAAGCTTGGTGTATCAAGGCAGACTGTTAATGCCTGGATAAGCGGAACTGTTCCCCGGGGTGGTCATTTAGTTAAGCTCTGCACCCTTCTCAATCTGAAACCGGGCGATTTTTTCTCCGGGGAAACAGAAAGCCTCCTTTCAGTGCCGTTGCACCGGACTATCCGCAAAAAACCGGTCTCACCTGAAATGCTTGATGCCTCCCAGAAATTAGCTTCACAGTATCTGAACCTTTTCCGTCAGGCACCAACAGTTTCTGTACTTCCTGTTGTAAGGGTACAAAAGAAATCCCCTGAAAATGCCGCTATAATCGCCGAGAAACTTCGTGAAATATCCTGCGTGGACAGTGGCAAACCAATGGATTTCCAAAGCGCCTTCAGTTTGCTTGCCAGGCTGCAAATTTACACAATCTTCAGGTCTTTTCCGGTTGAAATAAAGAAAAGTTCTTATGCCTTTTACTCCCGGATAGCCGGACACCGTGTGGTATTTGTGAATATCGATACCAGTCCTTTGGACCTGATCTATTACCTCTTACATGAGACTGTTCACGCAATAAGAGATGAGGATCCTAAACAGATTAAAGTAGAGGAAGAAGAGAATTTCTGTGATCTGGTAGCCGAATTGACACAGTTTCCAGATTATTATGTAAAAAATGTTTCCAAATACATAACCGAATCTGATGACCCCGGAACCATAATCAAACGGATGAAAGAAATCTCAATAGAGAATGGACATTCTCTTTTTGGTATCTACTATCGTCTTAAACACAAAGGTATAATGCCCGAAGATGTTAAGATCGGCGGTGCCGCTACAAACCTTAAACATACAGTTCCAACTTTACGGAAGATTCTCTTCGCGAATGATGACCCCCGGCATTATGTTGATATGCTTTACAATTTTTCACCAAATTTTATGTCCTTAATTGAAAAGCAAATACCGGAATATTCAATACGCAAATCAGGTGAATTGCTTGGCCTTGATAATACAATCGATGCAAAAGCGGTAATTAGTGAAATTGTCAGGCGAAATTCCTGAAGATAAGAGGTATCTGTAATAGGTTCATTCTCTGTGATACCTCTTCAATACTGATGCTCCTGCAGATAGCACCGGACATGTTCAGAAATGACCAATATGGGTGCAAAACCATTCGGGAAATCCATGATGAAATTATCCAGACTACAAAATTTAAAAGTAAATACCCATGGGTCAAAGAGATAAGATCAAAAGTCAAACCCCTCGTCCTGAATTCAGATCAGAAACAAAAAGAAGAGCTTTTCTTTCAGGTTATCCGCGAGTTGAAATTTTCAGGGAACAATAAACCAGAAAACAGGCAAATTGTTTGATCTAAGCTATGAGGATATGAAACTGATCTCAAATGCTCTTTCACTTGAATATAAGGTGACCACTGGAGACAAAGGAATCGTTCAATTCAGTTCGCAGGAGTTCAAAGAAGATTTCCAGGGCAATATCTCACCACTGGAAATAATTATTTATTGGCTCGAAAACAAATTGATCACATGGGACCATGACAAACAGGCGCTTCTTGAAGATTGGGCAAAAAACAACGAGCATCCGCAGCAGGCAAAAGCAAAAGCGCGATTTATGGAATTAACAGGGTATAAATACTGCGGAAGTTAGGTCAGCAGTCACATAAGTAGGTTATCGGCTGATTCTGATTTTCTGTTTGCCAGACACTGTCTTGGGCGAATTTCTATCACCATAGTTTAAGTTTAACACTCGTATTTCCCCCAGAAACTCGTTTTCCGGATATGCTTCTGTTTTATTGATTCAAAATAATCAGAGTGGGGGAGCAGCTTACCCCAATTGTCAATCTTCATACTGAGCTCATCGAGTTTTTTCAAATATCGTACCCCATGGTGGTAGTATCTTGATTGTGCCCTGTTTAAAATCGATTCCAGAAGCGCCCGGAAAAGAATAGCAGCCGTTAGATACCTTCCATTCTTTTCGAATTCTTCTGCAAGAGGATGAACACTGGTGTAATAGTCACCATCGATCTGATCCAGTTTGTCAAAAACGTAAATCTCTGCCTGATCTATCCTGCCGTTTTGAATAAGAAAAGAGACATTTGTATAGGATAGTTCTTTTTCCTGCAGGATAATTGCCGTTTCACCATCAATTATTTCCTCTTTCTTGTCCTGACCAACACATTCAAGAAGCGAATTAAGATTATCACTATTGCGGTGCTCCTTGAATATTTCCCAGGCAGCCTGGCCTGCATTGTCTTTGTCACCCAGTTTATTATATGCAGCTAAGAGAATTTGTTTACGATCGTATTCAAAAGCCGGCTCTCTGGATGGCATTTTATTCAGCCATTCCAACGCATTTACTGCATCGTCGGCATCGAGATAAATGCGGGCTATTTTGATATAATCGGCAGGGAAGAGTTGACCACTATGTGCGATTCTTGATCGGATAAACAGGGATGCATCTTTTATCTGCACCGCTATGGTTTCTAACCTTGATAACCAGGTATAATCGTGGTCTTTGTTATTTTCTGCAAGCAGCCACATTTTATCAATCAAAACTGTAATGAAATCTTCAGGCAGGAAATCATTTACTCTGTCAAACAGCGATGCCCTGATTCCAAACTCATCACCCTGACTAAGTTCAATGAGAAGATCGCAAATCCTCGCTTTATCATTACAGGCTGATGCATAGGTTACAAATAGTTCTTTTGCTTCATACCTGAATAAATCAGCAATAAATCCACTGGAATCATCACAGTGCTCAAAGATCCTTTTGTCGGTTCTATAAAAATCCGCTACCAGCTTTACACCTTCACGCGGGTCCCTGACACAGCTTTTTAGGTCCTCCAGGATATCTCTCAACTCACTTCCGAATTCCATCGATGCTCGTCCGAAAAGTGGCTTGCGCATATTTCTCAGTCTGGCGAGCCGCTTTTTGAATCTGGAAAGATTTTCTTCGGGTAAAGATATGAGCCGATCAATCAGGTTTTCGATTTCGCTATTCTGCCCCGACACCTGCAGGAGGGCATCAGCAAGTACTTCAGGACCCAGCGCGATTAGTTTCTCTCGCCTGCTGTCCAGATTCGGGGGAGTATATAAATCATTTGGAGACATATTAAAACTACGCATTTTCCTCTGTTAAAAATTCCTTCTAAAACAATAAATAGGGGTATCTTTTTATTTTAGTTTACATAAGATAAATTATGCGCCATCGTTTAAAGCCAGCATGCTGGTAATTAAAATCCACATTTATAGTGAATCAACAAAGACATCTCCACGAGGCTCGATGAGCTCAGATTAAAGCGCCTCTGATACCTTTTCACTAATTTAAAAAACTGATGCGATACATAAAAGGTGATTTTCTGTTTGATAACAATTTTCCGCGTTAAAGGAGGCCTGCCACGCTTCACCGGTATGAAATCTGTTAAAATGTTCTGGTATTTCGGTGTCCTCATCAATTCCGCGAAGTCTTTCATATCACCCAACTCAGTAAAAACCCTGGTGATTATTCCCTCTGTGATTCCTGAATAAGTCATCAAACCAGTCTGAGCAGCCTGAATCTTAAGCTTATCTATTATCCTTCCCGGAAGATATACGGTGAATTTTATTCTGTCTGATTCATTCATATTCACCTCCTCTTTTAAATTAACAGGATGCTGGCAATTAATCAATGCCCATTTACTTCAGAGGCTTACTACCCGTTTCGACCTAAACCACCGGATGCACATTAATCCGGTTCTGGAAATTCCGAGTGTTTTTTTGTTGAGAATTAGATGCTTGTTTGGGGGCGAACGGTAGTGAGCACCCTGAAATACTGCCGGTTAGTGGATCCGCCCCGATCACTGGCGCATGAGTGTTTTCGCCGGTCTTCTCTTAGGGCCATTGTTCGAGTCCGCGAGTTTATGGCCCCTCCCCGGCGAAAACGCGAATAAGAGCCAGTGCGGGGCTCCCGGGCATTTTTGCCTACTTTTGTTGCCCAGGACAAAAGTAGGTCGCCGAAGGCATCATGTCTGAAGGCCATTATTCTAGATCCAATAAGCCGTAAATGTAAGAGGATTCTTTTTAACATTCCCCTACCAAATCTATTCACGATCCTTCTGAATAAAAAATCATAATCTTTACCAGTACCTTCTCTGTTTTACACCGGTAAACAACTCAAATACCTCGCGAACCCTTTTGATAAAGAAAGCACATTTACCCTGCCAAATTTTTCTATGCTGATAAAACCGCTCGAAGCCATAGACATGATCTCTTTGTAAACAGGTGAATACGCATACCCCAGCTGCCTTGAAAGCTCTTTTATATGAATCCTGGCACTGTTTAACAAAGCAAAAAGAATTTCCGATCTTATATTAGGACCAATTAACGCCCGTATCGCAAGCAAAGGATTCATTTTCAGAACTCTCTTTTTGTCCAGCATTGCATCATCATAAAACTCAACCATCGTGCAGTATAATCCCCATTTCAGATACTCATCCCGGGCAAATTCCTTCTGGTTCTTATCGTAAACCCCGAATTCATCTCCGTTTTTAAACAGAACTTCCGCCGTATCGTTCGGTTTGCAATATTTCAGGACTGTTTTGAGCCTTGGATCTGCACCATTTTGAATCGCTATATCGATAACCGCTCCCAATACGGCAGTATCCGCTGCATCTATTAAATGAAGAAGCCTTTGAACATTGATCAGATCATGAAAGTTTCTTACCCAGGTAAGCATTGCCTTAAGAATTCGTCCTTCATACCTCCCTGCATGCGTTGTTTCAATTATAAGAAGCTCCGGATCGACAAAACCTTCAAAAGGCTCACCGGTTCCGGCCCAGCCAAGTCTGATCCATTTATCAAAACAGCCATCGATCACTCCCCTGTCATATATCCAGGCCATGTGACACCTCTCTTTTCTTCTCTTTCAGAACACGGCTTAATGCAGTGTTATCGATTTCTATGACTGCTCTTTCGTATGTAGAAGTGAAACTGTCCGCTTCAGAATCGATATAATTCTGCTGTTCAGTATCCAGATGAATCCCATACTTCTTTGATGCATACAGTGCTATTTCCGATGCTCTCGAATACCTGAACCCTTCTTCAGTTTTGATAAATTCAGGCCTGATGGATTTGAACTGAATTTCTATCCTGAGAGATAACTCCGGATCTCTCGTGTACAGATCATCCAGTTTCTGCCTGAGCAACTTCAGATCATCATCATTAAACGGCGTTCGCCTTATATCCTGAATATCCCAGGAACGGATATTATCATACTTGGCGAATTTGGTAATAACCGAATCTGCCTTAGATATGATATAAGGTTCGAGATATTTGAAATTCCCTTGTAGAAGGATAAGGTCCGGCTTATATCCGGGTAAATAATCGAATGTGATTTTAGCCCTTTCATTTATCCACTCATTATCCAGTGCATATTCTCTGGCAATCTTCTCTATAATCTTTGGATATGGGTCTTTATTTATGTCCTCAGATGCCCCAAGGACATCAATATCCTTGGACGGCCTCGTAATAGCCCCGTTTATGATCAGTGCCGAAGCACCCGTTATGGCTAATCTTAAAGGACGATTTAATTCCTGATCAAAGGCCTCAAGCATTTTGATCATCTTTTCCCGGTTCATTCTATATAAGATTTCGCCCAATATGTATCCTTTATTTAGTTTTGTATATCTCTATAAAAGATATCATATAGTATACCAATTTTCCAGTAATTTCTTGCGAAACTCCCCTGCCCTGGTTTTGACAGGAGAGCCATACATAAAAATAGATCCTGACTCTTTCAGCTTTCAGGCTATAGTTTGTGCTGCCTCTTTCGATAACTTTTTACCCTCAGCTTTATACTTATCTATAACCCCGAGGGTCTTGTATTCCGCAATCCTGGAACGTAATGAAGCCAGCACCTGCTTCGAAAGCCCCGGATACATCTGCAGCAGTTTCCCAACCTCTTTAGCCTCCTTATTCACATCACCTTTCCCGGTTTTTTCTTCCTTCTTTTTCCTTTTCAAAGCCAAAACCGACTCCACAAAATCCGGCTTCTCCGCGCTCTCCAGAATTGCTTCTACGATATTGCCCAACTGTGAAACATGCTCCTGAAGCTTCTCTACCGGGTTTCTTGACTGTCTGGGACCTCTTGACATAATTCCTCCTCCTGGTGAAGTGATCATCTATCAATTAATACTGCCTCTTTTTCCTTTTTCTGACTCAGTCTCCCCTCTTTTGGACAGAAAATAGTCCCGAAAAGGTTATGATAAAGCTCCTTTATTGATTCCACCGGCCGCCTGTGCCTGTTTTTATTACTCCTGTTTGCAGATGAACCCAGTTTCACCGGATAATCCAGTACCGATTCCTTCTGCTGCTCATGTTTCACCATTTCTCTCAGCTCATCGACATTGTCGGTGTAAACCCCTACTTCCTCTTTACAGCGGGTTATGGCTACATAGAAGGTATTACTCGAGATCGGGCCTCCGCTTGTGGGTGCATACCACAAGAGACGGCTTGTGGTGGCTCCCTGGGATTTATAATCGGTAATCGCGTAGGCATGGCTGATATAGTTGTATGCCCTGGGTCCCCTGTTATTCAGGTTGAAAGTAACTTCTTTTTTACTTTCAGAACTCTCCAGACAAGCCCTGACATTCCCATCCTGATCAATGGAAAGAATTCTGGCAGTATCACCGTTATTGACACCAATTACCCTCTTGTCATTTTTAAGGAATATTATCAGATCCCCTACCCCGAATTCCCTGCTCTGCTGATCATAGGTGCTGAACTTTTTACAATGTATCCTGGCATCGATATCTGCCGTAACGTAAATCTCTTTTTTCTTGTCCCAGTAACGGACTGAAATGGTATTCGATGTCCTGTCTATGCTCTGTATCTCCGCCTGGGTTCCTTTGGGGATAACCCCGCATTTATCATTTGTTATAATAACCTGCCCCGGTTTGTATGAGTCAGCGGCCATGGCCGCAGTGCCTGAAAGGCTTTTTGTCTGGAAAACATTAAAAGCCCTGGTATCAGCAATTATTCCCTGCTTTACAAGCTCCGGGCGGATCAGATCATTAAGAGCATCCTTGTCGTGGTTTGTTCCGGTTATAAGAAGAACATCCTTCTTTGCAGATACCGATTCCAGATAGTCCTGGGCGACAAGATTGAGGCACTTTTTATTGTCCGGCTCTGCAGTGATCATGTTTTCGTAATAATCTTTCGAGCTGGATAATTTCTCATTCCCGCTTCTGCTTAAATGCGTGATATTTTCAGGGTTTTTCGTGGGATCAAATGAGACTTTCCGCTGATTTCCGGTCTGAGGATCCGAATATGTGACAACAAGTGACGATTCAGAAATAGCCGCTATTTCCAGTGTTGTAGCCGGCAATCCCTGCTCCGGTAAAGAAAGCCTGATCTTATCACACTTATTGTATTTAGAAAGAGCGTGGTGATTTAATGGCGGCTGATAAACATCGAAAACAAGAGGATCCACCCTTGATGGATCAAATTTCATCTCCTTAAATACCCGCGAATCCTCATCAAAGTACTCTAACAAAAGGCTCTCCCCTACCCCTTTGACCTTGCATTGAGTTTCCTCCGGCAGGCCTGCATATCCGGATGCAAACTGTATCGAGGACCCTGTATTGTAATTGGAAAGTTCTGTTTTATCGAAAGATTCCGATACTTTACGGTAACCCTGCATGATATTAAATGCGAAATCCATGTCTTTTAAAGAGATTGCCTTCACAATCTCTTTTGTCTGGGAGGTTTTCTGACGCATCACATCGGGCATGATCACCTGATCTATACCAGCCTTGTCCTGAAGTTCACTGAACATTCTCCCGGCCTCGATACTCTGGAACTGCTTTCTATCCCCGATAAATACAACCTTTGCCTCCGCCTCCCTGGCAGCATTCATCAGATCCAGAAATTTGCGGCTTCCGCACATGCCCGCTTCATCCACTACCCAGACCTCTTTCCCTTTGACATACATCTCTTTACGCTTTTCAGGATCACAATTCTTCAGTTTCAAAAGAAAAGAATCGATAGTGGAATAATTCGATTCGAAAATTTCCGCAGAAACCGCCAGACCGGTTGTAGCCTTGCCGGTTGGGGCAAATCCTTTGACAATAAAGCCGTTCTGCTCTAAAAGCTGTTTTGCGTAAAGTACAGAAAAACTTTTCCCGGTCCCCGCATCACCCTGTATCACACTGAATATATCCCTGGTACTGGCAATCAGCTTCAAGGCATCTTTCTGACCCGGTGTAAACCCATATCCAAACTTTTCAAAGTATTTGTGTAGATCAGGATAATCATTTGCATCGATTGCAGGCAAAGATGCATCATTCCTTGCTGAAACTACCTTCTCTCTTAATGACACAAGCTTTTCACGGATATCTTTATCCTCAATTTTAGAAAGTACAGCTTTAAATTTGTAATCAGCCTTAATGAGATCTTTTTCATCTATCTCCAGTGCGGTTTTCATCTTAAGATTGATATCTGTCCGGGAGATAATCTCATCTGCTATCCTTTTTTCCACATTGATTTTAGATACCCCCTTGAATTCTCTGCAGATATCAATTATCGAGCTCTCTACTCTGATCATCTCTCTTGAAGAATACACCTCTTTTTTACCCGCTTTTGTTTCTAATGATCCCAGAAGTGAAATAGACCCTTCCTCAATCATTCTCCGGAATTCGCGCTCAAAATCCTCATACGTATAGATTCCAATACCCATCTTTAGTGCTTCAGTAATCAGGTTGTAACTGGTAAAAGTAGATTGACCTTCAGTCAATCCCGTTACGGCGTCCCTGAGAATCTCGCCGGCAGTGACCTGATATTTACTCTCGCGCGGGATATTTTGAGCAGTTTTTTGCATTTCTTCCAGAGAGGTACTTAAACTATTGCAGGTAGATTCAATTATCTCCGTAACATATTCCCGTGATACATCTCTCTTGGCAATTCTACTGTTTGTAGTAGCAATCGCAGCCAATTTAGCATCTGAATATGATGCATAGACTTTTTCAGAACTCCCTGACAAGCGGTTTAATTCTTGTTCGACAACTTGTTCATATTCAGGGGTATTCAGGTATTCCTTTTTGCGCTCTTTTGCCCACATCCGGAGGTGCTCGCCGGGAAGATCCCTGAACTGGAGCTCCCGAAGCTTTTTCAATTCAGCTCTCACCTGTTGACTCCGCTTGCTGAAAGCCTGGATTACGTCCTCCCCTACCCCGCGGATTTCAAAGAAACCCTTTTTTCGATCTGTAACTTCAATAGCATAACCGATTTTCTTTATTTCTTCCGCAAGCTGATTTCTGAAATGCTGGCCTATATACATCTTGTTCTTGTAAAGCGGATCATTATGAAGAGTCTTTAATTTCCCCTCTTTATCCCGGGTAAGATTCATTAAAACACAGTGGCAATGAAGCTGCGGATCCAGTTCCCGGCTGGTATCATGCACAAAAGTACTCCACAGAAGCTCACTGGTCTTTTCCGCATGAACCACCCCCCGTTTTACTTTTCTCTGTGTATGTGCAAATTCACTTTCGATATGATTTAGTGTAGTCTTAAGAGCTTTCCTGAATGCCGTATTGATTTCCGGATCCTGATAAGAGAGAATAGAAACACTCTTTGGTGCACTGAACGTAAGGTCTATTCCTGACCGGTGACCATGCTTCTTTACATTCCCCTGATCATCCTTGATATCCTTTGCCCCTGCAGAGGCCACCAGCTTAGAACCATTCTGATCATACCCCTCAAGCAGCTTGAGAAAGTCCTCCCTTTGAATGGGGCCGGACAGGTTAAGCTCTGATGACAACTTCCCGTACCACTCCCCTTCCTGTGCCAAATAGTAATTATCTCTGTTGAAATACCAGGCAGCACGTTCCGGCGAAAGTGGCTTTGAAACCGATAGCATTTTATTAATTACCTCTAGAAAAGCATTCCATCTGAATCACTTTCGTTATCAGAATCAGATTGAACTTTTGTTGATAAATCATTTATGATTGATGAATTCTGTTCTTGCATAGTGGAATTGGGCATTATCACGCATTCAGCCTTAGCGTGAGCATAGTCCTCCGCACCCCCTTTATTAAGGAGGGCAGGGGAGATTCTTTCTCCTATTGATTCCGGCTTAGTAGTACCCGGCTCCAGCTCCCCATAATACTCCTTATCCCTCTCCAGTTCCTGGTCCATCCTTTCCGATCCCACTTCCGAAAAAAGCTCATCCCCCACTCCATCTTGTATCCCCGTTTCTGAGCCCCTACTTCTAAATAAAAGGTCCTCTCTGCCTACATATGATTGAGCCTTCTTATCATAACTTATAATATCCAGCTTATCCCTGCTAACCGGGTAATCTGTCAATTGGATGTAGAAATTAAGGGTGGGAATATTTGTAACTTCGCTGGGCATCACTAGACGTTTCTCAACTGTCTGTTCCGAAATGCTAATTGAATCACTTATGTTATCTACCCCCATTGATTTGCTCTGTTCGGTACGCTTAATCTCCATCGAACCGAAACATTCCGAAGTAAACTCTGCCTCCTCTTTTTTAACCGCAAAGGATATCAGATTTCCGCAGGCATTTACTATTGTAGAACACCCATCTTGACCGTAAATTGTATTTATCCTGGCTGTGTCCTGAATCAATAAAAACCCCGCTCCTCCTTTGGATCGGCTGCCGGTAAGAAGCGGAACTATAGTTCCAATTTTTCCCAATTCTCCGAATTCATCCAATATGAAAAAGAGTCTCCGATTGAGATCATCATCGAGTGATAGAAGTGTTTTAATCGAGAAATCGGCAAACATGGTGAGAAACGGCCGGATTGTCTCCTGTATCATCGCATAATTGCTCAGGAAGATGATTTTCTTCTCATTTTTTGAATTCTTGACCCACTCTTTTATGGAGAATTCCCCCTCAGTGCCGATCAGGTATTTTATTGGTTTAGTGTAGTTGGACATCACCGCAAGTATGTTATTAGCGGTCTTTGCTTCCGTGAGAAGTTTAGCACCCTCTTCGCACCCGGGCGTACCCTTGAACATCTCGAGCTGCTGCTCATTTCCCAGGTTAACAATTTTCCATAACTCAGCATAAGAAGTTATCTGATTGTGAATGCAGTAAGTGATAATTGACCCAAGCAGCTGCCTCGAAGAAATTGGCCAGAAATTATCCTGGCTTGCCGATTCAGGAATAAGCGATGCACAGAAAGCGTCAATGTCAATTGAGCTCTTAAGTTCATTAAATACAGACCATCCCTTTATACCCTTTTGGATATATTCTTTCTGCTCTTTTACATTTCTGAATTGGGAATCCGGCTTTATACAATCGACTATATCGTTGATTGAATCTAATAAGGTCGCGTATTCAAATTGAGGAAGTATCTTTTCGCTGCGGGATTCAGAAAGGAAGGTAAACTTTAGTTTAATTTTATCATCAAGATCTGAAAGCGTTAGTTCTTCACATTGGTCTATAAGATCCATTTCCGCATCTTTTAAACCCATGTGTCTTTTATCCAGCGGATTGAAAATCAGATGCTTCCTGTGATCATAAAAGGTGGTTATAAAATCACCTTTGAAATCATGTATAATTGCTCTGAATCCGCTCTTGATGATTTGCTCGACGATACGGCTTATAAGCTGCGTTTTTCCTGATCCCGGTTTACCTAAACAGATGCAGTGCCGGGTTATTATCCCGACAGGAATCTGGATATTTTCCGTTATTTTGAATCTGTATTCCGATGGGCTTTTCTGTTCTATCAATTCCCTTAATTTATAAGGAGAAACTATCTTTGCTCCCCGGATAAACTTGTCCTGGATATCTCTTTTATGTTTTCTACTGAAGTAAACCATCAACAGGGGCACAAACAGGTAAATCGATGATGTCCAGAGAATCAGTCTTAACGTTTTATCCTTTATAATTTTCAGCCTCATTAAAACGTAAGGTTCGAATTTGTTAATGAAGTAGACATAATTCAGAAGCATGGGTCTTCTTTCACATGAGTACTCAACAGATACCTTTTGTTTTACCGGGCTAATTTTATATGCTATTCTTGCGGACGCATAGGTGCGGATCAGACACAGATCTGCAGCTTCAAGTTTGCCATAAATCTTTTCGTGCTGGAAATAGATAATGGCACTCAAGAAAATTACCTGGAGGACAAGTGCAACGGCGATTAATCTTATTGTCATCTGCCAGAACATTCTAATGGCGGCAAAAACAGTCTCAAATCCCTTGAATGAATTTCCTATTCCCATTTGCTTTGAGGCCCCTTATTTAAAGATTAGGTAATTTTACCACCGAGTACACAGAGACAGATTTGTAAATTGTAAATCATCACAACATATGACCTGTCTTTTTCATCTCTGTGACCTCTGTGCCCTCTGTGGTAAAATCTTCCTCTTCCCCTCATCTATTTCCTCTGAAGCATCTCAACTATTTCTTTAGGATGTGATTCAGTAAGGATCGAAAATATTGCAGAAAAGGTGTTAATCGCTTCCTGGTCCGCCGAGTAACTGATATTCGATATTTGCTCCTTATTCAACAAAGCAGATCCGGAATAAACCCCTGAAATGAAATGCATTGTTCTGATTAATTCTTTGAGGGCAATCAGGACCGCACAATAGATTCTGTTTGCTCCTTCACGAATAGAATTGGTACTATCAGAATTCTTTTTGATAAGGTTAGATAATTCAGATATCATTTGCGAAAAGCTTTCTGATTGCAGTTTATTTTCCCCGCTTTCAGATGAACCGTTCGTAATTCTCTCATGCTCCGAAGATATGAGCCTTTCAATCA
>JAAYYB010000257.1 GCA_012515615.1 Fibrobacter sp.
CGAGAGTAATTTCGAGCTTCATACCGGAGTTCCCTCTTTCTACTTGCAAGGTGAAAGATAGAATATCCGGTTTTTTTATTTTAAAGGCAATCTATTTGCCACCAACTTCGGGACGACGTCTATTTTTAGAATAAATTTGTTCGTTTAACGGCTTAAGTAATAGAAGGCTAAAATGGAAATTAAGACAGATATTTTTTTGGGAGACAGCAAGGTAGAGCTTCTTAAAATCCCTACTGATTCTGTAGACCTAATAGTTACTTCACCACCTTATGCAGACCAAAGAAAAGGTACCTATGGAGGAATTCATCCAGATAACTATGTCTCATGGTTTCTTCCAATAACACAGCAGTTGCTTCGTGTTTTAAAGCCAAGTGGTACATTCATTTTAAACATAAAAGAAAAGGTAGTGAATGGTGAGCGTAGTACTTATGTGATGGAATTAATTTTAGAAATGCGAAAACAAGGGTGGCTTTGGACAGAAGAATTCATCTGGCATAAAAAAAACTGCTACCCAGGGAAATGGCCAAATAGATTCCGTGATGCCTGGGAACGTCTCCTTCAGTTCAATAAATCAAAAAGTTTTAATATGTACCAAGAAAATGTCATGGTACCCATGGGAGATTGGGCAAAAACTCGTTTAAAAAATCTGAGCGAAACAGATAAAACACGCGATAACTCCAAAGTTGGGAGTGGGTTTGGTAAAAATATATCAAATTGGCTGACAAGAGATAAAGCATACCCAACAAATGTTCTTCATTTAGCTACTGAATGTAGCAATAAAAACCATAGTGCAGCATTCCCTGCAGAACTTCCTGAATGGTTTATTAAGTTGTTTACCAAAGAAAACGACCTCGTTTTAGACCCATTTATGGGTTCAGGAACAACTTTGGTTGTAGCAAATAGGATGCGCCGTAACTCAATAGGTATAGACATTGTCAAAGATTACTATGACATTGTTAAAAGTCAATTACCACCAGTGGAACTCTACCTTCTCGAGCCAAAAGGAAAATATGAAAAACCTAAACCTAAAAGACGTTACGCTGTACGTTGAAGAAAATATCGGAACTTTTCATAAAAAAAGGATTCAAAGCCTTGACGGTTTAAAATTAAAACAGGTTCTAAAACGAAAAAATCCATACTTGTTTAAAGCCAAATATGTTCTTACTGCTGAGCAAATTATTAAAAGTTTGGTTGATGCACACATATCATCCAGTGAAGAAGGCATTTTTGGGGATTGGCTTGAAGGCCTTTCGATTTTTATTAATGGAAAAGTGTTTGGAGGGCGCAAATCTGGCATTACTGGTATTGACCTTGAATTCGATAATGACTCAGTAAGGAATATTGTAACAATTAAGTCTGGACCAAATTGGGGGAACAGTTCCCAAATAGCTAAAATGATAAGTGACTTTAAGACCGCAAAAAAGGCTCTTAGGACTAGTAATTCACAATTAAATATTTTTGCAGTAAATGGTTGTTGTTATGGTCGTGATAATAAGCCAGACAAAGGTGAGTACTTTAAATATTGTGGTCAGAAATTTTGGGAATTTATTTCTGGTAATTCCACATTATACACTGAGATCATTGAACCGCTTGGTTATAAAGCAAAAGAAAAAAATGAAGCCTTCCTTGAGTCATATTCACAAATGATTAATAAATTCACAAAAGAATTTGCAAATACTTTTTGTGACGATAGTGGTCGTATTGATTGGAATAGCCTTGTAATATTTAATTCCTCGACCAAGTAAAAAAACAACACTGCATAAAAAAGGCAAAATGGGGGCTGGAATGCAAGGGAAGAAATACAAAAAAACCGCCGCCTAAGAATTATTGTTGTACTATGTGCTTTACATACAGACAAACAACAGTTAAAAGCCAAAATGCCTGCCGCAGGCGCAACACAGGCACTTCGGCTGTTTAACAGCCCGTTACGGCCTTGCCGGTACCGACATTCTTGCTGGCAAAAGCACCCGTTCCTTTGGTCAGTGTTACGATATCGCCGGTAACAAGCCCGCTTAAATTACCGCCTGAGAGGGTGGCTGCTGTTGTGCCGTTGTATACCTTATCTGCGGCAGTAACGCCCGTAATAGAAGCAGGCTTCTTCCTGACAGTCAGTTTCTTTGAACTGCTCGCTGGATAATAGGTCCCGTCTCCATCCTGCCGGGCGGTGATGGTTGCTGATCCAGCGCCTTTTATAACAACAGTGTTCCCGGATATTTCTGCAACCAGAGGGTCTGAGCTCGTAAATATCACAGACAAATTAGCGGATGAAGATGCATTAATTGTAAATGGAGCATCGCCATAAGTTAACGTGTCGGGAACAGTATCCGGAACAGTGAAAGAGACTGCCTGTTCAAGTTTGTATCCCTGCCATTTCAGGAACGGATACCCGTTGTTGTCTCTGCTGTTTATCCCCCAGATATCATCTGTACCATTATCCGACTCACCCATGAAATCCCAGGTGGAATCAGTGTAGGTGGACATAGTTTTCATTTCGGCGGTTGTTTTACCGGTTCCGCCTGCGGAGGTTGCTTGCCCTGAACTATCAACATCCCAGAAAGATTTATTTACAGTACCGCCATTATTGTAGCCAACCAGGCCACCGATATAATCATCCCCGCTGACCGACCCGGTACTGTAAC
>JAAYYB010000258.1 GCA_012515615.1 Fibrobacter sp.
AATCCGAGTTTGCTCATCAGATTCAAGTATTTGGTCGAAAGCGTATTGATCGTGTTCTCAGACCAGCTTATTTCCAGCGATTCATTCTGCCGCAGAAATTCTTTTAGATACGCGGTAATGTCGTCTTTAGATATGCTGGCGCGGCCTGAGTAGTAGGTCTTGGCAAAAACACGAGAGGAGATCTTTCTGAATAGCCTGTTGTTCAGGGCGAACTGCCAAACTAGAACCAGTTCCTTATCCTGCAGAGGCACACTCTCAGTGAAGATCCCCTGGATCAGATCTACGTGCTCTTGACTTTTGAACTGTAAAAACACTTTTCTGACTTCTCGTTCAACTCTCGTACGACTTCTTTCAGTACGAAGGTTAAATTCATTACGTTGATTGACGAGCTCTTTTAACGAGTCGGATTGACTGAAATGAGAATCTATGGCTTTGAAAATGACACTACAATCCTTCAGCCCGCCAATCACATTGATTGCGGTATTATAGGAGTCATCATTATTGTCATCTATTGTATTTGCAAGATTATTTTTCAAATATCATTTTCCTTGTTTGCGAGCCATGGACGGCGAGCATCCAAGACGGGCAAGTTTTTTCTTCTTTTTTTTGCACATGTATCTTATCATGGTTGCAGATAGCCTCCCAAGCATTTCATACAACGGGTTGCAAAACAGCCGAAGTGCCTGTGTTGCGCCTGCGGCAGGCATTTTGGCTTTTTGCTGTTGGCGGTCTGTGCTACCCGTTTAATTTCTCTTTGTGGCGCGTCTTCTATTATCCCTTTGAATTATTTTAATTCTATATAGATTTACTAATAAACAATTCAACTTCTTTCGAGATATTTAAACTTAATAAAATAGTCAATCCATCAGCAAACGAACTGGCAGCCCATATTTCTTATACGTGTTGGACCTAAGCAAGTTCTCTCTTTGGAAGTTTAGGCCACAACACCATGCGTCCGCTACATCGATTTCCGTAGTACTCCACCAGTTAACATGGTAATTTTGGCCGAGGAATGCGCCTCCGTCATAACGATAACCGCTTGGTAGGCCAGATAATCCGGTACGATTATTTAATTGCATATCGTTTCCAACTCCTCCAAGAGTGTCTGAAGAAATCCAATCTGTAGTAGCTGCAAGCGATTTTCCAATTTTATTACTGCTGGTGTTACCGTCCCAGTTATATCTGTTTGATATACAAAATTTCTCAAGTTCCGTCCAGTCCTCATCTGTTGGTACATGCCAACCCTCTGGTGCAAGGTTACCAGTATTAACAGCGTACCAATTATATAATGCGCCCCATTTTTGTTGGTCGTTAGCGTTTATGGAGTTTTTATAATAGCAATAACCAGGAGTAGTAAGGTCGGCCCACGAGTTACTATTCGCAACATGAGGAATTTCTTCACCATTATTAAGCCTCGTCGTACGAAGATTCTCTACTGTCCAAACTTGATTGCCGATCCGCACACTTTGGTATACATTTCCGTCTTGATCCATAACATCTCCAGCATTTACTATCATCTTTATCTCAATCCCGCTTGTATCTGAATTCCCTATTACCACCCGGTAAGTTAAATAGCCAGATTTTGTTGCGGCAATAACGTCATTTATTACAGTTTTGCTCTGCATCTGTTTTGCAAGTGGAATTGATGACTTGTCTTGAGTTGCTAATGATTTTCTATATGGTATATTGCTAACAGTAGTACCTTTCAGTAGAAACGTGCTGTTGTCCGTTTTAACCTTATATAAAAAGACACCAGCCCCTCTCTGTGGAAGTGGTAAAGTGTGGTTGCCTGGTTCTATTGTTTTTATTAAAAATGAAATCGATTTGCCTTTAAGGTTAAAGGCCGTAACTTTAACTGTAGATCGCTTCGCAATTGACAATATCAATAAATTGCCACATATTTTTGGGGATAGACTATTCTGTAACCTCTTAGCATTGTTGTCAAGAATAACTGCACTTGTGCTAATCGTGAAACTTCCGTCAGCTCCTGTTGTTGCCATCTGCCCACTTTTTTCGAGTAGCACAATAGCGTGGGGAATAGGTGTTGTTCCAGTGTCCGTTACTATTCCACTGATATTCGCCACACAGAATGAGGCTACATTTAATACTGCTAAAAAGGCTTTAATACAATTCATAATATTTAGTCTTTGTTATGTTTTAAAAAACAATTAGCCATTCTTATTTCTGGTTTTTCTTCACGCGCCACTTTTGTTCTGTCTTTAAACGGGTAGCATTGCCGTCAACGGGTCGGCAAACAGCCGAAAGTGCCTGTGTTGCGCCTGCGGCAGGCATTTTGGCTTGGCGATGTTGGCGGTTGTGCTACCCGTTTGTCCTCGATTTTATCTTCAAATGGCGCGTCTTTTCTTTGTTTACTTATAATTAATCTTTGATGTTATTAAGACAACATGCTGGATTGTCCCGCTTGGTTGTTTATTTAACTTTATATCCACGTTCTAAATTTCAATAAAAAAATAATAACGCAGTAATAGTATCATAATGATAACTATGTGTTAATATTTCCAGCACTCTTATTCCGGCAATTGAATGGGTTAGTCGAGAACCCCTAGGGAAAAGACTTTTCAGACAAAACTCCGGTATTGCTCGCGCCTAAATATTGCAGTGCCTTATTTAATTGAGCATCTAAGGTGTCGTTGACGTTTTGTTCTACTTGAATATCAGGAATAACACCTGAATCCTTTATAACCTTACCTTTGCTTGACGCATAATATGCAGTAGTCATTTTTAAGGCATAGTCATATTTTACTGTTTTCAAGGGATATATGCTACTAAGCTTTCCTATCCCAGATGATTTTTGTCCAACGAGGATAGCCCCCCTGCAGTCTTGCAGTGCTTGGGCTAAGATTTCACCAGTACTCAAGGTACCAGGGCCAACTAAAACGGCTACCTTCAATGGCTTTGCAAAAACGGGTTTGGAAGTTGTTTTGATTATTTTGTTTAATTTTAAATTTCGCGATTTAGTTTGATAAATTATCGAACTCTCTGGCAAAAAGGCAGAGGCGATATCAATTACTGGCCCTGCCAACCCGCCTTTTAAATTTCGAAGATCCAATACTATGGATTTTACTTCCTTTTGATCCAAATATTCAAGCGCACTCTTAAAATACTTTTTTGTATTTACACCGAACACATTTAGACGAATGCCTGCAATACCATTTTCGAATTTTTCCACCTCAACACGATCAGTGTTTGTAAAAATTTGACTTTTCATTCTTACAATTTCATCCGGTTGTTCGCCAACCCTTTTAACTAGCAATTTCACCCAAGATCCGGGCTCACCTTTCAACTTTTCAATAACATCAGATAGCCCCATATTTTCAGTAGAATACCCGCCAATGCCTTTGATGGTATCTCCGATATTCAACTGAGATGATGTTTCGAAAGTCCCTATAATTATTGGATACTTTTCACCCGCGGAAACTATCAGCCCTACTCCAGCGGAACCAGTGGATTCTGACCTTCGCGAAACTTGCAGCAATTCGATATCGTTATTTAATCCTAACCCTCTAAATGCCTCTACAAAATTTTTGTTTTTACCAGATTTAAATTCTGCGACGGTACGTTTTTTAACCGCCTCGAAATCCCCATTAAATAGGTCGTTAACAAAGTTTTTATTAATACTATCCAATATCTCTGCCATAAGGGTTGCCCTTTGTTCATCTGACAAATCGCTGGCTACTGGCGAAATATTTATAACGGCAAACGAATCCTCAGTACTATCCGATTGTTCATAACTCTCTTTGGAATTATTTAAACTCGAAAATCCGACTGTAATTTTCAAGTCATCCGGCACCTTTATTGTATGATTAGTTATAAGATTTGTTATCGTTCCAGCACCAGAAAAATACACAATATCACTCCCAGCAAATGAGAACCTTACCATATTTTGACCATTTCCCTTAATTTCATAGGAATGTAATGTCAGATTATTAGTGTTCATAATATCGCCCTTGCCTTTGACTTCATATGGCAATAAAAGCCATGAAGGTTTCTGCAAATGTGTAGCTCCAGCCTCCTTTAGTATTGCTGCAATAGTATTGTTTCTGATCAATTCCGCTACACGTAAAGGATATTCATACTCAAAAGTTTGCAAATTAATATTAGCTCCTTTGTTTATTAAATACCTTACGATTTCTATATTTTCTGTAGCTACTGCATAATAAAGAGGGGAACCTCCAAGCCTTTGATCGCGAAGGTTAATATCTACACTTGAATCAATCATATTCTTTACAATCTGATTATTTTCTTTATAAAGTATAGCATTAATTAAAGGCGGCAAATCAGGATCCTGAGCTAGAACATTCACCGAAGATAGGGAGATGATATTGAATATTACGAGCCACAAATAGCACACCCTTCTAATACTATTGGTACCTATATTCATACAAAATAAAACAAAATTTCTCACATTTTTCTCCTTGCTGTGCCTATTTGCTTTTCTGACCCAGTAAAATCGACATGTTCATTGGATGGCCTCAGAACACAAACAATTTCGACTTCTGCAGATTTTGTTTTCATAGAAACCTCTAACAAGATTTGAACACCTAAAGAATTGAGTAGCTAATGCAATCAAACTGATAAGCATAGAAAATCTTGACATAGTAATTATTCTATATCTCTGGTGTTACTTTTATATGATTTATAAGTCTAATGGTATTTTCTTTCCACAATGCGGACAATCTGTGGTAAATCTGCCAACAGAAACAGAAGTGTTTTGCCCGAAAAGCCCGCCATACTGCTGCTGAAAGCCCTGATTAAAGGACTGCCTGAGGTTTTCTCTTTTGCCCAACGCTTTATTACATTGGGTACACCGTATAATATCATTCTTAATTGTCTCCATCTTTGATGCACAATCGTAGCATAAAGGCTCAATGTCAGTACCATGGTTTCCTAAACCTAAGAAGCCAAGCCCACTTCCACAATCACTACATTTCTTACCCATTATCATTTCCTCCTTCTTTGTTTATAATTTTTGAGTTTTGCATCTTCTTTCTTCTGCGCCACTCTTTCTTTTTTCTTCAAACGGGTAGCATTGACGCCAACTCCTTGCACACTGCATTGCAGTGTGCAAGCTTCCCGGGACAACATGTCGCATTGCGTCATGCCCTATTTTAGAATCCACTTTATTAATAAGATAGTTAACAACTTCAGGTTATGCTATATTTTAGTGGGAAACAAGAAGAACCGTATTATTAAAGCAGAACCCTGGTTGAAAAAACAGTAGAAACGGCTGATACGAATAATACTTCTCAGAAACCTTTGCGGGTTCTCTTGAATCAAATACATGTTTCTTTCTCTCTTACGAATTGCCGACTGAACCCCGATCTCTGGACCTGAACGCTGAACCCTGAACGTATTTTATAAACTATCGGAGGTGAAAAATGAATACAGAGCAGGACAAAATTGACGAGAGGCTCAGAAGACAGATTGACTTTCTTATTGAAATCGATAAGGTAAAAAGCGTATTCCGTCAAACCAGGATATTTCATAATAAAAGAGAAGAGAACGATGCTGAGCATGGATGGCACATGAGCCTTATGGCCCTTATATTGAGTGAATACTCAAATGAGAAAATTGATGTCTCAAAAGTTGTCAAGATGGCACTTATTCATGACCTGGTCGAAATTGATGCCGGAGACACATACCTTTATAAGGAAAATCAGGAGGATAAGAGGGAAAAGGAGACCAAGTGCGCCGAAAGAATCTTCGGACTTCTGCCCGATGACCAGAGGGATGAGTTTCTTGAGCTGTGGAAAGAGTTTGAAGATAAGAAGAGCGCAGAGGCAAAGTTTGCAGGATCCATGGACCGCATCGGTCCTCTCATGCAGAATGCCCTCGATAACGGCCATGCCTGGAAAAAGCACAATGTGACATCGGACAAAGTTTTAAAAGTTAATAAACAGATTGAGAACGGGTCGGAAAAGATCTGGGAATTCGCCAGGGCGCTGATAGAAGGCGCTGTCAAAAAAGGAGACCTGAAAGAGAGATAATGCTTGTTCCCGCACACAAAATACCACGGTAACAATAAAGCCGGTGCATAGCAGTATGTTTCCTTTGGAGGCAGAAAAGAAATCATCTATTTTGCCGTGTCCCACAAAAGAGAATGGATTTTGTAGCGAATGGATCAAAAAGAAAATCGGGAAATTCTGGAGTGTGTCTCTACACTTAAAAAACTGGCGCAGAATGGCGAACTTCTGAGCGGTTTGCCTGATGACCTCAGGGTCGAATTGTTTAAAGCAGCCGGGCAGCTCTCCCGCCCCGACCGTCACGAAGCCAAAAAGCGGAATAAAGAGATAAAGCAGGCGCTGAGGCGGAAGGTCGCGCAGAATGACCGCGGAACCCGTGCTGCAAGTGGAATCCGCAGTGCCCGTGAGGCAGATGTTTTTACCGCGCCTGCCCGGATCACCGGCCCTCAGGCGATACCTGTTCAGGAACTCAAGAACCCCCAGGTCTGTTATGTGTGTCATAAGGAGTACACATCGGTGCATTTTTTTTATGATGCCCTTTGCCCGGAGTGTGCGGATTTCAATTACAGGAAGCGGTTTCAGACTGCTTCTCTTGACGGTAAGGTAGCGCTGATTACCGGTTCAAGGCTTAAGATAGGGTATCAGGCTACACTGATGCTTCTCAGGGCAGGGGCGCGCGTTATAGCCACGACCCGGTTTCCGGTAGATTCAGCTTTGCGTTACTCGCGGGAAAAAGATTTCCAAGAATGGGGCAGCAGGCTTCAAATATTCGGTCTTGACCTGAGGCACACCCCCAGCGTGGAAATATTCTGCGGGTTTCTCGAACGCAACTATGACCGCCTTGACATTCTCATTAACAACGCGGCCCAGACCGTCCGCCGCCCACCGGGATTTTATGCGCATTTGATGAATAATGAGTGCATGGAGATTTCGGAAATGCCTGCTGATGCGCTATCGCTGCTGAACAAGTACAATGAATGCAAGATCCAGCTCGGGTATCTCCAGAAGCAGGTGTCTGCCGATTCCTCTATGCCGGTCTCCTGGAGTGGAAATACACCGGGCATGGGTATCGTTTTATCGGCAAGGCTTTCACAGGTGCCCTATTCTTTCGATAACGGTCTGCCGCTTGAAGAGATATTCCCTGAAGGAAAGCTCGATGCGGATCTGCAGCAGGTTGACCTTCGCAAGACAAACTCCTGGCGTGCCAGGCTGGGGGAGAATGAAATCCCGACAGCAGAGATGCTTGAGCTGCAGCTGGTTAATTCGGTGGCGCCTTTTGTGCTGTGCAATAAACTGATCCCTCTTATGAAACGCGATTATACCGGGCAGAAGCACATTGTCAATGTATCGGCAATGGAGGGCAAGTTTTTCCGATGGACAAAAGGAGAGCGCCACCCGCATACCAACATGGCAAAAGCGGCTCTCAATATGCTGACACACACCTCTGCCGGAGGCCTGGCAAAATATGGTATCTACATGAATGCGGTTGATACCGGCTGGGTAACAGATGAAGATCCGGCTGAACTGGTGCGCAAAAAGCAGCAGCTGCATGATTTTCAGCCGCCGCTTGATATAGTTGACGGAGCGGCAAGGGTCTGCGATCCGTTCTTTGACGGTATTCTTACGGGAAAACACTGGTGCGGAAAGTTTCTTAAAGATTACAGGCCGATTGAATGGTAAGAGGGCTGATCAGGCAATTGAGATGCTGTGTGGAAGGAAATTCGCTGCATATCTCAAAATATACAACGGAATAATCATTCTACATACGATCTGCAGGCAATCGCGAATTCCTCCTGTGAAGGCCGGAATTCCTTCTTCTTATAAGGAAATTGTTTGTCGAATTCCGATGAAGCATCTGGATCAAGATGGTACGCTTCACTTTCAATGAATTTCCACTGGTGCCCCTCGGGAAGTCCGGGTTCCATCTGCAGGACAAGGAGGCTGAAGGGATATTTGCCTTGTGCATCGCTTATGCCAAGGCTGCGTGAACCCTTGAAACCATGCTTGCAGTAGTTGTGGGGGTATCCATTTATGATGACAGTTTTATAACCCAGTCCGGATGCTGCTTTAAGAGAATGGCGGATAAGGGCAGAACCGACACCTTGCCTTTGAAAAGCGGGAAGGATGCTCAGAGGCCCGAATGTAAGGGTTTCGATCTCTCCGAATTTAACATTTGTAATTTTTGATCTGGTATACATTATGTTGCCGATTATCATGTTGTCAAAAACTGCTACAAAATCAAGCTCAGGAATAAAATCAGGATGTGATCGCATTGTGTGTACAAGATAATGCTCGTCGCAGCCCTGGACGTGCAGATCCCAGAACGCTTCTCGGGTCAGTTCCTCAACGGTTCTGTAGTCAGATTCCTGTTCTTTTCTGATCGTGAAATCCATCAAACGATTATCCTTTATACTACCGTTCGCCCCTTCATTTTAACCTTTTCAGGGCTGAATTTAGATGTTGTTTCAAGGGCTTAGGAAAAAATTCACTTCGAACTCTTAACTCCTGACTTGCAACTTGTGACTTGTGACTTTATGTGCCAGTGAAGTTTTGAGGCTTTGCAGTCAAAATTTCCGGTTTCATGAGGCTGTCAAAACTCCGATAGAGATTGGGAGGAGGATTTTAAAAGTGGTCCCCACTCCTGGAGAGCTCTCAATCTCAATAGTTCCATTATGATTTATTACCGTGCTGTTGACCATAGTAAGACCGATGCCGGTTCCTTTTGCGCCCTTGGTTGTGAAGAACGGCTGCATGCAATGAGTGTAGACTTCTTCAGGCATTCCTGATCCGTTGTCCTTTACAATGATCTCGATTTTTCCACCCACTTTTCTTGCTGAGATCTCAAGATTTCCGCCGGACGGCATGGCATCAGCGGCATTGAGCACCAGGTTGAGAATCATTTCATGAATATCTGATTTGACCCCGAAAGTCTCTGTTTCATCCTCAAGTGAGAGTGCAACATTTATGCTTGCATTCTTACTTTGTTCTTCGAACCTGGGACTTGCGAGTTGAATTACATCTTTAATTATCTCTTTAATACTGATCAGGCTTTTGACGTGTGAATTTCTGGTGGTTTGATAAAACTGCTGAATTCGATTAACTATACCGGCTCCATGCATCGCTGCTTTATTGATAATACTGAGCTTCTGTGCATTGTCACGGCCTTCGGCTGTATCATCCGTGTTTGACAGCAGCATATCAGTATAACCGATTATCGGAACAAGTACGTTGTTGAAGTCATGAGCTATGCCGCTTGCAAGCTGACCCAGTGCATGGAGCCTTTCCCTCTTGATTGCTTCATCCCTTGCTTTTCTGAGCTCCTGCAGGGCTGCGGTAAGTTCGGCGTTTTTTATGTCAAGCTCTTTGGTACGTTTATTGACCTGCCATTTCAGAATGAAACTGAGTGCAAAGAAGATGACAAGCAGTCCTGAAACGATAGCCAGAAGCCACAGTAAAATGCCCGGTATAAACGTCTCAGGCTTTTCATTCAGCCATTTAATCAGGGTGCTGTAATAGATAGAACGGGGATCATTCAGAAGATCTGCAAGATGCTTGTCAATGGCCGACAGGAGGTTGTGATTGAGACCCTTTGCTGTAGCGAAATGAAGTGTGTTGAAATTCAGGACAATAGGAGATGGTTCTATGGATTTATCACTGTCCTTCCGGTAACCATAAAACCTGTCAACCATCACCACATCTGCTTCGCCGGATTTGACCTTTTCGATAGCTCTGTGATGGTCGGGGGACAAAACGAGGGCGTTTTTGATGCAGAAATTGGAAATCATCCGGTCAACTAATTCCTGCTGGATAGATCCCTCAACAATCGAAATTCTCCGGGTATTCAGATCTGATATGTTTTTTATTTTTAAACCTTTTTTTGAGTACATCTGTATCCAGGAGGGAAGCACCGGAATCTGGTTGAAGTCAAAGATCTGGTTCCTGGTGTCTGAGTATCCCATATCAGGCATGATGTCGATGCTGTCAGAAGTCAATCTTCGTAACCCGTCATTCCAGGAGCCTTCAACATACACAAGTTTCCATTGTTCGCGACTGGCAATATACTCCAGCAGGTCAATAAATATGCCTTGAGGCTTGTTGTCGCGAACTTCCACTTTTGGCGGGTTCTGGTAAACCCCGACCCGGACAGTTCGACTTTTTTCTGTTGAGGATTCGGCTAAAAACACGGCGGTAAAAATGGTAAACAGAACAAAATGATAAAGAAGACGTCCGCGATGTAGTTGACGCATAAAGGTGCTCCAGTGTGATGAACAAAGGAATGCTCTTGAGAGCAGGGGTATTTCCTCTGTATAATATAGAATACAATGATGCAATGACATGTGGCAAGATATATCAGCAGGGGACGGACTGCTTCTATTACTTCAGGAAAAGGAGAAAAAAATAGTCCGTCCCCTGTTATTATATTATGTATTTTAACAGCTTTAGTCGGGTTCACCGCCCCATTTCGCTCCCGGCCGGCAGTCTCTGTGCGTCACAAACCCGGAAACACAAAAGTTTTTCCGGTATATGAGAGCTGTGGAAGTGAAGTAATCCTCTTTGGGAACCGGAAATATCACTTGTTTTTGTCGTTTTGGTCCTGAAACAAGGGCAGAAGCACTTCAGAAAAAAATTACAGGAAATAGATATATGGCTGAAAGTCCCGAAGAAAAACCTCAATCAGTTGATAAGCCTCAGGAGCCCCGGAAGCCAGAGAGTCAAATCGTTGTTGAGACGACTCCTCCGAAAGAAAAAAAACAGAAAAACACTTTTTCGCGGGCCACGGTTCTTTTACTTCTGTTTGGCGCAGCTGCGGCCTTTTTCCCGATGGTTTATATTTTTCTGGTGCCTCTTGCTCTTGCCGCTACAGCTACCGCACTCACATCACCCGTTTACAAGTGGATACTTGTAAAAACCAGGGGCAAGCGCTTCCTTGCATCTTTTCTCTGCTGTATAGGACTTATTGTTCTGGTTTTGATACCGCTTTACATATTTGTACAGCTGATAATAAATCAGATAATGGAGATAATCCCGTTAGCTGTACCATGGGTAAGGGAGTTTATTCAGACCTGGCGTGAACAGCCGCTTATCCAGTGGTTCCTCAATACACCAGTCGGAGAATATGCATTTAATAAAGTCAATTGGGAAACGGTAGG
Organism: Fibrobacter sp.; assembly: GCA_012515615.1. Lineage (GTDB taxonomy): Bacteria > Fibrobacterota > Chitinivibrionia > Chitinivibrionales > Chitinispirillaceae > JAAYIG01. Next base: position 11,135 of record JAAYYB010000258.1, read on the forward strand.
GCAGACCATCTTTAAGAACTCCGCAGCCGCAGTATCCAGGGTACTGAACAGGACCTATGCCGGGGTCTTCGGCATAGCGTTTGATTTGCTTATGTCAATTCTGCTTCTTTTCTATTTCTACATAGACGGCGAAAGGATAATTACTGGCATAAAATCTGTTCTCCCGCTGAAAAAATCACAGAAAGAGATGATCATAGACCGGTTTGTTCTTATATCGCGCGCTACAGTTTTAGGTACTTTAATTATCGGATTTATCGATGGTTTACTGGGCGGGCTGACACTGCTGATATTTGGCGTGAAGGGGTGGCTGGTCTGGGGCTTTGTTATGGTTATTCTCTCAATTCTTCCGGTAGTGGGAGTTTCAGTTGTACTAATCCCCATAGGAATTATCCAGATACTTATCGGAAATCTCTGGCAGGGGATAGGAATACTGGCGACCCATTTTCTGGTTGTCGGCAATGCCGATAATCTTATAAGGCCCCGGGTTGTAGGGAGCAGTGCACGGATGCACGATGTAATAATTCTGATATCAACAATCGGCGGCTTGAGTCTTTTCGGGATCATGGGGTTTATTATCGGGCCGATCATTGCTTCATTTTTCTTTACCGCTCTGGATATATACAAAGAAGAATTCTGCACGCAGATAGGGGATGGGGCTGAGTGCGGCGCTTTGGAAGAAAACACCATAGGTAAAGATAAAGATATTTAGGAAGAAATTGAATCTGACTACATTGTTTTAACTTCTGCGCCATGTTGGAACCACTGACCAGGTTTATTTTGATAGTAAAAACAGATCGTTTATATTACCTAACTTATGCACCCGGATCAGGGCGAATTGCACTTATACCTCTTCGTTGATTTGTCCTGTCCCGGGGCTCAAAAAAGAGGAGAAATATGCGTGAAAACAATTCCATTGAATCTTTGTCTGGCGGCACTGCTGTTTATGGTTGATTGCACAAATTTTATAAGGTCCGATGATCCGGGCATACAGTATTTCGGAAGATTTGATTTTTCAAATCCGGAAGCTCCCGGGTTTGACTGGCCGGGTGTTTACATCAAGGCAAGATTTGAGGGGACATCATGCCGGGCGGTTTTGTCTGGAAAAAACAGGTATGATGCCTATGTTGACGGGCAGCTTCAATCGACAATCACGGTTTCTGCGGAAAAAGATACATTTACGATTGCAGAAAAACTTGAAGACAGGGCACATGATTTGCTATTGACAAAAAGGAGTGAGTCAAACCTCGAGACATCTCATTTTCATGGATTTATCCTCGATAGGGGCAAGAAGTTGCTTGAGCCTCCTGAAGCTCCGGAGAGAAAGATCGAATTTATCGGAGATTCTCATTCTGCCGGATATGGCAATGAATTTACATCAAGAGAGGTATCTGCGGCACTGCATGATCATGTCTGTTTTGTCTCTACAAACACCAGTCTCTCTTACGGCCCTGTGGCAGCCAGAGCCTTTGGCGCTCAGTACCAGGTTAACGCATACTCAGGACGGGGGCTGGTAAGGAACTATGCTAATGAGATGCCCGGAAAAGAACTCTCATACTACTACCAAAAGACTCTCATATCACAGATGAATCTTACCGGGAAGAGTCCGGACTGGGATTTCAGTTCCTGGATCCCTCAGGTGGTGGTAGTAAATATCGGCATTAACGATTTTCAGGACCCGCCTCCGTACACCGATTCTTCTGTTTACGTTTCAAGATACCGTGCCTTCATTTCATCCATAAGGAGCCGCTACCCCGGCGTAAAGATAATCTGTGCGGCTACTTCGGTATGGCCTACAAACCTGATGACCCGACTTGTGGATGGCATTGTAAAAAGAGAAAAGGCTGAGGGTCACGATGATATCTGGTATATGGAATATAGATCCTCAAATACGGCCCTTGACTGGCACCCATCGCTGAAGGATCACCGGGCAATGGCAGTGAATCTTGTCAAAATAATCAAAGAGGCAACCGGATGGGAACCTCTGAAAAGTGTTGTGTCTTATGGTGCTGTTGAGGATGTGGCGCCAACACTGAGTTTTAAGAGTGGAAGTTTGACTATCGGTGGTCTTGGAGACAGTGTTCAATATGTACAGGTTTTTGATATGGCAGGGAAGCTTCTGAAGGATACCCGGATTTCAGGAGACCAGGTTGAGATGACAATTGATAATTATTCCGGCAACGCCCTGCTTGTCAGTATCAGCAGGCCTGAGGACAGGTCGATTCGCAGATTGTTTGTTGCTGAACAGTAATGGATGGTACCGGCCTTGCCTGTGAAATACGTACATGCTTGAATTCTTCCAGTCTACAATCCGTTTTAATCTACCTCCAGTTCGTCAGTGCGGCTGCAAGGTCGTTTGCAAATTTGATAGTCATACCTGCCTGCACAACTGGTGGACAACACGGGGTGATAGCGCAAGACCGGCGTCTTCGACAGGCTGTAGCGCAAGAGGGGATGCCCTCTTCCAGAAGATCTTTGCCTTTCATGAATGCACAAACCTTAATAATTCTGTCCTATGGCATCAAAATAGAGATCTGGGTTAACAAAGCCAATCACCGCCTGATTGGCAAATTTGGTTTAACCTGAAAATCGCAGTTAGATGAGGCAAAAAACCGTAACCTGTTGAGCGCTAAGGCTTTCAGGCGTCTTGGTCTTATCAGCTTGTCGATAAGACCTGCAACGCCTTCAAGCATTATAATCCCAACATCTTACCTTTTTTTGCTCTCCCCATATGCGACTTTCAGGTTTAAAACAATCTCTTTTCCGGAATGTTTACACAGGGAACAAATAAACTAACAAATTCAAGTTACTGTCCTCTGGGAAAAAAAGTATTTACAATAGTTCACAAAAAGGTTAAAATTAATGTTCACGCTTTACCTGATGTATAGCAGCTAACCCTACGTTTTCCAGAATTATAGATGGAGATTCTCTATGGAAAAACTGGAGAAGATATTTTCCCTTCACCGTCTCTTTTCAGACAGCAGATTTCCTGTGCCACTGGATGATATAACCCATGAGTTGAAGTTTTCAAAGGCCACATTCTACAGGCTGCGGGCATTTCTTTACGGAATGGGAGCGCCTATTGAGTTCAGCAGGAGGTACAAAGGATATTTTTACGATTTAAAAGAGGGTGAAAGTTTTGAGCTTCCGGGGATCTGGTTTACCTCACAGGAACTTCAATCTTTTGCCATTCTTGACAAGGCAGTTGATGACCTTTCGCAAGGGCTCTTTGCAGATACGTTCAGGCCTTTCCGGGCCAAACTGGATTCGCTGATAAAGATGCAGAAGATAAAGTCGGCAAGGTGGCACAGGGGGATAAAGCTGATCTCCGTGGAACAGCGTAATGTCAACCCGGAAATCCTCAAAACCGTGGCATCGGCGGTTCTCTCCAGACAACGCCTGCTTGTAACCCACAAGCCGCTGGGGAAAGAGCCTTCGCAAAGAGAGATTTCTCCACAGGCAATTATCCGCTACAGGGACAACTGGTATACTGATGCCTGGTGCCATAAGAGAGGCGGCTTGCGCACCTTCTCCATAGACCGCATAACAGCCTGCGAAAAAATATCAGGAAAATACAAGGATGTAAATAAAAAAGAACTCGATTCATATTACGGAGCCTCTTTCGGGATCTTTACCGGAACGCCAGAGGCAATCGCTGAAATAGAGTTCCGCGGAATAGCCGCCGAAGAGGTGGAAAAAGAGAAATGGCACCCTTTACAGGAATACACCCTTAATCCCGATGGCTCTTTAACCCTGAAAGTGCCTTACAGTGACAGCAGAGAATTGATAATGGATATTCTCAAATGGGGGGCGCTGGCAGAGGTCAAGGGACCACGGGAGCTGAGGGAAGAGGTAGGGAGGGTGGTGGGGGAGATGGGAAAAAATTATGAAAAAAAATCAATACTCTCATGATTTGAGAGTGTGTTTGTATAAATTGATACTTCAAGCTGTTTGGAGTCCGCAGTTTCGAAATAGAGGGAAGGTAGGATGATTAGGGGTACCTTTTTCTGAAACTGCGGCTCTATTTTTCAGGGATGGGTAATGAACAATCTGTATTATAAATATTGGGGGAAGGCAAGGAGGAGAGAAGATGAAGGGTATGACTACCATTTATTGCCATATCATTGTCTGGATGTGGCGGCGGTAGGGTGGTTTTTGTTCAATCCGGAATGTAACAAATGTATTGCTATTGCAAATCGTCTTGGACTTTCCTCAGCTCTTGTTCGGGAGTTATTCACTTTCTTGTTGGTTCTTCATGATATTGGTAAATTTTCACATACATTTCAGGGGTTGATCCCGGAAATCTATATGCAATTTTTTGAGGAACAAAGCGCAGGTGTTTACACTGAGCGTCATGATTCATTAGGTTTGGGCCTCTGGCGTGGTGAACGGAAAAATGACAGGCAAAGTATTTCTTTTCAATTAAGCAATAAATACCCAAATCTCTCACCGTATATAGATTTGTTAATCCGTTCTGGAACAGGACACCATGGTATACCGCCAAAAGAGAGTGCGCAAGGCGGAGGCGCAATGCTTCGGAGTTCACTTTACTTTAACACTAATGATTTTGAAGCGGCGAACACGTTTGTTACTGAATGCTTGAAAATGTTCAAGCCATTACTTACTGAATTGCCTGTAATGGAAAAGGGCTTTAAAAAGAAAATCAATGAAGTCAGTTGGCAACTGGCAGGACTCTGTGTTTTATCTGACTGGATTGGATCAAGTATGGATAATTTTCCATATCATTCTAATCCAGTTAATCTGAAAGATTACTGGGAAAACACTGCTATTCCACAGGCTGAGAAAGCTGTTTTGAAAGCAAACTGGGTACCTGCCCGAAAACAGCCTTTTACAGAAATTAAGAAGATATTCCCCTTTATTAGCACTCCATCACCGCTTCAAAATATGGCTGCAAAGATGAAACTGGCTTCTGACCCCCAACTTTTCATTATCGAAGATGTAACTGGGTCGGGTAAAACTGAAGCCGCTATCATTCTTGCCGCGCGCTTGATGTCTGAATGTGATATGGATGGTCTATATTTCGGGTTGCCGACAATGGCTACAGCGAATGCAATGTACAACCGAATGTGCAAAGCTTACCGAAAATTGTATTCAGATACAGAAATGCCATCACTGATTCTTTCACATGGAGCGCGTCACCTGTCAAAAGAATTTTCAGAATCTATTTCTATACAGCCACAGAAAAATGGATTTCAATACGAATTTGAGGGTGATGCTGGTACGTACTGCAATTTATGGTTTGCAGATAATCGGAAAAAAGCTCTGTTGGCGGATATCGGTATCGGCACAATCGATCAGGCATTAATAGGAATTCTTCCGGTACGGCATCAGTCGTTGCGATTGTTAGGCCTTAAACGCAAAGTTCTGATTGTTGATGAAGTCCATGCCTATGATCCTTATACGGAACATCTGCTCACTGTGCTCCTTAAAGCCCATGCGCAGGGAGGTGGATCTGCAATTATCCTTTCCGCCACTATACCGAATAAAAAAAGAGCCGGGCTTATAAACGCCTTTCAAAGTGGGTTGAAAGGAAATGACAGTTTTACAGAGTTGTCGGACACACAAGATTTCCCGTTGCTCACACAAGTCGATTCTGACACTGTGATCCCCATGAAAGTTGACACCAGAAATGAACTGAGGCGGAACGTAAAAGTAAACTTTATACATTCTTACGAGAAATTCCTGAAAGATATTACTGAAAAATCAAACGATGGGAAATGCGTATGCTGGGTACGTAATACGGTAAAAGATGCTCGAAGAGCTTTTTATGACCTTTTAAAATCAGGTATATCTTATGATAAAATCGCCTTGTTTCACAGCCGGTTTGCCATGATTGACAGAATACGGATAGAAGATAATGCGATAAGGAATTTTGGTAAAGAGTCTGGGGAAAATGAGCGATATGGAAGAATCCTGGTTGCAACGCAGGTTGTTGAACAATCTCTGGACCTTGATTTTGATGAAATGTTTACAGATCTTGCCCCGATAGATCTTCTAATCCAGCGTGCGGGTAGACTACATCGACATATCAGAAGTAAGAAAGGGAATATTAAAACTGAAAATGGTACTGATGAGCGTGGTGCTCCGGTTCTACATATTTTTTGTCCGGAATTTGAAGAAGACGCAAGTTATAACTGGCTCAATGCAGATTTTAAAGGAACTGCAGCTGTATATCAGAATGCGGGAGTACTCTGGCGGACACAGAGGGTTTTAATCGAAAATAAAGGCTGGTACATGCCTGAAGATGCACGTTTATTAATTGAATCTGTTTATGGCGAGGGATGCAGTTTTGATGCTCCGGAAGGCCTTGTTGACAATATATGCAAATCGGACGGAAAAGATAAATCAAAAAAATCAATGGGAGATCTTAATGCACTCATTCTTGAAAAAGGATACTGCAGGAATGCTGTTAAGGCGGATTTATGGAACGAAGATGACAAGATCGCGACCCGCCTTTCTGATGAAAATGTAGACATTGTATTGTGTGTTGTTGAAAATGAGACACTTGTTCCTTATGCATGTACTGAAACCTATGCCTGGGACTGGAGCAGTCTGTCAGTTTCAGAACGTGATTGGAGAAAATGCGGATATTCTATTTCCGTTGAGTACCAGGGAATGGTTGATGAACTTAAGAGGGAAAATAAAAGGTTGAAGTATTGTGAAGTTGTAATAGTGAACTGCAGATCTGATACCGCGCTGTCGACAAATGAACCTGTTTCGGATAACTACGATCCGCATCTTGGCTGGGGTGTGACTATAATAGAGGAGGTATAAGTGAATCTTATTAAGGATCAATGGATACCTGTAAGAAGAGCAGATAATACAATAAGTAAAATCGCGCCATGGGAGCTTGGAGAATCAGAGAACCCTGTGATTGATATTGTAGCTCCGCGTCCTGATTTCAGGGGCGCGTTGTATCAATTTCTTATCGGGCTGGTACAAACAACGTATGCGCCTTCAGATGATGACGAATGGGAAGATAAATGGAATAATATACCATCGTGTGATGAACTTAGAGCTGTGTTTGAAACTGTTGCAGTTGCTTTTGAGTTAGTAAATAATAACGGACCGGCATTTATGCAGGATATGCAATTACCCGAAGGTTCTGAAGTGTCAAGCATTCGGTCGCTTCTGATTGATGCTCCCGGAGAAAATTCTCTGAAAAAAAATATAGATCATTTTGTAAAGCGAGATTTCGCCAAAGGTTTATGTAATGATTGTACGGCCATGGCTCTTTTCACACTTCAAGTCAATGCTCCTGCAGGTGGCCAGGGCAATCGAACAGGTCTGCGTGGTGGCGGACCTTTAACAACCCTGGCACTACATGAAAAAGATGATGTAATGCTATGGCAGAATATCTGGCTTAATATCCTATCTATAAATGAACATTTTGGAGAAGTCGCTAAAGATACCAAACCTGAAATTTTTCCATGGATGGGTCCAACAATCACCAGCGAAAATGATAAAAAAGTATATCCAGATGATGTAAATCTGTTGCAGATGTACTGGTGGATGCCCAGAAGAATACGTTTGGAATCTTGTGCTGAAGGTGTTTGTGATATTTGCGGTGCCGAAGGAAATGTATGGACTGATTATCGTGCGAAAAACTTTGGCACAAGTTACTCACCGGATTGGCTGCATTCCCTGAGCCCATATCGAATACAAAAAGAAAAAGATGGAAGTACAAGCTTGATTGCTACGAAAGGTAAGCAGGGTGGTTTTTCATATCCCGACTGGATTTCCTTGGCCTTTGGCAATGACCAGGGAGAATCTGCAGCATCAGTGATTCGATCTTTTTTCGAGCATAAGGTCTTCAAAGTTGAAAATATCAGCCACCCACGAGTATGGTGCTTCGGGTATGATATGGACAACATGAAGGCACGTTGCTGGTATGATCAAACAATGCCAATGGTGATCCTGCCAGAAAACAAGAGGCTGTTTTTCATCGGTTACATACAAAGCATGATCAATGCGACTAATGACACAATAAAAATCTTACGTGATCAGGTAAAAGCAGCATGGTTTGCAAGACCAAAAGATGCTAAAGGCGATATGTCGTTTATTTATACCACCTTCTATGAAGAAACTGAAGTACAGTTCTTTAATATTGCAGAAAAGCTACGTTCTGCAATTGAATTTGATCTGAAAACGGATCACTTATTAATAGAATGGCATGATTTTATCATCAGCTCTGCAGAACTCATTTTTGATCGGTTTGCACTTCAGAATACCGATGAAGTAAAGAATATGAAACGTATAGCTGAAGCATCAAAGTCGCTTTCAGCGATTCTCAGGAGTAAGAAAACAAAAACAATTGAAGCGTTGTTAAAATAAGGAGGTTCCATGAACCAAAGGTATGTTGTTTTCTGGAACAGTGATGATCAAACGAAGCTGCTTTCGTGGTGGTCATCGCTGAAAAAAAATCCCGGGTGGCGGGCGGAACTGCGTCGGGCGGAAACACCCGCAGATGTGCTGCTCTGCCAGGGATTTAGATATCTCTACTATGAACTTGCCGGTTATTGGACCAGTGAGAAGAACATTCTTGGCCTTGCTGCAGCAGCCGGGGTTTTAGCGCATATCGATAATGATAACGGGAAATCATTCGCTGAAAGCTGTGCAACCGGGAATGATAAACCGGCAGTAAGTGAATTACGCTTTTCACAAATACAGAAGAGCCGTAGCCTTGATGAGGTTTATATACGGATGATACGAGCTATACATCTGCTGGGTAAAGCAGTAAGTCCGGTTTCAGTTACCGACAACATTCTTCATTGGACAAAAGAGATGGAAAACGGTGATGTCGATTCAGATCCTCACAAGAGGATCCTGGTCCGATGGGGACTTGATTACTTCCAGAACCTTTCAAAAACAAAATAAAACAATCAACTGACATTTTGTAAGGAGAAATATCATGAGTAAATTTATTCAACTGCACATTTTAACTTCCTATCCTCCATCAAACATTAACCGTGATGATATGGGACGCCCTAAAACAGCAAAAATGGGAGGCGTAGACAGATTACGTATCTCTTCACAAAGTTTAAAAAGATCCTGGCGAACATCAGACCTTTTCGAGTCCTCATTGTGCGGGCACATTGGAACAAGGACAAAAGAACTCGGGGTAGATATCTATAAAAAGATGATTGCTGCTTCGATTAAACCTAAAGATGCAAAAGAATGGAGCAAGTCAATTGCAGGTACATTTGGTAAACTGAAAGCGGAGGATAAAAAGGATCCTGATAGTCTGGTTGATCTGGAGATTGAACAGCTTGCCCATGTTTCCCCTGAGGAACGTTCGGCCATTGACACACTTGTGAATACGCTGATTTCTGAAAAACGCGCACCCGGTGCAGACGAGCTTCAACTGCTTCGTCACCCTGAAACCGCTGTTGATATTGCGCTGTTTGGACGCATGCTGGCATCCAGACCAGAGTTTAATATGGAAGCCGCCTGTCAGGTTGCACATGCAATCAGTGTGCACCCGGTTGTAATTGAGGATGACTACTTCACTGCTGTAGATGATCTGAACAACGGGGTGGATGATATGGGTGCCGCACATATTGGTGAAAGTGGTTTTGCTGCAGCTCTCTTTTACATATATCTCTGTATAGATAAAGAGATGCTTTTGAAAAACCTCGGTAATAACAATTCTCTTGTACAGAAGACATTAGGGGCACTTGTTGAAGCTGCAATAAAAGTAAGTCCCGAAGGTAAACAAAACAGCTTTGGCAGTCGTGCCTGGGCATCATATTGTCTGGCTGAAAAAGGAGATGAACAACCACGGTCTCTTTCTGTTGCATATCTTAAACCGGTTACCGGTACTAACTACTGTGAGGATGCCATCAAGGCCATTAAACGGACCTGTGAAAACATGGATAAAGTTTATGAAGTAGTCAATCCAAATCGTAAAGAGCTGAATGCTATTTCAGGCGAAGGGTCTCTCTCTGAACTTATCAACTTCGTAAAGGAGTAATAAGTGGAAAAATATCTGATATTCAGGTTGTATGGTCCTATGGCCGCCTGGGGCGAAATTGCGGTTGGAGAGGTACGCCGAAGCGCACCATATCCCGGACGATCCGCAATTCTTGGAATCATCTCGGCTGCATTGGGTATTGGTCGTGATGAAACAGAAAGGCTAGATGCTCTTTTTAGAGGCTATGATGTAGCAGTAAAAGTGCAAAGCATTGGAACTCTGCTTAAAGATTATCATACTGTTCAGGTTCCTGACAGCACAGGTAAGGTGAAGTATTACACACGCAGAGATGAGGTCGTAGCCGGCAGGGACCGATTAGGAACAATATTGACATCGCGCGAATATCGTTGTGATTCAATGTGCATTGTTGCATTGCGATCTCGAGCCAACGCACCATACACACTTGACACTATCAAAGATCGTCTGCTGAACCCTGCTTATGTTCTTTACCTTGGAAGAAAGTCCTGTCCGATAGCCGCTCCCATGAAACCACAATTAATTGAGAGTGGTGGTTTGAAAAAAGCTTTGGATAACGCTGTGTTCCCACCTTTAGTTACTTCATATTCTGGTGAAGATATTACCGGAAGTTTTATTGCATTGCATTCACCCGGATATTACTGGGAAAATGAAGCCGGTGATATGGTTCCGCAGCAGACATCCGAGCGGTATGATGAACCCTTGAACAAAACCCGATGGCAGTTTACACCACGTATGGAGCATCTGTTCGTTGAAGGAGGTAAGTAATGTTCTTTTCACGTGTTAGAATTGAAACCGGTGCTATGGTACAGGCCAGACTGCTTAAGGAATGCCAGGGTGATTTGTATGCTATACACCAACTGTTATGGAAATTGTTTCCTGATGATAGTGGTGGCAGGCGGCCATTTCTTTTCAGGCAGGAAATTGAAAAAGAGCAATTAACAATTGAGAATACCCGCCGTGGTCTACCTCTGTTTTATGTGGTTTCGCAGAGAGCCCCTGTTCCTGTCAACGGCTTGCTTAATGTAGACATAAAAGAGTATTGCCCCAAAATCAAAGCTGGTACAAGATTAAGTTTTGACGTGAGGGTAAACCCGGTGATTGCCCGCAAAACTGACGGTAAAGAGAATTCTGTAAAGCATGATGTTCTTATGGATGCAAAACATCAGGCAAAGGCCAGGGGAATTACCGACTCTCTTGAGATTGCCAGCCTGATGCAAAATGCGGTCAGTGAATGGTTTCTTGAAAAAGGAAATGTATTCGGTTTTCAGCCTGAAAATTCCGATATGGTTGAAATAACCTCTTACAGACAGCATCTGTTAAGGAAAGGTTCAAACAGGATAAGGTTCAGCAGTGTTGACCTTACTGGCGTTTTGAGGGTGGTTGATTCAAATTTATTTGAGAAAGCTTTGTTTAACGGTATAGGTTCAGCCAAAGCTTTCGGTTGCGGTCTCTTGTTAGTAAAGCCATTACAGGGCTGACAAACGTTCCCTCTAACCAAAGGAACTCCCATGTCCGAATCCGATCTTAAATACTCAGGCCTCACCCGTGAGGTCATCGGCGCTGCAATGGAAGTGCATAAACAAATGGGTAACGGGTTTCAGGAGGTTGTCTATCAGCGTTGCCTGGCAATTGAACTGAAAAGCAGAGGGATCGTTTTCCGACGTGAACAGGAGATGCCTCTCTTTTATAAAGAGCACGAAGTGGGTACCAGAAGGGCTGACTTTATTGTGGACGGGTGTGTTCTTGTGGAGTTAAAGGCGATCTCTGTTCTGGATGATGTGCACAGGGCACAAACACTTAACTATCTTACTGCATATAATCTGGAAATCGGGTTGCTGATTAATTTCGGTGGCAAAAGTTTGCAGTTTGAACGGTTTATTAATACCAAAAATAATTATAAAGGTAGGCCGCGGATGGGGGGAAGAAGGGCGATTGCGCGGAACATCACACATTAATAATCCGTGTTTTTTAAAATCCGTGCTATCCGCGTAATCCGCCGAATCCGCGATAAAGACATTGTCACAGGAGCAACTTACTATGAACGGACTTCCCCCTCCTAAACCGATTATGATGAAAGAGCGGGTCTCCATGCTTTTTCTGGAGTATGGGGAACTGGATGTACTTGACGGGTCATTTGTACTCATTGACAAAAACGGTGTGCGGACACAGATACCGGTAGGATCTGTTGCCTGTTTACTTTTGCAGCCTGGGACGCGGGTGTCTCATGCGGCAGTTGTGCTGGCGGCGAGGGTGGGGTGTTTACTTGTGTGGGTTGGAGAAGGCGGGGTGCGGCTTTATGCTGCTGGGCAGCCTGGTGGTGCACGTGCGGATCGTCTTCTTTATCAGGCAAAACTTGCGCTTGACCCCGATGCCCGGCTGAAGGTGGTGCGTCATATGTATAAGATCAGATTCGGGGATGAACCGCCACAGAGAAGGAGTATAGAACAATTGCGTGGGATAGAGGGGGCGAGGGTGCGTTCAATGTACCAGATGCTTGCTGTAAAATACGGTGTGAAATGGGATGGACGTAATTATAAACCGGAGAGCTGGGGCGTTGGTGATATTCCCAATCGTTGTATGAGCGCCGCTACATCTTGTCTCTATGGCGTATGTGAAGCAGCGATACTGGCTGCCGGATATGCTCCTGCAATTGGTTTTATACATACCGGTAAGCCGCAGTCGTTTGTTTATGATATTGCCGATCTGTTCAAATTTCAGACAGTTGTTCCTATCGCGTTCAAGATCGCGGCTAAGGAAACACATGATCTGGAACGTAAAGTGCGGTTGGCTTGTAGGGATTCTTTTCGGGAGTGGAAAATACTGCAAGATCTTATTCCTTTTATAGAGGAGGTTTTGGCAGCCGGTGGGTTGGATAAACCGGAACCGCATGAAGAGGCAATGCCGATAGCAATACCTTTAAAGGAGGGCATAGGAGATGCTGGTCATCGTAGTTGAAAATGCGCCACCTCGTTTGAAGGGACGATTGGGTGTCTATCTTATTGAAATACACTGCGGGGTTTTTGTGGGTGATCATTCCAAGAGGGTCAGAGAAATGCTATGGGAACAGGTAAAAGCGTTTATTGAGGATGGGAATGCAGTAATGGCCTGGAATACAAATACAGAGTCGGGTTTTGATTTTGTAACTCACGGTAAAAACCGCAGAATTCCAGTAGAAATGGATGGATTGAAGCTTGTATCGTTTTTGCCGGATATAAAAGTTAATGTTACATAAGAAGTTCTTTGAAATGTAAATACAAAAAAGTACATTTAATCCGGTAAGGTTTTCCAGGGCCATTGAACTCCTTGAAAATCAATGGGATACGTTTTAGTATGTTCCCCGTACGCACGGGGATGAACCGACTCATGAAATTCACAAACAGATTCCTCTATTATGTTCCCCGTACGCACGGGGATGAACCGAATGATATTATGTTAAAAGAACTAGTCTCGAAATGTTCCCCGTACGCACGGGGATGAACCGCCATTTCAATGGGGAACCCCTGCAGAAGTATAATGTTCCCCGTACGCACGGGGATGAACCGGAAACGTCTTTTATAATACGGTTTCTGTACTTATGTTCCCCGTACGCACGGGGATGAACCGTTAGGCCTTGCCCAGAAAATTGATACTAAAAAATGTTCCCCGTACGCACGGGGATGAACCGTGATGCACCGAATAAACGGGCTGCCAGTACCCATGTTCCCCGTACGCACGGGGATGAACCGCGTGATGTGCCTGGTCGCTTTTGCCAGCATGGATGTTCCCCGTACGCACGGGGATGAACCGGCATGAACGTAATAGACTACCTCATTGTCAAAATGTTCCCCGTACGCACGGGGATGAACCGATACATTGACAGATACAATAGACTATCAAGTTATGTTCCCCGTACGCACGGGGATGAACCGAAACAAAAAGTAGGCCGGTTGGCCCGACAGGGCATGTTCCCCGTACGCACGGGGATGAACCGTCAAAGGTGCTACTTTCTGCCGGATATGAAAAATGTTCCCCGTACGCACGGGGATGAACCGCGGCCCGAACGATGGCTTTAATTACTACGGACATGTTCCCCGTACGCACGGGGATGAACCGGCATATTATGACACTGTAGGAGCTGGATGGACATGTTCCCCGTACGCACGGGGATGAACCGGCTCTTGAGGTTATTAAAAGCCGGCACTGGTAATGTTCCCCGTACGCACGGGGATGAACCGAAGAAAGAAAGAAAGAAAGTAACCAAAGAAAGATGTTCCCCGTACGCACGGGGATGAACCGATCCAAGGGGAGCACAGCAGCAGGCGCCCTTAATGTTCCCCGTACGCACGGGGATGAACCGATACTGTTAGTTATTATTTGTTTTAATTATTAATGTTCCCCGTACGCACGGGGATGAACCAGGGGTGAGGTTATCCCAGTACAAACCAAATACGATGTTCCCCGTACGCACGGGGATGAACCGCAACTCTTCAGAGGCCCCAACTGAGATTTTGAATGTTCCCCGTACGCACGGGGATGAACCGCTTTTTGTAGTGCCTTCTTAATTTTCATTATTATGTTCCCCGTACGCACGGGGATGAACCGAAGACGAAGGCAAAAACGGGCTTTTCATCTAAATGTTCCCCGTACGCACGGGGATGAACCGCTGTCAACCCCTCCAATGCAAACCTTTGGATCATGTTCCCCGTACGCACGGGGATGAACCGTCAATATGTAAAAACAACCTGTTTTACTGTGGATGTTCCCCGTACGCACGGGGATGAACCGCCTGTCTGAGGCAAAATTGACCGGTGCAAGATATGTTCCCCGTACGCACGGGGATGAACCGCATGATTGTGCTTTGGTGCATCTGTTAACAGAATGTTCCCCGTACGCACGGGGATGAACCGCGATTAGTTGAGGAAAAGTATGGAATCGAAATATGTTCCCCGTACGCACGGGGATGAACCGCATGGCATTGAATACGAGTTGATCACAGAGTTATGTTCCCCGTACGCACGGGGATGAACCGCTCTTCTTTATGACCATCTGGGACGGCCCGTTATGTTCCCCGTACGCACGGGGATGAACCGATCTGGTATGAGTCAAAGATGCTCTGGACTTCATGTTCCCCGTACGCACGGGGATGAACCGGAGATTACGGCAGTGAGTTCATTGTGTTTCCTATGTTCCCCGTACGCACGGGGATGAACCGGCGGTATTTGCATGAATTCAGCCCGTTACAGGATGTTCCCCGTACGCACGGGGATGAACCGACTCAACCGTACAGCACCCATCGTCCCAGATCATGTTCCCCGTACGCACGGGGATGAACCGTAAATGTGGTTTCCACAATCAGACAGCCCAGAATGTTCCCCGTACGCACGGGGATGAACCGTATGACGAGTATGTGATACCGTTCATATTGCCATGTTCCCCGTACGCACGGGGATGAACCGGTAGTGGTCAGTCATTCGCCCCTCGGCGGTTCATGTTCCCCGTACGCACGGGGATGAACCGTTTCCGGTGGTCATGGAAGCAATGAGTAAACTATGTTCCCCGTACGCACGGGGATGAACCGAGAAACAAATTTGATAGACAGACAAATAGCGGATGTTCCCCGTACGCACG
>JAAYYB010000259.1 GCA_012515615.1 Fibrobacter sp.
CATCTAATCTCAACAAAAAATCACCCGGAAATGTCCGAAGCACCTAAAAACAGAATCTTTTAAAACTGCGTGATTTTCACCATTCAGAATCGTCCCATCGTCCTTATTAAGGCACTATCAGCAGGTTTTGCTGATCTTTCGCTCTGCATGTGTAACCGGGTCGAGGCAGTTGCTCTGGAGCACTTTTGAATTCCTGGGGGACAAATGGGCGGACTGAAATCGATCGTACACAAGGGGCGCTTACCCGGATGTCAGCGGCTTTCCTCAATTGTCACTTCAGCGGAACTATGAAACGGTCCATCCTCAAATATCTCTTCGGCAAGATCATTTATGTTGTCGAGCCAGTCACTTCTGGAGAGGTCAACTGCGCTGTTGTCTATTATGACATTGCCAAAAGAGATAACCGAATCGTTCGAGCATTTTACAATGAGGGCTTTAGCCGAGAACTTCAGACGCATCCCGGTATTTGTTTCCCCCGTCTTTTTCTCACCAAGATGATCGATCATCGGAGCCCCTGCTATCGGACTCATGGACATGGGCTCATAGTCCGCTACATTTTTCCCGTTCATATCGATTGTAAAATTCTGAAGGATCATCAGAAAATCTGTTCCCTCAGATGCATACTTTTCCAGCGTTTGTGAGGGAATCTTTACTTCCAGAAAATGTTTTCCGTAGGGAAACCCTTTCTTTTTTGTCTGTATGGAATCATCGATAAAGACCACCCTGGAAAAAAGAGAATTCCTGAGAACAGCATCACTTAGAGAGGACCTGAAGAAGTGCGTGAAATTCTCCATGGGATTACCCGGACCAAACGATGAATGGATCAGATCCGGTTTACCAAAAAACGGCTGCTGCGGATCAAATACGACCCCCAGAGCAGCCCGGCCCGGCCCCACATGAAAGTCCTTTGGAAGAACTGTCATCGTTGGTTTGGAGCAGTCGATATTCAATAAAATTACCCACAATAGAATAATTAAACCATGCAGCTTTTTCACTTTACATTTCCTGTTTTTTGAGAATTCAGGTTAAATCAATCTTATTAAATGTCAATGTTCAAAGACAAATGATGTCCGTATGATTTACTGCCGGCATGTTCGTTCTCCCATTTTTTCCATCTTGAATACTTTACATATCCTGTCGTTAAAAATACCGCACCCAGGAGACCACGCACAATGCCTTCTGTTAATATTAATCCGGTCCACATTTCGCCATCTCCGGTAAGTTCCTCCTGCATTTGACCCATTGGTTTAGCTATCGCAAGGTTAAGCACAGCGGTTCCCAATATGACGTAACCTGCGATACGTTCGCCAAGGGCTCTTGAATATGGATTTTCAGATCTATTTACAAGCACAATGGGAACAGATGATGTTGGAACAGAAGACATACAGAAAAACTGATCATACTGCATCTGACAGGTGTACTCTTAAGCATTGAGACCAGCAGTACAACAGGAGCAGAGTAAAAGTGATAAGATAAAGCGTTTCATACAAACCTCCTGACAGCAGTTATGGATGTAAATAAGGGGTGTTATTTAACAAAATAATACCTGTTTGAAAAATATTGATAAATAATTCCACAAAATCAGTTTTTCCTTTACAACGTCTGGAACCAAACAGATGAATGGTCAAATTGTGCAACGAGCTGTATAATAGATACAGGACCTAAAAGGAGAATCATGAAATCTGATAAAATATTTACAGCAATTACAGTTCTATCGACCTTCATAAGCGCCGGAATCATAAGCTCCGACCGCATGACAATCTGGGATCCGGGTGTGCCCGGAAGGATAATTGTCAACGAGAGTTCATCTATTAATGTCCTCTCTTACGGCGCTGATTCTTCAGGACAGGCAGACAGTAAAGATGCAATCACTAAGGCAATTGAAGCCTTAGGGGCTGATGGCGGTATAGTGTATCTTCCCGCCGGAAAATATCTGATCAACAGCACTATTACCATAGGTAAAAACAACATTGTGCTTCGCGGCGACGGTCACGATAAGACAAAACTCTTTCATAATCATACAGGCCTGGCTTTTGATGTGATAAAGTACAACAGGGGCACATGGCAGAATCTTGTGAGCGGCTTCCAGAAAGGATCATCTACTGTGGTTGTACAGGATGGGAGCAAATTTACAGTGGGAGCTTTCGCTGAAATTCAGCAGTCAAACGACTCATCCCTCATGTACACCAGCCCCGACTGGATAGTCGATTGGGCCCAATACGCAGTCGGCCAGCTCTTTGAAGTAAAACAGGTAAATGGAAACAGCATAACATTCCGCACACCTTTACATTTTGAGGTCAGATCCGACCTCAATCCGCAGATCAGACCCCAGGGGTTTGTCTGCGGCGTGGGGTTCGAGAAATTTTACATCGAGAGAATGCAGGGTGAAAACAGCACATTTCAGTTTAAGAATGCAGCTTACTGCTGGATCAGAAACATTGAGAGCAGCCGCACTCAGAAATCACATATAACAAACAATACTACTCTCGGGTGTGAATACCGTGACAGCTACTTTCACCATTCTTTCAATTACGGAGGCGGCGGAAGCGGCTATGGAGTTGAAATTGGACTCCACAGTACAGACTGCCTTTGTGAGAACAATGTTTTTGATTCACTGCGGCACGCCATGATCATTCATCTTGGAGCAACCGGTTGTGTTTATGGGTACAACTACTCGATAAACCCTGTACAGGGGGAAGGAGAGACAAATCTCAATGTCGGGTGGAATCCTCCGGACATCTCTTTACACGGTCATTTTGCGCAGATGAATCTTTTTGAGGGCAATGTGGTTCAGGAAGTCGGGATTGCTGACCACTGGGGTCCGATGGGGCCCGGGAACACTTTTTTGAGAAATGTTGTAGAGTCAGAAGGAGTGTACATCAACGATCACTCCCATTCCCAGAACCTGGTTGGAAACACAACTACAAAGTGGGTAGATGACGGGACATCAAAAAACACGTTAAGGCATGGTGAAAATGTAAACAGTAACCTTATTTGGGATGCCCAGATTACCGATCATGACATACCGGTTTCCTATTACCTCGAAAGTAAACCTGCTTTTTTCGGCAGCCTCCAGTGGCCATCAACTGGTTCTGACCTTCAGGGCAACACTATTCCTGCCCGCAAAAGATGGGAGTCGGGACAGATTGTTAAATCCTCAAAAACCACGGCTTCCCCTAAAACAGTTTCAGGCGCCTTAACTGGAAATATTCAAGGTTCTTTCAGGTACTTTGACCTTCATGGGAGATTAAAGGCTTCAGTCAAGTCTGTAAACCAGGTTCCACCATTATCTACAGGCATTTACCTGCTTGAAAAAGGAAAGGGTCAGATTAACAAAACATTCCGGTCCCGGGATGGTGTGAACAGAGGGAACGGTCAGAAACAGCGGTGATGTTGTCTTAGGCTTTGCAGTACAGCAGCAATGAACTGTACCCGACAAGGAAGATTATTTGTGACTTAAAAATGGAGTTGAACGGATAATAAATGATTTAAGAGAATACTAATCAGAAATAAAGACCGGAATTTAAACGCAAAGTGCGCAAAGTACACAGAGGAAAGACGCAGAGATGAAAAGAATAAATAGCAGGTCGCAAAGGGTAAACGCTATGCGTTTACAGGAAGTAAGATTACATTAACCTCTAATCAATGGAACCCGGGATTCTTCTAAACGCGAAGGGTTTACCCTTTGCGACCTCTGCGTTTTAATTTCCGATCTTTGGAGAGGGATGCCGGCAGGCGGGGTGAGGTTAATAAAACCAACAAACGGCAATATTATTATATTAAGCGTCTTTATCTTAAAAACTACAATAAATTTTAATCACCAGGGCGTCGCCCTTCGCTGAAACAGGTCAGCCTTTCAGGCTGGTCAGGAATCTTATCCATTTATGGAATCCTGTTCGCCAGTGCGGCCGCAATGACGTTTTGCAAATGTGATATCCATACCTGCCTTCACAACTGGTGGACAACACAGGGGGATAGCGTAAGACCGGTGTCTTCGACGGGCTGGAGCGCAAGAGGGGACGCCCTCATCCAAAAAACTCCTGGTTCTAAAGTTGTTACGCCCCTACAGGGCTATGTATCATCCGTCCCATTTACCCGGGGCGGTGCCCCGGGCTATAGAATTATGCACCTTCGGTGCGCAGGACCGGAACATATTCCCGATTATAATCCCATATATTCACTGGCCTTACTTATTTAATTCCGGAAAGGCTACAA
>JAAYYB010000260.1 GCA_012515615.1 Fibrobacter sp.
ATTGGATTACAATTATCCAGAAGAAGTATATTTTGCAAGAGTAACCCTAAACCAGGTAGCTTAACATTAGAGATAAACCACTTAAGAAAAGACAATTTTCTGTCTAAATAAATCGACCACTAAATGCGATGGAAATATGAGGAGAATTTTTGGACAGGAAACGGTTTTAAAAAGTCTGAATCTCAAAAGGCCGAAGGTATGAAAGCGGGCCCAGGTCACTGGACTTGCTTTAAAGGCTCAATATTAACGATGACGCATAATATATATTATGTAAACTATTATAAATATACTAATTCTATTGCTTATTCTTCTACCTCGGCCTGCAGGAAAACCCCTCCCAGACCGGTTTAAGAGATTCTAAAAAATTGACCCCTGTTTAATAATCCGATTGTCGAAGGCTTGGCTTTTTGTTGCCGGTTCCGAACCTTTTCCAGATTACAAAATCACAAGCGTGACTGTATTGAAATTCATAAAGAACCGCACTCATCTCCTGAGAGGCTATCGTTTTAGCCCTCCCCCAGGCTCAATGTTTTGAAGAGACTTGATGCTGGATACTTGTGCCAGTGTACCTCTAAAAGTTCAGTTTTCAAGCGAAGCGTCTGCGAGGATTCGCTGCGCCAGGCGCACTAAAAAGTCCAATACGCTGGCGATTCGTCGATTGAGTGCAACGGTAGCACAGTAGAATTAGCGGTCGGCCTCAGCGGAAAATGTTTTTTTGAGGTGCCCTCACAAGTTTTGATTAATTCATTGGCGCTGTAGTCAAGTGTTCTCCACAAAATGTCATCGGGTGTAAAAATAATTGACAGAGAAATTATTGATTGCAACCGCTTTATATCTCATTATAAAAGTTCAGAACGATTCTGTCTGTCAAAAAAATCATCCCGGCAAATTGATCCGGAACAATTCATGCAGCACATTAACTAATATTGCTGAACTGCTTGAAATCAAAAGAGATGTATAGCTATAAAAAAGATTGTCTGTTCGGGCAGTCTACAGTTCGTAAAAAGATTGATGCAGTCGGGCTTATGCCTGATATCGGACCAGTCGTTGTGAAATAGTATGATTTTCATTCCTGGACGGATATTCTGGAAACAATAGCGGTCTAACTTACAACAGGTCGTTTTTTGCGGGTTATTTTTGATTTTATAAATGAAAAGGCAACTGAAACTGTGTTTATCCTCTCACTGTCATTCAATTACAGGATAATTGTTTGTTACAAGTTGTATTCTGACTGAATACAAATTTTTCATTTCACTTGTATATTCTCCGGATAAATTTTATTATATTAAACTGTTGAGAAACTATATATCTCCTTAATCGATTAAAGGGGCTCAGGCATGACAAAATCAAGAAACCTGTTCAGAACCAGTTTGACAATTTTCTCTATTTGTATAGGATACTCTCTCACCTTTGCTCAGTCAAATCTATACAAAGACACCATCTGGGTACCGGTTACATTCTACGATTTTCATTCAAACAAGAGCAACCCGGAATTCGAACAAAATATTTACAGTGGCGTCAGGACTGGTATGGTAAGAGACACGCTTGATGCTGATAAAAAACCGATACTCACTACCGATGCTGAAAGAATCAACAGAAATGCCTACATAAAATATTGGTTTCGCCCATGGCAGGCTACTCCGGGCGATCCAAACAGGGCACAGGGAGACATGACATATCCAACCTATGAAGATAACCAAGACATGGAATGGGGTCGTTACCTGGGGGATGCTACAGCCACCCATGATACATCCTTCAAAAATATCGTCATAGAGGATTCTCTCCCCTTTCTGCATATGGGAGGTGGTGTTTACCAATACAAAGATGACGGTGACCCGGGCTTCTTCCCTCTTGACGGAAGAGGGTTTGGAAACGAAGGACTCAATCACAATTTCTCTTTCACCATGGAGCTTCATTGGACTTTCACTAAAGTACCCGGACTCGCCTTCAGTTTTACAGGCGATGATGACGTCTGGGCCTTTATCGACAATCAATTACGGTTGGACCTGGGTGGAAGGCATGGGGCTGCAAATGGTTCTTTTGAGCTCGATAATATACCCGGTCTTGAAAATGGCAAGAGATATTCTTTAGACTTTTTCTTTGCGGAAAGACATACTACCGGTTCCAATATTCTCATAACCACCAATCTTATCACGCCAAACATCGTGGATATTTCTCTGGAGGCTCAGCCCAATACTACAGTTCCAGTCTATGAAACAGTAAAGCTTTTATCAGCTGTTACGGATGATACATCTGATACACCCGGAAACCGGACCGAAGTAGCATCTAAAACTCAGTGGAGAGTCATTGATCTTGATGGTAACCCTCCGGGGATCCTCAAATCAGATTCGGGAAGTGAAGTCATTCTTGTTCCTGAACTCGCATATACAACGATCGTAGTAGAAGGTACGGTAACTGAAGGAGAGATAACTTTAAGGGATACAATAAGAATAACCGTTGGTCCCGGTAAACCTTATGCAGTATCAATAGAAGCCGACAGTATCAATCTATCTACTGCCGATACAAGTGTATTGCAGAAACCTCAACCACTTGATCAGATTGTTATCACAAACAGCATGACCACGGCCGGTGCTTACGCTGTAGTCCGTGACAGCTCCGGTGCATTTGTCCGCATGGCAGATCCGGCTACTTCAAACTGGTTCCCACCTCCTCCTGCCGGTGATGGCATTATTCACGCAGTTGGTGAGGATTTAAAAAAATGGCATGGAATAATTACAAGAATAGATTCCGGGTCTACATACGCTCATGCAATTGAGGGAACGCTATTGTCTGATTCCGTACGTGTAATTGTGGCACCCTACGATATCGTTTCTCTCAGGGTTGTAGAGCGGGGAAACAATCCCCTTACTTATGTTGAATCAATAAGAATGAGTACTGATGAGAAAAAAACCTATGATGTCTATGGTTTAAAATCAACCGCGACCGATCCTAACGATCCCAATTCATGGGTGCTGGTCAATGCTGACTGGGAACTCTCTCCCCCGCTCAACTCGGCGAATCAGCCGCCCAAAGGCCTTTCTTACTGGACCTATGATCCGACCAACCCGGGAACCGGAACTCTGACGGTATCAAATCCCAATGATGCCAACACTGAAGCTCTTGTTTTGCCGGTTACTATCGATCGGGCACCTCCCAGTATAGTTGATTTTAAACTTATCACACCCCAGGCACAGAGAATCGCCGGAGATACTCTTCTTGCGGTTGTAAAAATCAGTAACACAGATGGTCTTGTTCCTGGAAGGTTCTGTTTCGGTACAGGTGGTGATGATCCCAGTCAGGTTGTTTACAGAGATACACTTGGAAAAGGCGGAGATAGACGTCCTGAGCCAAATATTGTCGTAAATGATATCCCTGGAAATCTCAACACCGGCAACAGTACATTGATTGCAAATGACCAGTGCTTTGATGATGGACTTGATACCGTAAAAGTAGTACTTTATAACGCATCTCCAGACAGCATGCATCAGCTGGTTGTTACACTTAACTCCGGCCTTACAGCCCGAACAGAGCCGTTTGAACTCTATCCGGCTGCACTTGATTCAATTGTACTTACCTATGAGGATTTCACACCAATTCCGGGTCAGGTCACTCTCGATTCCCGTAAAAATGAGTCAATAACTACTTATGCTGCCGGTTATGACAGATTCGGGAACCTGAGAGGATATGAAAACAGCACCTGGGCCACTGACGGTACACTGGATTCGCTTAATACATTCGGGACACGGATCTATATTGGCACAGATAATATCACCGATCATCAGCAGGGTAATCTCTGTGCATCTGCAGCCGGTCGGGTCGGGCCGGTAAGTGCCTGTATCCCCATAAGGGTTATCGGGCGTGGGGCTGATCTGGCTGAGGCTATCACCAGAGACATAAATGGTAACGGCTATCTTGACAGGGTCGATTTAACATTCAATAAGAACACTTTTGTTCCGCGTGAATCAGTGAATAATTTCACCATTAATCATAATAACAATACCTATCAGATTGACAGTATTGTCCCGCAGACCCCGGGGGACAGTCTGCACTATCATGTGTACTTAAAGGAACTTCAGAACAAAGTACCGCAGAGTGCATGGAAGCTTACTGTGAATATTGCGGGAATGGAGAATGTAAATCCTGTCTCAAATTTTCAAACTAAGGACGGAGCACCACCCGTTGTGTGGTATGTCAATAAGAAAATCGTTTCGCTTGATCACAAAAAGGACGTTTTGCAGGTCCTGTTCTCAGAGAACATATTTGACCATAACGGAAACGCATTTACCATCTTCGCCGGCAGTCCCGACTCGATCTTGAATGTCTGGCAGAAAAATGCAACCGGGCAGCTTGAGATCAGTTCTCTTCTTGACGAAATTGCTGCCTTCACATTTTCAGACAAGGACAGTGTCGCTCTGATTACCACAAATGGTCGGGATATTACGGATGCGAACCTGGTAAATATCAGGTTTGAAACATTACGCATCCAGGACGAATCTGGTAATCGTCCCGACGAACAGAATCAGAAGGTACGAGTTGTGCTTTCAGGTGAAATCGTGACTATAAACCCATATCCTAATCCCATGACACCCGGATTCAACTATACTCCCCCCGGACAGCTAAACCTTATTCATGAAGAAAATGCGCCACGGTGGGCGAAATCAGTTGGAACTGCATTTAATGTCATATTGACACCACCGGATTCCGGAAAGATTTATGGATATCTTAAAGTCTATGATGCTGTTGGAAATCTGGTTAACTATTCAGTGAAAACAGATATCATTGCCTCGGCCCAGGCTAAAGGTCTCGTAGTAGATGGAGTTTCTTTGCTTAATCTGTGGTTTTACTGGAACGGCTCAACCTACAAGGGTGCGAAGGCGTCTCCCGGGGTTTACAAAGTAATTCTCTATCTTGATTACGAAGGCAAATTTGCAGACGGCACAAAATGCAATGACCAGGTATTGCCGACAAAGGTTGGAATCGCAAGGTGAGATCTTAAAGTCATTATGCTTTGAAAGAAAAAGCCGGTGTAGAAGCCGGCTTTTTTTATTTGTAGCAAGTCGAAAGCAGGAAGTGGGTGCCCCTAATACAAGTAATAAATAAGATTAAAGAGCCTTTGGAAGAGGGTGCCCCCTCTTTCGCTCCAGCCCGTCGAAGACGCCGGTCTTGCGGGTGAGGTAGAAACGGCCATTACTGGCCGTCCCCCTCTCAGAACCGTACGTGCCCTATTAAGGCATACGGC
>JAAYYB010000261.1 GCA_012515615.1 Fibrobacter sp.
ATCAAAGAAGCCTATCTGTCCCATTGTAACAGCTCCCATAGAATAGTTATTTTACTGTTCTCTGAAATATACATAATTAATTATTGCTTGTCAAGCTTAAAATATGAATTTTTAGAGGTACCCTAAACTTTAACTTAACCGTGAAGGGGTCATCCTATGTCAGTAAAGAAAATAATAGTGTTTGTATAGGCTGGATACCACTTTTTTGATGAACGCATATTGAAATCAGAACTCTTTTTTTTTAAATCGGCGTATTGTAATATAAAAACAGGCTGACTCGTGTAACAATCCATATTCTTCTGACGTTCAGACTGAGTATTCGTTAGAATAAAAAGGTACCATAAAATGAAAGTAACTGCAATACACAGTCGTGGATCGAAAGGGAGCACCTATTTCATTGCGCGGCTCTTGTTGGATGAGCTGGAGAAACAGGGTGCAGAAATAATCGAGTTCTCGGTTCAGAGTGCCTCCCCGTGTACTGGTTGTTTTAATTGTTTTATGAGAGATGAGAAGCTATGCCCCCATCAAGCTGAAAATGCGCCAAAAATCGAGTCAATCGAGAGCGCGGATATTGTCTTACTTGATTCACCCTGCTATGGCTTTGGGATGTCTGGACAGATGAAATGTTTTCTGGATCATCTGTGCTACCGATGGACCGCCCACCGCCCACATCCGTCAATGTTCTCGAAAATCGGTATAGCCATATCCACTACAGCAGGCATGGGTGCAGGCAAGGTCACAAAGGACATAGCTCAGCAATTTTTCTATCTGGGAATTCCATTTACTTTCCGGCTTGCATTCAGCATACGGGCAATGAGCTGGAGTGAAGTATCAGAGGTGAGAAAAGAACATATCCGACGTAAAGTTACTGCAACCGCACGGAATATTATCGCAAAGTCAGGAAAGATTAAACCCGGCATAAAAAGCAGGTTCATGTTTGCAATGATGCGCCTGATGCAGAAACGTAACACCTGGAATCCTGTTGAAAAGAGTTATTGGCAAACCAACGGCTGGATTTGATCATAGAATTTGTTTTCTTTGAGTGACGATAAACATTGTTTCTATGAAGCAACGTCCGTGTTGAAACTTACTTATTTAACAAAGTTCCCCTTCGTATCGGTGTTGAAAAAAAAGACCCATTTTTGTACAGGTTTTGAAAAACCAGTGGCTTCAGTGGCGAAAGTAAATATTAAAAAAAAGAAGATTAGTTTATATTTAGACATTTGATATATTTGGTTTAAATTCAACTATCGGATGTTTAATGGCTCTTCATTCGTGTAATGCCCCTAAGCTGGATAACTCGGAGCTCTTTCCTTTTCTATTTATTCCTTATAAATGTAACCGGGTTCTCATAAAAGGCGGTATCAATATCATAACCCGATATCTCAGCATTCAAAAAAGATCTTTTTTCAATACCAAAATGAATATGTGCCCAATAACCACCATTGTCATGGGTAACAGAATTGCCGATTTGCCCTATTCTGTCTCCCATATACACTGTATCCCCAACATTCAGGTTGTTATATGGAGAAAGGTGGCCATAAATAGCACAAATTGTATCTCCTGATGGAATAAGTGATTCAACTACTACAAGATTACCCCAGGAGAGATTATGAGAAATCTGCTTGACTATACCATCGCAAATTGAATGGATAGGTAAACCTTCTAAAAGCCAGCCGGAATCTATTCCTATATGATAAATTTTGCCTGTTTTACTGCCAAAATAGCCTTTTTTCGGAGCGTTTTTGAGCTTCCATAAGTACTGCTGGTGTGGAAAAATAAATTGATTACATCGGATTGATTCTTCTGTAGTGTCTATTTCATTGTATTGCATTAGAGGATCATCGTTTATCTTTCTATTGTAGATGTATTCCAGCTTGAGCGGCGTTTCTTTATAGTACTTTGGTAAATAAGGTATTCTGTTTTTATACCTGCCACTTTTGATCGCTTTTATTGATGCTTCAATTGTCTTACGCACATATCCATTTTTTTCCTCAGAAAGCCACTTATTCAATACTGGTATGGAATCTTTGTTAGCGATAAAACCATAGGCATTTGCAACACATTCCCGGATTATTGCATTTGAAGAAGTTCTGAATGCTGATATGTATTTCAGATTTTTTGAGTCGTTCATTTGTTCAACAGCATTTATAAACCATACCACCAATAAGGGATCCTCATTATTATCTATAATCAACTTGATCCACCTGGGAATAAAGGATTTATCTCTATATCTGAATATGAGGTAATAATCATTCACAATATCTATTTGACCTTTTGCTAATCCCTTTTCAAAATCTCTATGCCCCTTCAATGCTTCTTCATATGTCAGATACATGGGTGTCGGCTGTAAAATACGCTGATTAGTGTCGATTTCTATTCTTTGAGAGAAATCAAAACTAAAGAGATTAAAAGCGATAAACAGTATGGATATTGATCTATACATCGTAGCTTTGGTAAAGTGATAGATATTATGAATGACCACCCTCACTTATCTGGGGCTGGTTACCCGAACAAGTTAGTTTATTGAATAAACTTTAACTTAACCGTGAAGGGGTCATCCTATGTCAGTAAAGAAAATAGTTTATGCAGGCCTTGGTGTTGACATTACCGCGTTTCATGGAACGGGTCTGGTTCTTGAAACAGGCGAATGCTTCGAGTTCAAATGTAAATCTGACCATGGTGTTCTCCGGAAAAAGCTCAACGAGCTTTTCAAGGACCAGTATGCCAGATTGACATTGAAATGTTATTGGCACAGTACACCAGCCTCACAGAAAGTATCGAGAAACTTGACACCGCGATTTTACAGATTGCAGAAAGTGAACGATATAAGAAGGCCAAAGATACCTTGAACACATTTCGGGGCATTGACACTCTTAGCGTCATGACTATATTGCCGGTCCCGATGGAATCACTGTGGATGAGAATTACAACGTTTACATCGCCAGAACAACAATGCTACAGGAGGAATTTACGTTTACGATTCTTCAGGAAATCAGCTCGGCAATATCCTCATGCGTCAGGACAACAACTCCGGATCAAATGCCAGCAATTGCGTATTCGGCGACCCTGATAACAAGACCCTCATATATCACTGGCGACAGCGGCGCATACAAAGTTCAGCTGAAGGTTGCTGAAAGAGTCAGGGGCGGAAGTACGTCTTTACTGAATGGGAATACCGGAAAGCACTCTGCTTCTGCTGCTGTTAAGAAAGATCCGGAGGTCATTTTTACCAGAACGGGAAATAGATTGCTGATAAGTTTTCCCGGAGTGAAAAAAGCCGCAGGGGCCATTTTCATGGCTTCCGGCAAAAAGCTGCACTCTTTTTGTTTATCTGATTCCAAACCTCTGCAATGGAGACCATCATCCAAAGGTATTTACATTCTGCATGTTTCTATAAGAGGTAAAGTAATCTCAGGAAAAATCGGGTTTGAATAAGAGTTTTTCCTGGCAGATTAGTAATTACAGCCAATAATTGCGGTCCTGGCCTACTGGACACCCTGTTCCTTAGCGTTATCCTGAGCGATGACAGATTGGTCCATCACATATAAAATCAACATGCTGCAGATTAAAAACACCGCAGTCCAGGTGTATGCCCCTAAAGAAAGAATTGTCTTTTGAATATGCCCTGATGTTACATACGATAAAGACAGCAGGGCTATCCAGGCAACAGTAAAAAACCTGAAAACCATACCGGATTTATTCCAATGGAAAATTGTAATCATAGCAGCTGGAAATGCATTTACCCAGTAATGCCTCCAGGCAATTGGAGAAAAAAGAGTCATCAAAAGGCACACTATTGAGAACTCAATCAGAGAGCTTTCTGCTCTTTTGTTAAACGGTTTCCTGCAAAGCAGAGTAAAAACTGCCGAAATCAGGATAATAATTGAAATGTATGTGATCTTTTTGATTGCAGGATGAGCTAAAGGGAAGAGTCCCGATAGACAGGACAAATAATAGGTCCAGAGCGCATACAAAGATTGGTTGGTATACTTACCGCACCCGACACCAAACTCTGATGAAAAGCTCATTGAGAACCATTTCCTGAAAAGATCGTAGAATCCTTCAAAGCCATAGAAAAAAACCGGGCTTATTGTAAAGAAGATACCGGCTATTATGATGAAAATAGAGAGTTTCCACTGTTTTCTAAAGAGAAAGTAAATAAGAAACAGCCCTGGATATGCTTTAATAGATGCCGCAAGGCCAAACAGTATGCCAGAAACTCCAGGCCGGTTTTCTCGATGATAGTACAGTCCAAGTGATAATATAAAGAGAATAACAGTGTTGATCTGCAGGTTGAAAAAGTTATTTACTAACGCAGGTAGTATCGTGAGAATTGGAATGAAAACGTACCTGGAAGTGAAATCAGGATCACCTTTCAAAGAGAGGAATCTAACTCTGGTCTTTAAAAGCAATTTAGACCACAAAACAACAGTCGCTATGAAACAGAAGAAAGTAAAAAAGTACCATGTCTCTTTTGCTGCGGGCATTGATAAGTGATGTGCAGTTATAGAAAGTGGTACAATAAAAAGGGAAAAAAATGGGGGCCAGGTATTGCCATGGCTGGGCCGGGATTCGCGGTACAGGTCTTCTTTTGCAATAAAGTTAAGACCTGCTTTCACGTAAGTATGCATATCTCCGCCACGAGCAGGACGCGAAAAATACACGGAAATTTCAGGAAGTATGAATGAAAGTGTACAGGCAATTAGAATAAAATGACGATACCTGAAAAAAAACATGCCAAGGCGTGAGCCTGAGGTCGGATAATTCATCTTGTCTTCCGGTTCTTTAATAATTCGCATATATAAGGCATTTTTAGTTTGAAATGAGTTTGTGGCAAGTTCAGCAGTATAGGTTAAAAATGCTGCTACAATGATGGTAAGCAAAATATATCGCCTTTAATTCTGAATCAAGTATTGTGTGCTTGACATTAATGAACATACTGATTGGGAGGAGATTTCCAAGATTTTAGAATTTTGAGTGTATACAGGGAGAATTATTCCATCTCCCTATGTTACCGATGTGCACTGAAATTCAGTGTACAGGTACTCCTTTACTGATATAAAGATAAGGTGTTGATTGCCCTTTGAAAAGGACAGCTACTTTTGAGTTTATTGTGCATACACCAGGAACTGCATATGTTCTTGCTGAAGGGATGTTGTATTGTAATGTCCAATCCCTATTGGAATCACAACCAGTGTAGTATATCCTATTATCAGTTTGACCTTTCCAGAACACGACAAACAATTCGCTGTTACAGCACACAGAAGCTCCCCAATCAGTCCTTGTTCTTGCAACCCCATTACAAACCACTGTCGGCGCTAACCAAGTCATCTGGGTTGTGCTCTGCCCAGAACACTTTAATAGCCTCAAAGAATACTTACTTATTCCATTCGAATCACGGTTTTTGTTGTAAATTACAGCAGGTAAACCATCTGGCATAATGCCAATTGCAGGGCTTGCGTTTGACCTAACCTCTTCAGGGAAATATAATGATATAAGGTTAAGTTCCCCACTCTTTGTAAATCTTTTGATGTGTAATACATCACTCTGATATCCATTAAATGCCAAGTACAAATAATTATTATCTGCAGTAGCAGAAGGTGCTGGTTGTCGGTCGTGGTCGATCAGGGCGACGATCTTCATGGTGCCACCGCAAGGGACACTTGAGGGGGGCGGGGCAACGCACACGGGCGAAGCCTTCTTTAAGGTCGCGACATTTCAGAAACTTGTCGATCGACGCGCGGATTACCGGACGCCAGTACCCACAGGCCTTCTGGTAGCGCTCGGGGTAGACCCGCTCGAACTCATCGAAATACTCCCGCACCACCTGGAATAACGGCGACACTTCGTGATCGCGTGGACGATAGAACTTGCCGGGGCCGGGCCGCGAACCTGGTGAGGGCCTGCTGTGGCTTTGTGCTTGGGAGAACTCAAGGATCGTACCGGAAAATTCATATCCGCCTAATTCTTTGAGAGAAAACAGGATACAACACGCCTGCATCATACGCGGACAACGATTTATGGTACAGAAACGCAAACGCGGTGTGATCGCTATCACAGCCTGCATTGCGAAGATGCAACCCCGAAAACCGCGCTATAACCAGTCGTTGCACCTGACGAAACCGCCCGGTACACAAAGGGCACGCCCTAACCCGGTGCATCCACTATTTTGCTGGGGATGGCGACGGGAATGGGGCGGTTCCGCAGGTGAACTTGGTCGTTATTACGATAAGAAGTTTAACTCTCAAATGCAAACCACTTTACCCCCCTTAAAGGCATCGCGTTCATGATGTTAGTTCTTCTATACACGTCCTGCATTGTAGCGATGTTCACAGTTTTCCGCGAACTTCACAGCGTGAAATGGTCGATCTTTTCTGTAGCCTAACCAGATTGCACTCGCCTGGATCGCCGCATTTGCTATTTACAAGGGGGAGGGGGACTGCAATAAAGTATAAATATGTAAATACACTTTTTACCAACCTGCGATCAAGCTGTAAGATTTACCAGTCAGAAAAATATTTACTTTGTGAACTGTATGCTATTTATGTGCCACTAAGTTCGTGAAGATTAAATAAGTGGGGCATCCGACATTTTAATGGGTAGCCCCCATATATAGTGTTTAGAGTATTTTTACTGCATGGATGATAAAAAGCTCTTCACGAAGATATTAGGATTGAAGGCGCCTTGGTTTATTGCCGAGGTGA
>JAAYYB010000262.1 GCA_012515615.1 Fibrobacter sp.
AAAACACGCATGCGCCAGTGACCGGGGCGGATCCACTAACCACCAGTATTTTAGGGGTGCTCACTACCGTTCGCCCCTACTATCATCTAATCTCAACAAAAAATCACCCGGAAATGTCCGAAGCACCCAATTCTTTTTCTCTTTTAACTATCGGCAGAAAATTATACTCACATTTCTTTTTATAAAACAGCCTGACAATCATTCTTCGGGTGCAGTTTTCCTTTTCTGATATATTCAGCAATCTCAGATGGTAAAGCGTTCCAGTATCTGCCGGCATATTTCTCTTTGACATACAAGAGGAAATCAGTATACCTCTCAGCTGGATACTCCTCATTTCCCGTTTGCCCGGTACCCATATTCAAATAGTCAGGATGTACTATTAATAAAGCCATGCCGCCATTTGCAGCTATCCAATCCAGTTTCTCTTTCCAGATATGGTTTGTCTTTTCGCGCATGATCACAAAAAGCGTAAAATCCTGCATCAGCGTATAGGGCAATTCGACAAAACCGTCCCCTTTGCAGCCATCAGGTTTAAAGTAGAACGGAAAAATCGTATTTACACCATCAGCCTGGGGTTCAAAAGGATCGGTGTCAAATGTCGATGCATCGTAGCTGATATCGAGTTTTCCGATCCACTCAAGATTATGGTGCATGGCTCCCGAGCGGAATCCCTTAGCGTTCCAGTGCTTAATATACTGGTTTATTTTGACAGCACTTTTCTCAAAAGTCAAAGGTGAACTGAACAGCTTTCCATTATGTTTAAGATCGTGCACTCCAACTTCAAAGCCGTTCTTTACAAGCCACGCCCTTAATTCAGGATCATCCTTATAACGCTCCGGAATCAGATTAAAAGATGAGCGGAAGCCAGACTTCATGTCCAGTTCCGCCAGCTGCCGCACCTTTTTATACCCTTTCACTTTTTCGACATCATGGGTTAAGACAATCGCAAACTGTTTATTATCCGGCCACCCCTGCCACTCTTCCGGAATCTTTGCCGCGCTCCTGTTTATGGGCCACACTGACGAGCAGTCTCTAAGCTGAATCCGCACCAGTCGACGGCGCAGGAAAAGCTGCAGTCCCCTTGGAATGAAAGCTTTAATAAGGTAGAATAGTTTTACAAACCAGAGCATATTTTTACGCTGAATACCTGTAAAGAATTTCGCCGCTCAGCCGCAGAAGCGGAACCGGCATTCGTCTGAACACAGAATTGTGGATACCGTGGACATTTGGAGCATCTTTTATTTTGCGCCCGGTCCTGACATCATAGCAGTGATCATGCATGACTATCCTCTTTGCCCCGAATCCCTCTTTAAATCGCCAGAGCCCTTCATGGAAAGCCTCTGTTTTGCCAAAGGAAAGGGTTTTAAACCCCTCCCCGGAAAAGTGTTTTATCGCCTCCCACATTAGAAAGTCGTTGGCTCTCATACGCTGCAGACTTTTATCTGATGCGCCGAACTTAAACAGAACCTCATGTTTACAAATAAAATAAACAGCGCCTGAAACAGGTGAATCATTTGAATATGCCAGCCCTATTTTCCCTTTTCTTCCGGCGATTATGTTACGGTAAATCCAATCGAAAAATTTCAACGGCTGGGGAGGAAGCCCGTGACGATTTCTTGTAAGGCAGTGAAGTTTGTAAAACTCACGTATGGCAGTTTGGCCTTCGGGTCCATCATAAAAACGGATCCGGATACCGGTGCATTGAGACTTTTTGATGTTCCGCTGCTTTGAAGAGGAAAGACCTGACCAGAGCTTCTTTTCATCTGCAGTAAGATCAAGCTTATGACCCAAATAAGTATGTGAAGGATCACCGGAGGGCACAAAACTGGTGGTACCTTTGAATTCGAGCCTGTTAACTTTTTCAGTTCTGCAAAATTTAAGCAGGTCCTCAACAAGCCGGTCCGGCTCTATTTTCCCGCAATGGATATCACAACCATCTGAGAACGGGAATGCGACTGCCTTTTTTCTCCCCCGGATTGTCTTTACAATAAGCATGGGAATAGTGCAATGCTGATCCGGCACAATGAAGCAGGCTGGTTTGAAATTATAGGTATCAATAAGGGTTTTTATCCAGCAGGACAAATGAAAAAACTGAGAGGAGGGGCCGTCAAGGACGGTCTGGTCCCATTGAGGGGAGGTAAGCGGGTCTGCTGGTACCAGGTATTCCATAAAAGATTGCTATGGGTAAAGAGGGGATTCACCGCAAAGGCGCAAAGTTAGGATAATCTTTGGGTTCGGAGTCAGATTTAGGATTTGGAATTGCCCCGAAAAAATGGACACGTGACTAAGCAATTTTCTTCCGTTTGACAGATTCATATTCTGCTGGTGATAAATATCCCAAAGTAGAATGAATCCTTTTGCAATTGTAAAAACCTTCGAT
>JAAYYB010000263.1 GCA_012515615.1 Fibrobacter sp.
CGGTCAAGCTCCTTCGGCCATTCGCCCGCGAATCCCTCGAGCAGGGAAAAGAGATCCTTCATGGTGCCGTCATAATCGGAAGCCTTCGCCGGATCGGGATTCGCTTCGTCCGCCATGGGCGGTTGTTTCGCGGCATTTGGCTCGGTTAACTGAACCGGCGTGACACCCGGGAGGTCCTTCAGACGGGCCATGCCCTGCTTGTAAAAGTCCTGGTTTTCCGCCAGAAGGTCCACCGCGTAGAGCTCGCTCTCATCCTCCCAGATGTAAAAGTTGCCCCGGCCGGTAGTGTCCAATACTTTTTGGAAAAACAGCCTCGTCCAGTCATGATTGAACCCGAAATTGAAGAATTTGCCGTACAAAGTCGCCAGAATGGTTTTCTTCCCAGTGTTAAGATTGTATAAGATAAGCTGCATTTCTTTGTCTTTTATCGTTTCATTGGTAAAAAAGATGAACCCGTCGGGATGAAACTGAAAACTGCGGATATCCATCCGCTGGTCTATCACGGTGCGGATTTCTTTAGTCTGCAGGTCAATCGATTGTATCCGCTCGTTATGTTCGTCACTGTAATCGGCAATGCCGTCGCCATTCGTGTCGACTGCTTCAATAAAAAGAATTTCATTCGATCTGCCCGATATAAACGAGTCATACTTTTTATCGGGTTGCTCCTTCAGAATCTTCTGTTGGCTGATAATGCGAAATTGGTCGTCGTACTCCATCAGATAGTAGGTTGATAACTCTTGGTAGTCCACTTTTCCTTTTGCGGCGTCGTATTTTTTATAATCAAAAAGCATGAGGTTTCGGTCGGGGTGGGTCAAGGGCAATGAAAAATAATTTCGATCGAGCTCGATGGAGCCGACCACTTTTTCGGGAGTCACCTGGTACAACTGTCCGTAGCGCTTTAAAAGCAGACCATTCCGGCATTTGGTGACGCTTTCCATCTCGAAGGAGCCGTTTTGAACGGGAATCGTCCTGCCGTTCTTTAAGCAGAGCAGCCGGTGTGTTTCATAGTGAACCACGGAGGTGGTCCTGAAAAAGTAATCGTTCAAGGATGCCGAATAATAGGAAGAGTCCGAACCCAGATCAGCTAACAATTGCTCCTGGCCGGAATCGAGCGTGACATAGCGCAAATCATACAAATTCGTAAAATTAACCTTTTCCCTGTGAACCGATAGATACATGCCCTCACCCGCCGGATCAGGAACGATTTGTTCGCAAATGCATTGCTGGTTCTTTATTTTATAGAATTGGAGCGTCGGCGCCAAACCATCCGGGGGCAGATGGAACAACAGCGATTTATTCGTACTGGCGGGCAGGGGCGACTCGGCACTTACCTCTTTAGGAGGAAGGGAGATTGTATTGACATCAACAGGTTTCACTTCATCGGCATCCAGTCTCTTCTTGGCAGGCGGGGACGATTCTACCTTCGACTCCTTGGGAGGGATCGAACTTTTAATCGCAGCGTCAGGCGTCGCCCGATCGGCCGCCTTGCGTTTTTTTGTGGAATTAACATACAGCGCTACTCCGACGAGTGCAATCACGACGATGATGGTTACAAACAGCATGTGTCCCTCCTGGAACGGGTTGAGATGATGGGTAGTTTGACTTTTCGGTAGCTGGCAGAGGGTACGTTCCTTGACTTTTCCCGGATCAGCGGACCATCCCCTCAGCCCGCGGCAACCAACGGGTATTACCTTTACATTGGCACCTTAAAGGTTCCTGCGGCGGCACCATTCAGTGTAACTCTCACGATATAAAGATTTGACGCCTGCAGTGACAGTACGTTTCCGGAGATTGTGAAGGAAAACATCCCTGTTGACGAATATTTTTCCGGAACATCGAGAAAATTTCTGCCATCCAGGGTAAAAAATGATAGAGAAGCAGTTCCCGGGGATGATCGCACCGTAACTGCTATCCGGCCGGCTGAAATGACAACTGTTGTATTTAAATGCGAGTCTTTTTTCAGCATGGATCCAGATCTTATATCTGTCAATTGGTCGAGCCCAAGAAATGACAGCGCTTCCTGCTGCATTACCTGAAGATTATGCGGTTGATCCTGTTCAACAATTGTCTCTATAACGACTTCACCACCTGAATTTTTATAGTGTCGGCGTGTCCATCCCGACTGGAACACATCGTTTTCCACTGATGACGGGACTGTATCTGCTCCCAGGACATTTGTCCACTGCTTTACAGCTTCACCAAGATTATGGAAACTCAGCACTTCATCATTGGTTCCATGCCACATCTGAATCTTCGGACGTTTTCCTGTATATCCGGGGAATGCATTACGAACAAGGTCCCCCCACTCTTCAGCAGTTTTTGTGATCCTTCCTTTCGCACAATCATCATTCCAGCTGTTTGGTCCCGAAAAGCATCCAAAAGGCACTCCTGCGAATGCAGATCCAGCGGCAAAAAGATCCGGATACGCTCCAAGCAGCACATTTGTCATCATCGCACCCGATGAAACTCCAGTAACATACACTCGAGCAGAATCTGCATTGTAATTTTTGATAACATGCCTGACCATCGAAGCAATTCCCAGTGGATCACCGCCGCCATTATGCGTAAGCGCCTCTACAGAAGCTACATCCCAGCAGCCGTCACTACTTGGTGCATTTGGGAAAATCACATAATAGCCTGACTTATCGGCATATGAACAGTACCAGTAAGAAGCATTATAGCAATCGTTTGCGGTCCCGTGACACCAGTGACAAACAACAAGGATCGGTGGTTTTTCAGCAACCTTATCCGGAGTATAGAGAAACATCCGGGTATTGCCTGGGTTTTCTCCGAAGTTTGTGACCTCTTTGTAGGTTCCCGCCTGAAGAACCTGTATCGACTGAAGTAACAAGAGTATCAAGAAAGCCAGCAAATTTGTCTGGTTGAATTGTCTGTTCATGTTTATGATCTCCTGCACTTAGTTCTGCGTTCGGTGTTCAACGTTCAGCGTTCGCCAAAAATGAATCCTCTATACCACATGGTCCTCTGAACCTCTGAACCTCTGAACCCTGAACCTATCGATTTGTGCTTTGAAGTATTTCTGCCAGAACTGAGATATCCTCTACACTCACCAGCAATTCCCTTAAACGCACCGGGAATCCCAAAACACGGGCACGCTGAACCGGATCCAGTTTGATACTTAGAATTCCCTTTCCGGAACCGTTTACAAGCCAGCGGCCGCAGAACCCGTGCACCCCACGACTAAGAGGTTTTTTATTTAGAGCAGAAGCAGATTTAACAGCAGAACGGGGAAAACTGGACCTGAACGCCCAACCCATCCGGACTTCTATCCGTTCTTCTGAAAGGTTGACATAAGCGCCGGAGGGAGGGAGTCCGACGACAAAAGAGAGTATGCGGTACCAGAATTCAAAGCTGATAGGGAAACATGTTGATTTGCCGCTATTGTCTGTTTTAGTCAATACTGCCAACCTCCATCAATAGATGTTCAATACCCCTCATAATTTTCATTATCGGCATGTCTGTCCGGATCGTCCTGCAATTCCTGCAAATAGACAGCCTTCAGGGAATCAATATCAACATCGATAGAATCTATTATATCATCCCGCAAGCTATTATATCTGGAAACTCTGGCATATCGCTCAAAACTCTCGACTGATAAGGGAAGCAAAACAAAGGTTTCATCAGGAACAGGCCTGTTCTCAAGATAATATACTTTTCCCGGCTTGAAATGAAATCTGGTGGTTCTGTACTTTATATTTTCACCTTCTTTATTATTTCCAGTAAAGATATACCGGGTTCCCGGCTCTGTTACATAAGAAAAATAACTGCGTACACTTGTCCTGCCGATCAGTTTGTGTTCCAGATATACATTGTTAACAACTAAAAACCCGTAGGTTTTATTACGTATGATAACGATTTTGGATTTCCCTTCCTCAGGCAGAATTGCCGCGGGATCATCTTTTCTTATCATGGAACCATCTGTACACGAAAGAAGAATCAGTATCAGGATCGATAATAACCATTTAATGCCACTCACAACAGTACTGCTCCTTACTTGATTCAAGATTAATGAACAGGCTGAAAATCGCCGGTGTCTTTTTCCCGGAACAATTCTCAGCCTGTGAAAATATCGGTATCAGGTATGATATTCAGCGTTAATCTTCACATAATCGTAGCTGAAATCGCAGGTGTGGGCGATAGCAGAGGCTTTCCCCTTACCCAGATCAATATCGATCTCTACGACTTTCTTTTTTAGAAGAGTGTGCAGCTTCTTTTCATTGAAGGGCACAGGTTGCAGATTCTTGAAAACCGGAACTCCGCAGAGAAGTATTGTCATTTTCTCTTTTGAAAAAGCAGCGCCGGAGTACCCTACGGCACAGGAGATCCGCCCCCAGTTGGGATCATTTCCAAAGAGAGCGCATTTGGTGAGATTTGAAGTAGCAACAGCCTTGGCGGCCTTCTTTGCATCTTTCTCCGTTACTGCCCCGCTGACCCTTATCTCTACTCTTTTAGTGGCCCCCTCTCCATCTGCTGCGATCTTTTTACAGAGATCATTGCACACGGTAAAGAGCGCATTCTGGAATATGTCAAGAGCTGCGGCGCTTTCGATTTTTACACCCGAAGCTCCGTTTGCCAATACAAGCACCATATCGTTAGTAGAAGTGTCTCCGTCAACCGTAAGATTATTAAAAGTCATGTCAACGACACGTTTTGCAATCTTATTCAGCCTGGCGGGACTGATTGCCGCATCGGTCGTTATAAAGGCAAGCATCGTGGCCATGTTGGGATGAATCATTCCGGACCCCTTGCAGCATCCGCCGATCACAAACTGCTTTCCACCAATCGCAGCCTCGACAGCGCTCTCTTTTTTGACCAGATCAGTTGTCATTAT
Source organism: Fibrobacter sp. (assembly GCA_012515615.1). Taxonomy (GTDB): domain Bacteria; phylum Fibrobacterota; class Chitinivibrionia; order Chitinivibrionales; family Chitinispirillaceae; genus JAAYIG01. The sequence goes on from JAAYYB010000263.1 coordinate 4,853, forward strand.
CGCGGTTGAAAACTCTTTTCCGTTCTTTACTGAAAGAGAACCGGAGAGAGAAGGAAGAGCCGCCTTCATTTTTTCCAGGGGAAGGAATTTTCCGATCACCCCTGTTGAGGCAACCAAAACAGCTTCTTTCTTTACTCCTAAGGCCTCTGCCGCTATAGTGGCCATCTTTTCCGTATCTTCTTTTCCCCTCTTGCCGGTACATGCATTTGCGCAACCGCTGTTACAGAAAATCGCCCTTATTCCCGATGATGGGAGAAGATCACTGCACCAATCAACGCTTGAGGCACGAATTGCATTTGTGGTGAAAGTGCCGGCTGCTGAACATGGCTTTTCACTGAAAAGCAGTGCAAGATCCTTTTTTCCGGTAACCTTTATCCCTGCCTTGACACCTCCGGCTTTAAAACCGGCTGCTTTTGTCACTCCGCCACTTATCACTCTGAATGATGCCGGCGTTTTCTCCTGTTTCATCTCTGAATCCTTTTTTGAAAAGAGGAAATTTGGATTTTATAAAATAATTTCTTTATCCAACCAGTGAACAGTATTTACAGATTTTACTGTACCAGGCAAAATTCTTTTTAGGTTCAATAAGTTTAACACCGGAATCAAATAAAGAAAAAGTAAAAAAGAAGATTAAGATATTTTGGAAGAGTGTGATCCCTCTTTCATACCAGCCTCTTTCTATCATTTTCATTTCAAACCGCCATGTTTCTTTGACTTGATATTCTGCGAAAACATATTATAATTAAATCATGCAGCTTTCTCTAAAGATATTTCTACCATTAGTGTTCACTTTTCTGGGAACAGTCACTGCTCAGGAGATCACATCTGCGCAGGCCGTTCAAACGGAAATCAACGCGCCACAGGATGCGACCTACACGGTAAAACCCGGTGACACCCTGTGGGATCTGGCCTTCCGGTTCCTTGCGGACCCATTTAAGTGGCCGCTGATCTGGAATCACAACCCCTATATTAAAAATCCTGACCTTATCTATCCCGGTGATCCAATCAGAATCCCCGGAATAGATGAGAGATACTCCGGCAATTCAGGTGAAATTCCTGGAGATGCTGCTCCTGCGATGATTTCCCAGACCATAGGTGCCCTTCAGGAATCATCTGCAATAAAGACAGGTTTTTCTGAAAATAACGGTTCTGTAACTGATTCACTGATTATATCAGCTATCCGCCAGAGACATAAATTGAGTGCCGCTTTCTTTTCTACCATACCTTTCCTGTGGAGTGAAACGGATGCCGCCGGCTTTCTCTACCCCGGTACTGCAACTGTTGATAAACCCAAAGACCGGGAATCCTATCAGAGATTTGACCACATCTCCATAACACCACAAAAAGAAGCAGAGTACAAAGAAGGAGATACTGTCGATATTTTCCAGCCGATCCGGTTTGTGCGCTTTAAAAATTCAGTATCAAACCTGATAAAGAGGACCGGAAGAGCGCGGGTGATTATGGTTGAACCCAAAAGAATCACTGCAGAACTCTTTGAGATGTCCGATGCGATTAAAGGGAAAGAAAGAATTGCCCTGTCAAGGCCATCCTTTTCACAGGATATCGATACACTTATTGAGCCGGAGGTGGTGATCGGGGCAGAAGTTTTCACCAGAGTTGAGGTGACCGATCAGGTATATCCATTTCAGACACTGATTCTTGACCGCGGCGAATCTGATGGAGTAAAGCTGGGAGATGTATTCGCAGTTTATCATCGGGAAACGCCTGCAGATGTTCCGTCTCTCGCAGGGACAGGCTATGTTGCTCATGTAAACAAGATATCCTGCTCAATGGTGATTGTAAACATGACCAGCAATAAATTGAACGCCGGTGACAAGGCAGCTCTGATCAGAAGAACCCGCTTCAGCGGAGATCTTGATGGGTGAAAGGCTCCTTCATCCTGGTGATATACTTATGATCAGCAGGAGTAACAGGAGTGTCCTCCAGAGCTTCATTTCTATTTTTACAAACATATCAATTCTGGCCGGATTTGTTTTCACTCTGAGAAATCATTCTGATTTTTCCAGAAAGTTTTTGATCCCCTGTACAGCTAAATGATCATCTCTGCAGAATTTTCTGAAAAACCTGTGTGATACCAGTGAAATTGTATTGATCTTGAAACAAATGTTTACATCTTTTTGAACTTTTTTTAAAAAAATAGTGCAAGGTTTACTGTAACATATAGATTTGTAGTGTTTGTTGAACCACACATCAGATATAAAAAAGGAGATGTGTCAGTGGCTAAACGTAATCTGTTTTCAGGCTTCATTGCAGCTGTTTTACTTGTGACAGCTCATTTCTCTTTTTCAGAGGCAGCAGATTCTTCACCAATAAAACACCGGTTTCTTGTTCATGATGAAGGCAATGCCGGCCTTGCATATATCGATGAGTACGACCCATCTAAAAACTGGAAATACAGTAACGGCGGCAAAACCTACTGGGGACTTCAGCTTGTCGGAAACAACCGTGTTCTGCTCGGCACATCAAATGAAGTTGATATCCTGACTGGTAAAGAAGTGAAACCAAGGGTGAATACCGGCGGAAACCCTTCAGCTATTCGTCTCGAAAACGGAAACACCATACGTTGCTTCGAATCTGGAAGCCGTGTCATTGAAGAGGTCGATTCAGCAGGTAAACAATTGCGAAAAAAAGTATTTACCGGAATGTCGGTTCTGCGTATGGCAACCTATACACCGCAGCAGACCTTTCTGTTTGCATCGAATCATTCTGTCGATGAGGTTGACTGGGATGGAAATATTATTTGGCATTTCGGAGATCCGGATTCAGCCAGAACAGGAAATAACCAGCATATCTGTCGTGCACTGCGTATGCCAGATGGTAACACGATAATATCCACTGGTTATGGGGCCCGGCTTATTGTGGTGTCAAAAGAGAAACAGATTCTCAAAGTGATTGGTGGAAAAAACCAGCCTGGTGATGATTCAATTAAATCCAACTACTATGCTGGTTTCCATGTGCTGCCAAATGGTCACTATGTTGTAACGAACTGGCAGGCCCATGGGCCCGGTCATGGCGGTGAGGGGGTACAGATTCTTGAGTACGATACAAGTGGCGTGCTTGTCTGGTCTTATAAGAACCCGAACATGTATTCATCTGTACAGGATATCATTATACTTGATAGCCTTGACATCACAAAGTTTCATGATGAACGCAGTGGTGTTATTGCGCCACTTATTTCCACAGCTGTTTATGAATATTTTCATAACCGGTCAGTAAACAACCAGAAATTGAATAGAATTGTATCTACTGATCTGATCACATCGTTTACACTGGATGGAAAACGTGCGACTCGTAATGGAACGGCACAATCCGCTATGCGGCAACAGAGCAATTTATTGATTGTTAAAAATCAAGGTTCCTGTTCCCGGAAGATACTTTTACAGTAGGTTTGAGAGTTACAAATCAGAAGTTACAAGTTAGAAGCCGCAGGTCACTTGTAATTTACAATCGTTTGTTAAGTATCTCTGATCTCAATAATTTCCGGGTCCAGATCGGTTCCATTTATTCTGAGCAAACCGACGCTTATCGGCAGTCTGAACCTGCGCGGACCAGCACTCCCTGGATTAAATAAAAGAACCCCTTCTTTGTATTCTATCAGCGGGACATGAGTGTGACCGTAAATTACAACATTAAGGCCCGCAGCTTCAGGATCAAGATCAAGATCCTCGATATTATGCAGCAGATAAATTGCGCTCTTTTGAGTTTGCAGAATAGCAGTGCCGGGAAGTCCTTCCGGTATCATCGATGGTGTATCGGTGTTTCCTCTGACAGCCAGAACAGGGGCAGTCTGCTGCAGTTTCTGAAGCACCCACGCCCCCCCGACATCACCGGCATGAACAATGTAGTCTACACCCTTGAGTAAAGTCTGCAATTGCGGACGAAAGAGTCCGTGGGTATCAGAAACGACTCCGATAAGAGCAGTTTTTTTTTCGAGTTGGATCAGCATCTTATTTTCCTCATTTTTTCCGCTCCTCAATTTTATCATGATTACAGAATAAAATCTAAATCATCTCTTCTTAATATCAATCATTTCAGGATACCGGGGGGCAGAAAATTCTGACTGCCTCTTCAGGCTCTCATTAGAAATCCCCTCATTTTCCTCCACATCATTTAAAAACCGGTTAATTTCCATTCTCTTATCGACAGAGAAAACAAAATTTTTGATTTCATCTTTGATTTTTCTCATAATGACCTCCTGCTGCTGATTCAGAAACCGGTACCTCTTTAAATATTACGAGCATATCTGCCTTAGCTGGCATAAGAGTTGCAAAACTTGGTACTTTGGTTCTGTTAAGGTCTATTAAGCACCAGCGGCAAAACCGGATTGAGTGGGTAATTTCCTTGTAATCGCAATGCTTCGATGCTTCTTGTCCGGTGTACTATATCGCCAAAAAAGGAATCTGGACCAATAAAGGGGAGCTATGGCCATTAATATAGAAGGCAGGCGTTTTCCAATAGGAGCTGAATTCCTGGGAGACAACAGAGGCATCCATTTTCGGGTTTGGGCACCCGTTCACCGCATGGTTCAGGTGGTATTCAGCAGTAACTTTTCTTCGGGAAAACCGCAGAAAGAAATACCCTTGCCGTTGCAGATGGATCAGGAGAAAAATGGCTATTTTTCCGCCCATATCGATGCTCTTCCTCCGGGTGTTTTATACGGTTTCAAGTTTGATGGAAAGGAGAGAGCCTTTCCCGATCCAGCATCAAGATTTCAGCCGGATGGACCCGTGGGACTCTCCAGAGTTATCGATCCCGGTCGGTTCAAATGGTCAGATAGTACTTGGAGAGGGATTCCCCGGGAGGGTAATATCCTCTATGAAATGCATATCGGGACATTCACTCAGGAGGGGACCTGGGATGCGGCATCGGGGGAACTTGAGGAACTCTCCCGAATGGGAATCACTGTGCTTGAAATTCTCCCTGTTGCCGATTTCAGTGGAAATTTCAACTGGGGATACGACGGGATCTTTCAATTTGCACCCTCACGTTCTTACGGCCACCCGGACCAGTTCCGTCACTTCATTGACAAAGCGCACAGTCTGGGTATCGGTGTAATACTCGATGTTGTTTACAACCATTTTGGTCCGGGGAGAAGCCTGTTTGAAAAGTACAGTCCCTACTACTTTTCATCCATACATAAAACCGAATGGGGCGCGGCCACAAACTTTGACGGAGAGTTCTGTACTCCTGTCCGTGAGTACTTTTTGTCAAATGCCCGTTACTGGATAGAGGAATTTCACCTTGACGGTATGCGGATCGATGCTACGCAGCAGACCTTTGATGATTCCCCTGTCAATATAATGCAAGAGATTACTGATACAGTCAGAAAATCCGCCGGAGGCCGCAGTACACTAATTGTAGGGGAAAACGAACCCCAGGACTCATCACTCTTAAGTAAATACAAGTTTGACTCTCTCTGGAATGATGACTTTCACAGGACAGCGATGGTTGCCCTGACAGGACATGCAGAAGCCTATTTCAGCGATTATATGGGAACACCCCAGGAGTTTATTTCATCTGCAAAGTATGGGTTCCTCTACCAGGGCCAGTACTACTCCTGGCAGAAAAAAACCAGAGGAACTCCCTCACTGGATCTCCCCACGGAGTGTTTTGTCAACTACCTTCAGAACCATGATCAGATCGCAAATACCTGCAGAGGTATAAGGATTCATCATCTCTGCGGTCCAGGCCGCTACAGGGCCATGACCGCACTGCTTCTTCTCGGGCCCCAGACTCCACTTCTTTTCCAAGGCCAGGAATTTGCCGCATCAACACCATTTCATTATTTCTCTGATCGTGATGGCCAAAATGTCCCGGGAGCTGTAAACGGAAGAAAAACATTTTTATCACAATTCAAAAGCATCGCCTTTGTAAACGGTCCCATAGGACCGCAGCCCTCCAACCCGGAGGCGTTTCTAAGCTGCAAATTAAACTTCGGGGAACGAATCTCTAAACAGCAGTATTACTCTCTTCACTGTGATCTTATAAATCTCAGGAAAAATGATCCGGTTTTCAAAACCAGCGGACGCAAACGTATCGACGGAGCTGTACTTGGAAGAGAGATTTTTATCATCAGGTTTTTCGGGCTTACCCCTTCTATTATTCCGGCAATTAAATGTTACCCATTTCATGCTGCATAGCTAACAAGTTTATGGTTAAAGAAATTCATAATTTTGGACTTTCTCTTCTGCAAACCTTTCATATAATTGAGAAGGTTTGTAG
>JAAYYB010000264.1 GCA_012515615.1 Fibrobacter sp.
ATGATGAATCAGGGAAAGCGGCATCTTCAATCGATGAGCTGACTACGTGAAATCCCTTTTTTCGCGCCTCCTGTGCCTGAGAATCACAAAGCTCGAGTCCCTGAACATTCCATCCGGCATTCTTTCCCTCCTCAAGGAAAAAACCGGCTGCACAGCCGATGTCAAGGACATTGCCGCCTGGTTTCAGAGCGATTAACCGCTGCAGTTTTCGAATCCGTTTTCTGAAGGTGAGGCATATCAGATTTTTATCTCCGATATAATTTTCATATCCTCCACGGACCGGTGTTTCACAGTGAAAGTAGCTTTCATTATACTGGGAATGAATCCGGGAAAAATCGGGGCGGGGATTGATGAAAATCATCCCGCAATCAAGACATCTTACTAGGCGTTGAATCCCAAGGTGCGAAACAGCCAGATTGCTTCCACAGAGCGCACAGGGTATCCAATTCATATTCTCATGTTTCTGTTTCATAGGCACCAACTACCATGATAATGCTATAGATACATCGGTTTTTCAATACCATTTCTGAAACGGGGTTCCGAGGTTCAGCGTTCCAGGTTCAAAAGTTAAGAGGTTAAGAGGCCGTTACCGGGAAACGCTGAACGCTGAACGCATTTCATCTCTGGAATAGCTGAAGTGCGAACATGGCCAGAAGTCCCAGAGCGATAAGAGCTGCTGCGATTCTGATCAGTGTTTCGATAAAATTATTGCCTGAAGGCTTTGCCTGAGGCTGGGAAGCTGGCGGATCGGGAGGTCGCGGGTAGGTTTTTTTTCGGTCCCCGGGAGAAGAATTTCGAGAAGTTTCATTAGAGAGTATCTGTTTGAGACCTTCTTCAAAATCATCTTCATTGCTCATAGATGGTATTTCCTTTGCTATTAAATTAACTCCGGGAAGCGCTTTAAACACAATAATGCAATTATTAAACCGTAAAAATGTGAATAAGTATCTTTTTACCTTGACCTTAAAAACAAGATTTGGTTATTTTACTTTTCTTGATCTAATTAATCATCTGTAGCAATAATCGAAATAAGGGATGTATCTAGAACCGGTATTCTATCGAAAAAAAGTAGATCTCCATATCCACACTGTTCATTCTGACGGTACCAGTACTGTCAAAGAGATCATTGATGCTGCTTATCAGCGTGGCTTAGCTGCTATCTCCATCACCGATCATGACTGTACCGATGCTTATCCGTTGGCATTAGAGCTGGGAGCTGCTGTGGGTTTAGAGGTTATTCCCGGTGTTGAGCTATCCAGCGAGGTCGATGGTAACGACATTCATGTTCTGGGTTTCTACATTGATCCTGAAAATCCCGCATTCAGCAGCAAACTTAAAGAGATGAAGGATGCCCGGTATGTGCGGGCCCAGAAAATTGTCTCAAATTTGAATGAACAGGGTATTGATCTGCGGTTTGATACCGTTTTGAGCATTGCCGGAGTGGGTGCTATAGGGCGTCCTCACATTGCTGCAGCCATGCTTAAAGAAGAGCTTGTTTACTCTTTTCGTGAGGCTTTCGATAAGTATATCGGTTACGGCCTTCCTGCTTATGTGGAAAAGCTAAAAATGAGTCCCAAAAATGTTTTTGACCTCATTAAAAATGCCGGTGGTGTTCCGGTGCTTGCTCACCCGGGGGTTACCCAGGTTGATGAGCGGATCCCGGAATTTGTTCGTGACGGCCTTATGGGGATAGAGGTGTTTCACACTGAACACCCCAGTTGTGCTGAACGTCACTATATGCGTCTTGCCAGAAAACACAATCTTGCTTTTACAGGCGGTTCAGATTTTCATAATAACAATCACAACAAATCTGAAATCGGATCAACCTCCGTTCCATATCTTACTGTAAACACTCTCAAAGACAAATTGGGCATTCCTGTCCAAGAGGTTTAAATGACCATCGTTCCTGTTATTCTCGCTGGAGGGATCGGAGAGCGTTTCTGGCCTCTGAGCAGATCCTCCATGCCAAAGCAGCTCCTTAAGATCACCGGTAAAAAGACAATGGCTGAGGAAACTCTGAACAGAATCAGTTCACTCTGTTCCAGAAAGACCGTTCCTCTGATAATTACAAGTAAAGCCATAGCCGGCAAGCTTAAAAAAGAGATCCCCTCCAGGGGCAGGTACGATTTGATCGTAGAGCCGCAGGGGAAAAACACCGCTCCGCCTGTGGCGCTTGCTGCAGCCTGGATAGAGCAGAAGTATGGTGATGCGGTGATGATGGTTCTTTCTGCAGATCATCATATTTGCCCCAGAAAAGATTTTCTGGATGCCTCCCTATATGCGATACGGTTCGCTCAGAAGCTCGATTCCCTGGTGGTTTTCGGTATAAAGCCATCCCGTCCTGAAACCGGCTACGGTTATATCCGGCTGGGTAAGAAAATCGGAGAGTCAGGCGGCATTTCGGGTTATGAGGTAAAAAAGTTTGTTGAGAAGCCATCGGTGAAGAAGGCCGGTGAGTATCTAAAATCGGGAAAATATATGTGGAACAGCGGTATGTTTGTCTGGAAAACCTCGGTTATACTGGAGGAGTTCCGCGATCACATGCCGGAGCTGTTTAAATCTGTTCAGGCTCTCGCGAAAAAGAAATTTACAAAAGCCGCGCTGGAAAAATTCTATTCAGAATGTGTCAAGGAATCCATAGATTACGGGATCCTGGAGAAGTCTTCAAGAGTAGATGCTGTTGTGGGGCAGTTCGGGTGGGATGATATCGGTTCCTGGGAATCGCTGTGCCGTCTTCACGGGAAAAATGCGGAGGGATCTACTGTTGTAGGCAGGAAGATTTTCCATAAAGAATCCTGCAATTCTATTGTGGTCAACAGGTCCTCTCTTTCTGTGGCTGCAGTGGGTGTAAACGATTCTGTTGTGGTGGTGACTGATGATGCGGTGCTGGTTATTGACCGCTCCAGGCTCGATGATCTTAAAAAGTATCTCTCTGAAATGAAAAAAGAGGGCAGTCTCCCGCCGGAACTTTTCTAAGCAGAAATGCTGCTGATTAAAAGTTGATCAGCACCATCTGTAAGATTATAATAACCATATGACTTCACCTTCTATCATGTTTGTTGCCGGGGATGTCTCCGGTGATGTTCATGCCTCCTCTATAATCAGGGAGCTCTTTGCTGATTTCCCTCAGGCAAAGATCTGGGGTATTGGCGGTCCCGCTATGCAGGCTCAGGGTTTCTCAGCGCTGCTTCCTTTTGAGCCATTCAACAGGATGGGGTTTCTGGAGGTGGTGGCTCATCTGCCGTTTTTCCTGAATGCCAAAAAAAAGGTGATTGATGAGATAAAGAGTAAAAGGCCGGATTGCCTGGTTCTGGTTGATTATCCCGGGTTCAATATGCCGGTGATGAAAGCTGCGCACGGCATGGGCGTTCCGGTGGTGTGGTATATTGCCCCGATGGTCTGGGCATGGAAAAAGAAGAGGGCGGCGGTGCTTGGTAAGATGGCATCTCACATTGCCTGTATCTTTCCATTTGAAGTCGATTATTTTACCCCGTATACCTCAGGCGTGAGTTTTGTGGGGAATCCGCTCTCAGAGTCTGTTCTGTTTCAGAGGGAGAGAGAGCGTTTCTGGAACCATGAAGGGGAGCTTACTCTTGCTTTAGTGCCGGGAAGCAGACGTCAGGAGATCGAGAAGGTGCTTCCTGAGATGGTATCTGCCTTCAGAGAATTGAAAAAGCGATTTCCACTTTTAAAATGCAGGATTTCCCGTTGTGGATCAATCCCGGAGGGGCTTTATCGCGGTGCAATGGAGGGCACGGGCGCAGAGTTGTATACGGGCCCGCTCAAGGATCTCTTTTGCGAAGTGGATCTTGCGCTGGTCACCTCCGGTACGGCTACCCTGGAAGCCAGTTTAATGGGAGTTCCGATGGTGATTGCGTATAAGACATCGCTGGTTACCTATTCTATCTATAAGAAACTGGTCAAGATTCCCTTTATTGGATTACCGAACATAATAGCTGGAGAGCAGATTGTTCCGGAATGTATTCAGGACGGGGCAAGCGGTGAGAAGATGGCTGAGAAGTTGCAGGCTTTTATTCAAGATGAGGGCCTTTATAATAGAACGATTTTTAAACTAAAGGGGTTGAGGGAGGTTCTTGGATCAAGGAAGCCTTCAGTTGAGGTTTCAAAAATTATAAGAGAGATTATAGGTGCCCCAAAAGAAAGTTGAACCATTGAGATCTAAAGGTTCACAAGATATATATCCTTAATTATTGCATCAAAAGAGCTATATTAATTGCTACTAAGAGGTTAAGTGTTTATAATGTAAAGAGAACTTCTTTCTGCTGCAGGATGAGAGTTTGTTGTGAACAGTGCTATCCGTATATTTATTCTACTGACGGTTTTCTACCTCTCAACAGATGCAGCTTATCTTGAGGGTGACTACATTATCACCCGTTTTCGTTCGACCAGCCGTGATTTACCGCTCAAGAGTTTCGGGTTAATAAAGGGAGGCCCTGAGGAGCATCTTCAGGAGCTGGATTCTGTGCAGCAGATTTTTTGCGGACAGGTAATTGTGCGCAGGAAGTACGATGGCGAGCACAGGCTTTACAAGGGATTTCTTGATACAGCGGCATTCAACCTCAAATCCAACCAGTACTATGCTTTCCAGATCCCGGGATGGGCCAGGATGTCGGAAATGGTTCATTACCGTTTTTTTCGCGCTCCAACCGATAAGCCCGGCAGTGATGAAGAGGTAGTGTTTTTTGATGACGAGCGTATTTACATGCGCCAGTTTTCCCGTCTTTACTACTTCCGGAATGGCAACTGGTTCTCTCTTGAGGGCTCAACATCACTCCAGCCCGGAACGATAAAGGTTACATCCGAACCTCAGGGGGCGCAGGTAATCATTAACGGCCAGGTTTCAGGCAAGGTTACCCCGTGCGATATAGAAGGGCTTATCCCCGGGACTTATGTGCTTGAGCTGTTTCTTGCGGATCACCATTTCTTCCGTAAAACAGTCAGGCTCTTTCCCGGTGGTTCACTTTCGGTTTCATTTGAGCTTTTTTCGGATATGGACACGGTTTATATCACTGGTAAAGCTCCTCATGGTTCCCTGATTCTTCCTCAGCCTCCCTTTGACAACCGTTACATGGTTGATACTGTGTTTGCAGATGATCACAGGGTACGGCTTCTTCCCGGCGAACACCGTATCCGGTGGAATGGCGGAGCGCTGTATAAATCTTTGGACACCGTAGTAACTGTCGAAGAGGGAAAGGTTACGTTTTTCGATTATATGTTCAGAAGACAGTACGGGGTGTTGAGGGTTGCTCCTGATCCTGAAGATGCGGAGGTTTGTATACAGAATTATAACTGTCGTATCGGGGAGCAGATTCTTGAGGTCCCTACCGGCAGGTACAATGTTTCCGCTTTTCATTATGGGTTCAGGAACCTGAGAAAAGAAGTTATAGTACTTCCAGACTCGATTACAAACTGTGAGATGGATCTTGTTCAGATACCAGACGGGGATGCGGACGGTTTTATAGATAAAGTTGACAGGTGTCCAGACATTTACGGACTTCACGACGGCTGTCCCAAACAGAAGCTTGGTGATGTAATTGAGGGGAAAAAGCAGGATCTGCATGAGTATGTCAAAAACGATCACTTTACAGCCGGTTTCTCCCTGATGGGAATGATACTCAGAATTCCCACCAGAAAGCAATTCGCCAACTTTCTCTCAACATTTTCCAGTGGAAAAATCGGCGGGGTGAATAACTACCGCGGTCTGACATTTGCAAATATGGCCCAGTTCATGTATAAAGGCATGTTTGCATCTGTGGAGCTTGGTCAATGGACCGCAGGACTTCACTACCAGCGCAGCGATACGATGCAGCTTCAGACACAGAGTAATAATTACATTGTTTACTTTGATTCACTGATGGAAATTGAGCCGGTACTTTTTCTTCCCAGTACCGCCGTTTCGCTGGGGTTTCACTACAACTGGTCGTGGATAAACATCGTTTACTCTATAGGGTATCAGTGGGAGGATATCATCCTTGATCAGATTTATGATGTGAATAAAAATGAGTATGCGCGAATCACATTTGACAATGACTGGTGGTTTCATCAGCTCTACACCGAGCTTGATCTTCACACTGGTGAATTCTTCATTCCTTCTGTGTATTTCAAGTTTAAATTTCCATTCGGGCCTTTTATGAGGACCCGCTGGCATGTACTTCAGGCTGGTTTTCAGATAAAACTGGTTCCGCACATCTACAAGGAGAGAAAGAAGAAATGAGGAAGACTTCTATTCTGCTGCAGATAACCCTTTTTATAGCCGCCCTGCTGATTCTGGGTTGTGGAGGGGGTTTTAAGAGCGACAGTGAGGCTGCGGATGATCTGGGAGAGACGATTTTCGGGCCCGATTCGCTTCATTGAGCAGGTTCCAAGACTTCATAAACATAAAAGCCATTTCCAGCAGATCAGGCAAATTGCACTTATCCCTTGTGCATAATCTTTCACAAATCCTGATTTCCCACTGGTAAATTTACAAAAAATCGTGATTATTTTCAGAATGCAATATTGTAACTGAATGATTAGCCTTGAGTTAAAGAGTTCTGAACATGAAGGTCTGCAGTTATTGATGAGTGTACCAATGTCTGCATTTTCTTTTTCCTTTAATATTTTCTGGCCATAAACTGGTAAACCGATCAGGTGATTATTCAATTCCCTTACTCCGATCAGGTGTACACAAAAAGTAAACAGAAATATGAGCCGAAATTCACTAATTTCACTCTACGGTATTCAATTAACATTATATTGAAAGTTAGTATGGTGAGTGGATTGCGGGCTGCTCGTTCCTGCACCGCATAATTCAGCCAGGCGGGTTTAGAAGAATGCCTGCAATCAGACCAATTCAGCCTGTATATGTTCAAGGGTGATGAATAAAATACAAATCAAGTCGGGGGGAGATGGTATGAACAGCCGTTATTTGTTCTGTGTTATTTTTCTAATCGGGTCTATTGTCAATGCTCAAACCGACAATTCGATTAATGTCCGGGGTAAAGTCACCAGCGGGAGTAAGGTGATCAGCGGTGCGTTTGTCACTCTTATGGGTGAAAACATCAAGGACACAACAGATATTAATGGTGATTATTCAATCACAAAGAGCTCTGTTGCTGTTATAAAATCAGCTGCTCCGCAAAATGAGAGAATTACATTCAGAAATGGTATTCTGGAGCTGAGCCTCCTCAAGTCGTCACCTGTAAAAATCGAAGTTTTTAATGTGAAGGGGAAGCTCTTAAGAAAAGAGGTACTACGAAACACCAATGCCGGTGTTTATCGAATAAATTTTGCCGGTATTTCCCGTGCATCAGAAGTTCTTTTGATACGTGCTTCGATTGGCGGCAATACGATGAGCTGCCGTTACCTTCCACTGCAAAACGGTAAATCTGTTTCAGGTGAGTCTGCTGGTATTTTCCAGTCACAGTTCGGCGGCGGCCTGGCGAAATTGACAGCTGTAGTAGATTCTCTTAAAGTGGAAAAAGAGGGATTTACATCTAAAGTAGTGTTAATAGAATCGTATGATGAAATAGTTAATATCTCACTTGACTCTGTGAATGCAGATGGCGGTTTTAAAGAAAACCAGGGATCAAACTGTGCAGTCGGGACGATTCCGGGCACGATCAACAGCAATAAACTTCCTGACCCGTTTACAAAATTTGATGGCACCCGTATGAGTACTAAAAGTGAGTGGCCCTGCAGACGACAGGAAATCTGGAAATTGGCCGAAAAGTATATGTATGGCGAAAAGCCGATGAATCCCGAAAGTGTTACCGGTACTGTGACAGGCTCAAAGATCACGGTAAATGTATCCAATGGAGGAAAATCTGTCACCTTCTCAGTTGAAGTTTCGCTGCCCTCTGGGGGTTCAGGGCCATATCCTGCAATCATCGGCCTTGGGGGTGGTTTCATGGGGTTCCCGCTGGATGAAGCTGCTGTAAAGGGAGAGGGCGTTGCCACAATCCTTTACGATCCTTATAAAATAGGCAGTGAGTCGACTTCGCGTACAAATAAAACCGGCGTATTCTATGATCTTTACGGTAACAGAAGTAAAACCGGTCTGCTGATGGCCTGGGCCTGGGGTGTAAGCCGTATAATCGATGTAATAGAGCAGTCGGGCGGCGATCTCATAAGAGCAGATGCAATTGGAGTCTCCGGATGTTCCCGCTTTGGAAAAGGGGCTTTTGCAATCGGGGTATTTGACCAGCGTATTGCCCTTACTATTCCCTTTGAATCCGGCAGCGGAGGGGTTCCAATTTACAGGGGACTCTCCGGAGAGGGTGCTCAGAGTGCCTCGAGTGCGTATGGTGAGACATACTGGCTTGGCGATGACTTCCAGCCGTTCACAAATAACACAAACGCTTTACCTCTGGATGCTCATGAACTGGTAGCGATGGTAGCTCCCCGCGGCCTGTTAATTCTTGACAATCCGCACATTGCGAACCTGGGCCCGAAATCGGCACATGTTTCAGCGCTGGGCGGTGCGGAAGTTTACAAGGCTCTGGGGGTAGGTGGAAATATCGCCTATATATCCAATGTGACCGATGGAAGTCATTGCCGATGGCGTACCGAGTTTGCAACCCCGCTGAAAAACAGTATCGCCAGACATCTCAAGAAATCAGATAATGCCCCGGATGGGGTGATAAATGCTCATTCCAAAGCCACAGGAAAGCTCTCTGACTGGATAACCTGGACCACACCTGCACTGGAGTAAATAACCGCATTCAATAAACGGAAGATTAATCCTTGTAAACTGTATCTGAAAAAACCTGTTGTCGAAAGGCAACAGGTACGGGATTAATCTGTTTAATTTGCAATTAGCATTCTCCCTCCTTGCATCATTTTACTATATTAATGTCATATCTCTTCCATAGGTCACCCGTCAACAGGAGGTCTGTTATGTTCAAACGGCTTTTATTGCTGGTTTGCAGCACAATCTCTTTTCCTGTGGCTCAGGAGCTGCTCCTGTCAGTAAACGCAAATACATATCAGGCTGGTCAGGATATCCCGGTAAATATTTCGGTGCTCAATGCTGATGCGATGCCGGGAGCTTATAAAATGGATATCGGGTATGGTAAGAAACTCACTTATGTCAAATCAACTTCTGCGGAAAAGGGTCCTTTTTCCATTACGCCTGTTGCTGTGGTAAATAGTAATACAGTTACTGTTGCCGGGTTTCAGGGTATAACGGATAACAGGTATGATACTGTCCCGCTTGTCATGCTTATTTTTACCCCCTCGAGCGATTCGGTTTCTATTGATACCTCAACTTTTACAGTCAAAAACCGGGAGATTTTTTCTGCTCAGGCCGCGATCATGGATCTTCGGATGGCAAAGCAATCGGTTTCGGTTACATCCGGCAAAAAGACGGTGTTCAGGCAATCTCTTTCCATAACGCAGAACCATCTACGTTTTTCGGTACCGCGTAATGGCCGCTTGTCTGTTTGCATTTACGATATCAGCGGCAGAACCGTTGCTGTTCCAGTCAGGGGTCGTCAGTACAAAGCCGGTAATTACACAGTTCCAATAGGTAAAGCCTTAAAAAGTGGTATTTACGTTGTAACGCTCCGGGGTGTGGGGCTTAATGCAACAAAGAAGCTGGAGGTGGTGAGATGAAAACGAAGATTCTCATTTTCAGTTTCTTTTTAACTGCACAGGTGTTTGCCGGACTTGGTGATCTCAACGGTGACGGGGCAATAAATCTCGAGGACTGCAAGCTTATAGCAGCTTCGGTGGCATCCGGACCTGAGCTTGATCTGGCAGTTGCAGATATTGACGGTGACGGGAAAGTTACAATACTCGATGCAATGCGGTTGCATCAGAGTATAGGCGGGTTGTGGGTAGAACCGGGTGGAAAGATCGCTCCGGTGCCGCAGGTCTCAGAAGCAGAACGGGCTTACATGGCCCGGTATGAGGAACTCTGCAGCCGCTATAAAAAGATGACGCCCGGGGATTTTTTATCCGGTTTTGAGCCGGCACCGTTGTACAGCAGTACTCTGGATCCCGCTCAGTGCCGCTATTTTCCTCAGATAGATTCTGCTTTCAAACTCTCAGACGAGCAGAAGGCTGCACTTAGAGAAAATGGAATGGTAGTGATTATGCGGCCGTCGACCTACGGCAGCGGTTTTGGCGGACACTATGCTGAGATTTACAAGAAAGATCTTCCGGTATTCTTTACAACTGATGCTCTTCTCGATCCACTCTACAAATTGTATGATGAAGCTCTCAAGGCCGTTGAAGTAACAATGCTTGCCCCTGCGCTCTCAACTGTTCTTACAGCTACGCTTGAGAAGATTCAGAGTTACAGATCAATTAACAGCAGCACTGATCCGTTATGGAATACTGCATTAGATGATGCTGAAAAATACATCTATGTTGCCAGTGCTCTATTGAGTGGCCAAAACAGTAATTCCGTCGCAGACTACTATCTGGATCTTATCTCTGCAGAGAAACTTGCTAATGTTCCGGATTTTTTCGGCACCGAAGATGTTGCGATCGATTTCAGTCAGTTCAAACCACGCGGGCATTACGATTGCCTGGAATGGGAAACCGACTGTGTGCTGCCACGGTATTTCAAAGCTATGATGTGGCTTGGAAGAGCCGATTGTGCCTTTAATATTGATTCTCTGCGTCATCTTCGGGTATTTGCCCTTATTCACTCCTGCATGCAGTTATCGGGTGTAATGAATGAGATGGTGAAAATCAACCAGACAATTTCTTCATTCGTCGGGGATATGGATGGGTTCTCACTGGAAGGATTGACAGAGGTCCTCTCAAAGCGGAATATGTCTATTGAGTCAATTATCACTTCAGATGACTCTGCGAAAGCTCTTCTTAATGTCATTAAAAGCAGCGGTGGTGCAAATCAGTTAATCCTTTCGCAGGCATTGTGGAAAAAACCTGATGCGTCACGGCCTGAGCTGCCGGTTATAGCTCAAATCAGCGGTCAGAGATTTATCCTCGATTCTTACATGCTGGGCCGTACAGTCGAGTGGTATGTCAAGGGACGTAACAAACCGATGCTCGAAGAGGTTCCGTTCTCTCTTGGCAACAACGCCGCTTCAACTGTCCTGGCTTCAGATGTAAATAAATACACGGTATCACAGGGAGATTATAAACCTTATCATGCCCGTCTTGGAGCAGCACGAGCGCTCTTTGATAAATATCCTTACTGGGATCGGAATCTCTATACTCTCTGGCTCAATGGACTTCGGGCCCTTTCACAGCCGCTTCCAGCAACAGTTCCTCTCCTGATGCAATCGCGGAGTTGGCAGGAGAAGCAGATGAACACTCAGCTCTCATCATGGGCACAACTTAGGCACAATACACTGCTTTACGCAAAGCAGAGCTATACAGGTGGAGTAATTTGTTTTTATCCTGACGGATATGTAGAGCCATATCCACAGTTTTACAGGATCATTGGAGAAATGGTAAACAGACTGGCAGACATGGTAAAGAATGTCAGTAACTACGATTTTAAATTTGATGCAAAAGTGTGGAAAATGGTTACTGACTCCCTTGCTTCGATGGCTGAACTTGAGCTGCAGGGTAAACCTCTGACCGAAGCTCATATTGACTTTCTTAACGGTATGATCAATGAGAAGCCACATGAAATGTGCGGAGACCCTCCTTTTAACGGCTGGTACCCTTTACTTTTCAAATCATGGGATGATTGCAGAGTGGCTCGTCCCTGTATTGCCGATGTACACACAATTCCTCCCAGTGAGATCTCACCGGAAAACATGGTTCTTCATGCGGCAACCGGTGATGCCTCTTTTATAATCATTCAGGCGGCAACCGCAAACAACTGCGGGACAATTTATGCCGGAGCCGTTTCATCATTTTATCAACACGATGAACAGCCTGTACTGCGGCTTTCAGACACGGAATGGATAACGATGCTGCGGAAAAATGACAGGGATGGTATTCCGGAGTGGTTTGGGAAGTACATTAAATGATTAAAGGTGACTGACATGAGTAATTGGATGGCCTGTGACAGAAGATAAATATCTGATTACAGGCCAGACCTTTTCTCCGCTACAATGCCTCAAGATGATCTATCAGTAATCTGCTCCATGGATCACACCAGCAGGTTGTGAAAGTCATGGTTGTCACTTGGGGTTTTTGCCACAATTATTGTTTTACCATAGTCATTATCAATCCAAGGGTAAAAACCGCTCAGGTTTCCTGTTGAAAATTTTCCCCAGTTTTTTTGCCATCTTCAATGACACTGGCCTGCGACCGTGCTCTATGTCGCTGATATATTTACTGGTTACCCCCAGAAGATTTCCAAGGTCCCCCTGGGACATATCCCTATGACCCCTGAAGAGCTTGATAAGTCCTCCATGGCGCAGGCGATTATCCGACTCTTTATACCACTCGGTATTTCTGACATCGGTATAGGTAATGTCTTTCATTTCGATGATGTAGTCTTTTTCCAGCACTTTTAACATAGAAGGAGTCAGACATCCGAACATCTGCAACTGATGTCCCTTGTGGTCATGCGCAAGGATAAGGGTCTCACCGCTGTGATTTTTTTGTGTCGTATGGAGCGCTTTCTCTGCTACCGGCATATATCACCTCAATAATAATGGTTCCTTTTTCCCATTTCCAGCATGCCACATAGTTAAATGATAAATGGCAGTGGAATTTATTATTATCTAATGGGCTATAATTGGGCCAATCCGGTTGAAATGGTCCTTTTTCCTCTAAATCGTTACAAAGAGCGACAAAAGCATCCCGTACCGCAAGGGGTACGGATCGCATCCTTTTTTCTGCCTTCTTTTTAATTACGACTCGATATATTGGAATATTCATAAGATTCCACTTATTTGTAGTATATAACATAAAAGTGGAATAGTCAACAAATGAATTCCGGTACTTCAGACATTTTCGGGTAATTTTTTGTTGAGATTAAATGATAGTAGGGGCGAACGGTAGTGAGCACCACTAAAATACTGGTGCTTAGTGGATCCGCCCCGGTCACTGGCGCATTCGTGTTTTCGCCGGTCTTCTCTTAGGGGCCATTGTTCGAGTC
>JAAYYB010000386.1 GCA_012515615.1 Fibrobacter sp.
ATCAGGGTTATATTCTTGTTAAGAAATTCGGATATGATAAAAAGAGATTGCATCTATCGGCGCTGATTTGGTCGGGACAACTTACCCGCGAAGAGGCGGAAAAGCAAATGGGGGAAATAGATTATCCTCAATCGGCTCAGGCGCAAGATAAGGAGTTTGTCGTCAAAAAGCTTGGTATATCCATGCAAGAGTTTGATGCGATCATTCATGCGCAACCGAAAGATTTTTACGATTACCCGTCATACAAAAAAATATTTTACCGTCACAAGTGGCTGATTGCGATATATCATTATTTTAGAAGAAGCTAGTATTGATAAATTTAATATTTTATGTTCTTGAGAGTAATTAATAAAATTTTAGTGCTTAATCCGCATGCTGATGACGGAGAGTTCGGTTGCGGCGGCACGGTCGCGCGATTGTTGCAGGAAGGGAAAGAAATATTTTATGCGGTTTTTTCTTTGTCAGAGAAATCGCTTACCACTGGCCTTCCTGAAGATACACATGAAAAAGAGCTTTATCTTGCGGTTAAGGCGTTGGGGATACCGGAAAATAACTTGATCGTTTTTCGCTATCCGGTGCGTGATTTTCCCGAATATCGTCAAGATATATTAGAGAAGCTTGTTTTGTTGCAAAAAGATATTAGCCCCGATCTAGTTTTGTTGCCATCCGTGCGCGATGTGCACCAAGATCATTTGACAATCAGCCAAGAAGGGTTTCGCGCATTCAAAAAAACCAATATGCTTGGATACGAATTGCCCTGGAACACGACCGGTTTTAAAAACCAGGCTTTCATTGCATTAGATGAATCCCATATTGTTGCTAAAATGCGAGCCGTCGAATGTTATAAGTCGCAAAAAGGTAAAAGGCCGTATGCTTCCGGGGAATACGTTAAAAGCTTGGCAATTGTGAGGGGGGCGAGTATCAATAATCGATATGCCGAGGCTTTTGAAGCGATAAGGATTATTGTTTAATGTTTTAAGATATGGAAAAGTATTCAGAAAATTTTATAAAAGAAATTCTGGCGGCTGAGAAAATTGAGTTAATAGGCCGGCAGAACGCGGTATTCGCTAAATTTTCCGATATTGTCGCGGCGGACCGCGATTCTATCTCATTTTGCAAATACCGCGATGAAAGGGGCCAAAGGCTTCTCGAAGCTACCCATGCGGCAGTAGTTGTTTGCCCTAGGGAGGTGACTCTTCCTCAAAGGGAAGATATTTTATTTGTGGTCGTTGATAACCCGAGGCTGTGCTTTGCGAGATTGGCCGCCGCGGCCAATCCGGATAAGAGCGAGCATAAAATCCATAAAACGGCGGTTATCGGTGAGAATTGCCAGATCGGGCGGGTTTCCATTGGCGCTTATGCTGTAATCGGCGATAATGTTCTCCTTGGGGATGGCTCGATTATTTTTCCAAATGTGGTAATTGATGATAACGTTGTCATTGGCAGGGGGTCGGTCATTAAATCCCACACTACTATCGGACAAAAGGGATTTGGGTTTGAGTTTGATAAAGACGGGATTCCCTTTGCGATTCCTCATATCGGCAGCGTTGTTATCGGCGACAATGTTGAAATTGGCGCTCACAATACCATTGCGCGCGGCGCGCTCAAAAATACCATTGTTTCCGATTATGTCAAAACCGATGACCATGTCCATATTGCCCATAATGTTAGGGTCGGAAAACGAACGGTTATTACCGCGTGTGCCGAAATCAGCGGCAGTGTCGCTATCGGCGATGATTGCCATCTTGGCCCAAATTGTTCAATTATGAATGGTATTGCGTTGGGCGATCGCGCTTTAGTGGGTTTGGGAGCGGTTGTGATCCGCGCGGTTCCCGATGATGCCGTTGTCGCCGGCAATCCTGCCAGAATAATCAAGAAAAATGAACAATAATCTTCCCTTTGTTTCGGTTGTCATTCCTTGCCGGAATGAAGAAAAATTTATCGCAAAATGCCTGGATCTTCTGATGTTGCAAGACTACCCCGAAAGCAGGTTGGAAGTTGTTATTGTTGATGGCATGAGCACCGACAAAACGCGGGAAATCGTTTCCGGTTATGCTAAAAAAAATCCAAGGATACGAATGATCGATAATCCCCAAAAAATAACCCCCCACGCTCTTAATATCGGGATTGGGCAAGCGCGCGGCGAAATCATTATGCTTCCCGGGGCCCATAGCTTCTATTCCCCGAATTACGTATCGGTATGCGTAAGCAAGATGGATGAATTTGGTGCCGATGTTGTAAGTGGCGTGTCCCGGGTTATTCCGTCGCAAGGCTCATTGGCCGCCCGCGCGATCGCGTTATGCTTGTCATCTTTTTTTGGTGCCGGAAACGCGTACTATAAAATATCGGTCCCAAAATCTCCCAAATGGGTCGATACCGTGTTCGGGGGGTGTTACAAAAAAAGTCTTTTTGCCAAAATCGGTAAATTCGACGCCCGCTTGGCGCGAAATCAAGATTTTGATTTAAGCGTGCGTATCAAAAAATCCGGGGGGAAAATCTTGTTGGTTCCCGATGTTTCGATCAATTATTATCCGATAACTTCTTTGGGTAAGTTTGCAAAGCATAATTACGATGACGGTTATTGGGTCATCTATCCGTTGAGTTATGGATTAAAAACATTTTCCTGGCGTCATCTATTGCCGCTTTTATTCATCCTGGGACTTTTTTTATCTCTGGTGGGCGGGTTATTTGCTAAACAGATATTATTATTTTACGCGGCGGCGGGATCATATATCCTGTTCAATTTAATTTTTTCCCTTGCTATCGCGTTAAAAGAAAAAAATCTCGGATTATTATTTATTATGCCCGCGGTTTTTTTTATCCGGCATTTCTTTTACGGGCTTGGGTCTTTGTCGGCGCTTGGCGCCGTTATAATCAATAAAAATGGAAGAAACAGAAGCAATTCGCCAGCGATATGAGCGGCGCAAACAATTACCCGAAAATACGAGATATTCTTATTTCAATAAGGGCAATCTTTTTATTGTTCAGGAAAAACAGAGAAAACTTCTTGATCTTTTACATCGCCAAGGATTTAGGTCGCTTAAAGAGATGAAAATTTTAGAGGTGGGTTGCGGCAATGGCGGATGGCTGCGGGATTTTGTTCAATGGGGAGCGCACTCCGAAAATTTATACGGGATAGATCTTCTGAAGGATAGGATTGAAGAAGCGAAAAA
>JAAYYB010000265.1 GCA_012515615.1 Fibrobacter sp.
GACCTTTCCGGTATAACGAGTCTTGAGCAGGCGGTGTCGATTATTTCAGGTGCATCGGTGGTAATATCAAATGATTCAGGACTGATGCACATTGCCGGGTACTTAGGTGTTCCGGTGGTGGGTATCTTCGGCTCAACAACCCCGGCATGGACCGGGCCGCTGGGGAAAAATGCCCGGATTGTATCTGTAAACATGGAGTGCTCACCCTGTTTTGAGCGTACCTGCCATTTAAAACATTACTCCTGCCTTAAAAAGATCACTGCAGAGTCAGTTTTAGAACTCGCCATGGAAATCCGCAGAAAATGAGTTTTTTAAATAAGCAGAGCCGTGATACAAAAGAGATGAAAATTGTCTTTATGAACTCTATTGGTCCCGATGTGTGGCGCGGGGGAGAGAAGTGGATGGTCAATGCGGCCTCCGGACTACTTTCAAAGGGCCACGAAGTGGTTTGCATTGGAAGAAAAGATGCGATCTGGTTGAGGAATGCAGAAAAAAGGGGCCTCAAGACACTGGGGTTTTCGATTCATGCGGATTTCGATCCGGTTATTATCTTCAAACTCTACCGTATTTTCAGTAAAATGAAACCGGATATTCTATGCTGCAATTTCGAAAAAGATGTCAGGCTTGGTGGAATAGCGGCGAGGATGGCCGGAGTTCCAGTCATATTTGTCAGGAAAGGGCTGTCGCTGATTTACGATAAACTCAGGTACCGTCTTTCGTACAGATACATTGTTGACCGGATTATCACTCCGGCATCATTTATTAAGAATCAATTTAAAAAATTCGATTGGCTCTCGCAGGACCGGATACATGTTGTACATAACGGTGTTGAGATAGAGAAGGCTGCTTCTTTTTCGAAAGGTAAACTGAAATCATCTGTCGGTATTGATGCGGGAAGCTTCTGTATTTTGGGGGCAGGGGCGCTTTTTTCACAGAAGGGTTTTGAGTACCTGATTGAAGCTCTCAGTATTGCCGGTGCAGATGACAAAAGTATTCACCTGGCCATCGCCGGTTCAGGGGATCAGGAACCCTTCAGGAAACTGGCGGAGCAGATGGGGGTAGGAAAGAGGGTTCATTTTCTGGGTCACAGGGATGATCTTCCGGAACTGATGTACTCTGCCGATCTTTTTATACTCAGCTCGATCGATGAAGGTTTGCCCAATGTTGTGCTGGAAGCAATGAGTGCCGGTACACCGGTAATTGCTGCTGATGCCGGCGGTACATCTGAGATAATTGACAGTGGTTCAGACGGGTTTGTGGTTCCTGTCAAGGATGCAAATGCTCTGGCAGGGAAGATCTCTTTACTGCGGAATAATAAGGATTTGCGCGAAGAGATGGCAGAGAGGGCCCTGCGCAAGATAAGAAACAGTTTTTCCATAGATGCAATGGTTAATAATGTAGAATCGGTTTTTACAGAATCACTGAAGCAGTCGGGCCGGGCATGAAAATCCTCTTTCTCAACAGCGCCAGAGAGTGGGGTGGGAATGAGAAGTGGACAATAGAGGCTGCCTGTGGTCTGGCGCAGAGGGGTCATGAAGTATTCTTAGGCTGCCGCAGCAGAGTGTTCGAAGAAAAATCCTGGTGTGAGAAACTACGATATGTAAAGATTTCGTTTTCAAACAATCTCGATCTGTTTACACTCTTGAAAATCCGCTCTTTTATCAGGAAAAATGGTATAGAAATTCTGGTGCCTACAAAGCAGAGGGAATATTTTCTGGGTGGACTTGCCGCTGCAGGTATTCCTTCGGTAAAAGTCGCCGCCAGACTGGGAATAGAACGTCCCATAAGGAATTTCAGGAACAAAACCGCGTTCTGCAGCCTGTTTGATTCCGTAATCGTAAATTCACAGAAAATTATCGGAACACTCGGGCAGACACCATCTTTTGACACATCCAAATGTGCACTTGTTTATAACGGGGTAAAGATACCTGAATTAAGCGTCAGAATCAGGGAAGAGTACAGGTCTCTTCTTGGTATCACTGGCGAGAACAGGCTTATCATCGGGATAGGAAGACTCTCTCCCCAGAAAGGTTTTGATCTGGCTCTGAAGGCTTTCGCTGATCTGCACAAGAAATTCCCGGTGGCCAGACTCGCTCTTATAGGTACTGGGAGTTCAGAACAGGAATACCGTGCTTTAGCTGGGGTGATGGGGATCAAAGATCATGTGATTTTTACAGGGCACAGAGATGATGTATCCGGTTTTATTCAGGCTGCAGATCTCTTCTGGCTTACATCACGCAACGAGGGCATGGCAAATGTCATGCTTGAGGCGATGGCTCACAAAAAGGCAGTTGTAGCATTCAATGTCTCCGGGGTTGACGAATTGGTAAAGGATGGAGAAAACGGGTTTGTTGTCGAACCGGAGGATCTCACCTCACTTGTAGATCGAAGTGAAACCCTTCTTCTGAATGATCATCTCAGAGAACTGACCGAATCCAATGCTCTGGAAACGGTAAAGAACAATTTCTCAAGGGAAAAGATGCTCTGTTCGCTGGAGAGCCTCTTTGAGAGACTTTTGAAGCAGGTTTAAATTCGAAAAGTCGCTATCGGAGAGAACAAAAAATATTTTCCAGAGGCCAACGAAGGGCGCCCGGTTTAAAAACTCTATGATGCGTATTCAAGGTGAGAAATTTTGCAGTCAGAGATAAACGAAATGATGAGTCTTAATAGCAGTGGAAATTCAAAAGGGGATAAAAAGCGTTCCCCCGTTCGTCTTTTTTTCAGGAGACACCTTCCATATCTATTCTTCAGACTGCTTTTCAAGAATAAACCAATTTCAAGCAGCAAGCCTCCAGTGCATGTCGCTTTTCTCAGGCCCGGCAAGCTGGGTGATATGATAGTTGCAACACCTCTGTTTTCATTGACCAGAAAGTATTTGAAAGATTGCAGGATTACAGTTATCTGCAGCCCGTTAAATCAGACTATCCTTTCCGATAACCCTGATATTGACTGCTGCAAGGTGATCAATTTTCATTCGTTAAAACAGGTGCTGGGAGGAATAAAATGGATTCAAAAAGAAAAAGTCGATCTTCTGATTGATCTCACACCCGGCATTTCAAGGACATCCGCATTTATGGTGCAGATGTGCAGGAAAAAAGGGATCAGGGCTGCAGGAATGTTGAAGGACCGTTTTTCAGAATTCTATGACATTCATCCCCATAATACCGCTTTATTGCATATTATCGATCGCAACGTGCTTCTTTTGAATTCTTCTCTGGGATCACATTTTTCCGGCATCAATCGACCGGAAATTTTCTTCTCATCCAGGATCATTTCTGAATCTGACCATTTCTTGAACAGCGTTTGTTTAAAGGACAAAACGGTAATCGGTTTGAATCTTTCGGCTGGACGCCCTGAACGCCAATGGAGTTTCCAGAACTATGAAAAACTGATTAATCTTATTTTGAAGAACCAGAAGTGTTCTGTACTGCTTTTTTCAACCGGTAATCAGCGCAGATGGTCTAATATGCTGTGTGAGAAGTATATTTCACTATTGGAAGTTCCGGAAGGCGGTTTTCTTTCTGTGGCTGCGCTTATCAAAGCCTGCAGGATCCTTGTCACACCGGATACATCATTTGTACATGCTTCATCTGCAACTGGAACTCCGGTTACAGCATTGTATATGGCGAAGGATGAAAACTTTATTAGATGGAAACCCTATGGGGTTCCATTCAGGACTGCAATAAGCGCAACTGGAAAGATTGATGATATAACTGCAGAGATGGTTTATGAATGTATCGATGATTTACTGAAAGAGATCTCTTTGCATGATCGTGAATATGTAAAAGGCCCAGAACAGGGAGACAGCTAAATGAAAATCAGCGGGTTTTCTTTTGCCAGGAATGCACAAAAGCTTTACTATCCTGTTGCAGAATCGATTAAATCGATTCTTCCAATCTGCGATGAGTTTATCATTGCTGTTGGAAAGGGTGACAATGACGATAAGACCAGGGAGTTTATTGAAAAAATCAGAGATCCTAAAATCAGGATAATTGATACTGAATGGGCCGATCGGGAAAAACTCAAGGGATTTATTCACAGTCAGCAGACCAATATTGCGCTAAAAGAGTGCAAAGGAGACTGGTGCTTTTATGTACAGGCTGATGAAGTGGTGCATGAAAAGTATTTGCCCATTATCCACAGGAGATGTGAGGAGCTTCTGGGGGATCAGCAGGTTGAGGGTCTGTTGTTTAAATACAGGCATTTCTGGGGTGATTACGACCATTATAATTTGAGCCATGCCTGGTATCCCAGAGAGATTAGAATTATCAGGAATTTCAAATCGATAGAATCCTGGGAGACCGCTCAGTCATTCCGGCGCAATGGGCAGAAGATTAATGTGGCCACAGTTGATGCTGAGATTTACCATTACGGCTGGGTCCGTCCTCCATCTTTGATGCATTCAAAAATCAAGGAGTTCTGTACCACTCACTGGGGCAAGAAAAAGGCTGATTCTGTATTTACTTCAGAAAAGCAGGAATTTAATTATGGCTCTCTTGCCAAAGTATCACGTTTTGAAGGTACCTATCCTGAAGTGATGAAAGAATGGATTTCGATGATGAACTGGAAAGATCAGCTTCAGTACACTGGAAGATCGAAGGTGATACACAAGCACGACAGGTTCAAATATCGTCTTTTAACATTTTTGGAACAGAAGATATGTGGGGGAAGGCAGATAGGCGGGTTTAAAAATTATGTTCTCCTTAAGAATAAATAGGCCTGTGGGGCTGCGGTTTCTAATTCTGCTGTCGTACCTGTTTATTTCAGAGTTTCCGGTCTGTGCAGGTAAATATGAAAGCCCCTGGTTTGCAGGTCTGAACCTCTCTCTTAATCAGCGCTTATGCAGCTATGAGCTTTCCGGTGGTGAGATTGAGCAGTACCGCAGAAAAAACCTCTTTACTTACGGATTTTCTTTGGGGAAACGGTTCGGTCTGCTCAGTAATTTACGTTTAAAGCTTCCGTTTCTGATTAATTACGGCAGAGTCCTGGAAGATACGGTTGATCAGGTGATCCTTGAAGATAATTCGGTTGAACAACTTCATCTGCACACATCACTGCTTCATTTGGGCACTGTTCCTGAGTTGCAGTTTGTTTTTAATGTCAGCTCTGATGCAGAGATGTTTCTTTGTGCAGGTGGCGGATTTCATTACTGCAGGGCAAATGAGGAGGAGACAATTGCCGGGGACCCGAATGTCAGGATAATCGATTCTTATCTTGAAGACAGCAGGGCTTTTTCAGTAAGTGCAGATGCCGGAGCTGGAGTGGAGCTTATTATAAGAGATAAACGGCTTTCTTTTCAGTACGGATTCAGATACTGGATACCTGTGTTTTATGAAACCCGCAGAGATCTGTTTCCATACAAAGCTATAGAATATAAAGAAAAATACTTCACTCATACTATACAAATAAGCCTGCTTATCAACCGTTAGATTTCTCCCGCTGAACCTCTAAACGTTTGCATTCATTCCATTAAAATCCCCAGAGCTTGAGAACACAGCACTGTGGATGCAAGTTCAGTCCTGAGGCGGGTTCCGGCAATTTTAACGTGAACGAAATGAGGCTTTTTCAGCTGCTCTTCCTCTGAGGGACTGAACCCCCCGGGAGGGCCCACTAAAATGGTGATCTCATTTTTTTCGATAACCTTTTCTCTGTTTACAAATATGCTTTGGCCGATCGGATCTGCAACCAGAACTGTACCTGTTAAATTTTTTATTGCATCAGAAAAGTGAACCGGATTGCAGAGCCGGGGCAGCCAGGGGGAGAGGGACTGTTTCATCGATGCGATCATCTTGTTCTGAAAACGCGCCAGCTGCTTTTCCCATGCGTTTTCCCACCATTTGTTTTGTGAGAAATCGCATATCAGCGGGCTGATAGATGTAGTCCCCAGTGCAGTGCAGTCAACAAGAATTGATTCGAAAGGGTCCCGTTCCGGGATACCGGTAAACAGGTGTATCCGTGGTGAAATCTGCTCAGAGTACCATTTTTCTTCAACTATCCCTTCTAATTCCCGGTTGATTATACCACTATGAATGCATTTATAGGTGGTCCCCCTGCCATCTGTGGCCAGGAAACGGCTCTTCTCCGTTAATCTGAGCACATTAACAGCATGGCGGGTTTCTAACTGATCCAGGGTCACTTTTTCAGGTGTGGCTTTTTCAGCAAAAAAAAGGAAATGTCTGTAGTCTCTCATGTTAATTGCATGTGTTTAGTGATTCAGTGAGTTGCTGTTGCTGTCCGAATTCCTGGAATCTGTAATAATGGGTCAGCACTTTTTTGTAATAATTTACCGACAAAGGTTCATTTCTGGACAGGTTGTTTAAAACTGCACGAGGGCCGATATTATATGCCAGAAGTCCCAGTTTGAAACTTTTAAAACGGGAAATGAGTTTAGCCAGATATGCTACCCCAAGTACAAGATTAATTTCAGGTTTCAGCAGATCCTCTGATGTGAGCTTTCCCATGTTCAGAAGGTCAGCCATTTCCTGGGCCGTTTCAAGTTTAATCTGCATCAGTCCCATTGCTCCGCTGATATTGCCGCTTTTGAATCTGCCTATTGCATTGGGGTTAAAAAGACTCTCAACTCTGATGACCGCAAGCAGCAGGAGCGGATCGTAGCCGTACTGTTTGCTGTTTGTGTACACAAGTTCAGAGAGCTGAAAGACTGTATGAGCCGGGAGTTTACTTCCCACAATCTTGCAGAGAAGATGAGCAATGCGGTTCTTTTCCTTTAACACAGCCATCTTATGATCGAGGTGAATTTTGTCACTTTTAAGAGAAGTAATCTGTTTTGCGTTACTGTGGCTTGTAAATTCATTCTGTAAAATAATAATACTGAGGGTAATAAAGGTCAGAAGAAGCAGGCCCACGCAGATGATACTGACAAATTCCGAGAGCCAGATTTTGTTGCCGTGGAAGAGAATGCCGATGCGGATTCTTTTGGAACTCATCTGCATCACTTCTCCGATATTGTGTCACGAAGAATGCCGAGCTGTTCCAGAGGTTTTATACGTTCACTTAGGGAATTAATTTCAATTATTGAGTGCTGTTTCCATTGTGTCAATTCAAGCAGCTCTTTTTGCTGATCCTTGATATGGCGGTTTTGAAGGTAAATAATGAACACCAGGGTTAAAAACCATCCGCACAGAACTGTAAGGAGAAAAATAGCGACCGGGCGGGAGATGCGGATGCCGGTTTTTCTGGAGAGTGCTTCACTTCTACGCCGCAGGGAAGCCAGAAATCCTCCTGATTTCAGTGCTGAAGCATCGGGAAAAATCGGAATGAGGTTTGAGAACTGGGAAAAAACTTTCCAGACTGCTTCGTTTTTAAAAATCAGTTTCAGTTCACCATTTTTCGCTTTGATGATGCTTAAAAGCTGCAGAAACATCTGCACGGCGGAGTCCTCGATACCGGTAACATTTTCAAGGTCGACTATAAAGAGCCTGTTGCCGTCTTCAAGCAAAACCGAGAATTTTTCTCTGATATGAGGAATCTGCTCTTTATGGAACGGGCCGGAGAATTTGATCCACACCACATCATCACGCCCTTCTATAGTGATATCAAGTGAATCAAACCGCATCCGGATCTTCTCCTTTTTTTCGCAATTTTCTGAAGGTGATTTTTCCGATCAGTTTCCATTGCGAACTGGGTTCGAGATTGACATTGCAGGAAAGTACTGCTGTCAGACCCTGCGGTGAAATTCCAGAGCATTCAGACTGTGATTGAGGAAAAAAGCAGACATCAAGAGGCTTCTGTGTCTGAAAGTACAGCTTTACGCCTGAAATTCTGTCCACGATATTCCATCTTGTCAATGATTGCAGTCCGGTAAGTTCCCATCCAAGCTTCTCGATTGTTTCTGTCCCGTGCTGCATCCTGACTTCCCCGCCCGGGAGCCCCTGAAGGCTGAATGTGAGCTGGGTGGAGAATTTGAAGCTGTAAGTCATAAGTGAGGGATTTGAGAGCTGGTAAACAAACGATAACACTGCCCCGTCCTGCTCAAGACCGAACACCTTTTCAAGATTCAACGGGCAGGCTTTTTCTCCTCTGATTATCGAACCATGGCGCACCATGTTTACCTTTACACCTTCATTAGTCTTTCTGACCTTGTATTCAAACTGGCCGGCCATGAAATTCCCCAGATCTTTATAGTTCCCGTTGAGCAGGTCGGAAAACTTTATCTCTTCTGAAAGCATTCTGTCCAGAAACCAGGTTCTGGAATTACCTGCCGCGGTAATGTTCGGTGGTTGATGGGGAGAGGGGTTGTAGGCTGCGCAAAGATTAAGGCTGCGTTCTCTGAAATCAAACTCAAAGATGCTTCCGCCGTTTACGTGGTCTATATAAGCTTTAAGTGCACGGTTAGAGAGAATGATTGATTTGGAGCCGTTTCTGAGAAAGTCGGTTACGCGGATCTGGCCGCCTTTGACATCATTGTACTGATGAAGTGCATTTTCGATATCTATGAGCCTGGAGTATGACCACAGGCGATCATTGAGATTCTCGAAACCGTTTTCTTTTCCCGGCAGCAGGCGGTTTATATCCTGGACAAAAAACAGCTGACGTAAAAGCGGGGCTGTCAGTCGGGTGTCTTCTATTGAGTGCAGCTGCTCACTGACCTCCAGAAGCTTGCGCTGAAGAATTCCGATCTGATCAAACGAATAAAGGTAATTAAAAAAGTGGAGGTCGAGCTGCTCTTTTGGCTCCAGACGGATGCTGGAGGGGATATACTGAAGGCCCAGGGGCTGAGTAGATCGAATGTGGTCGCTGAATCTGACCGGCTGGTAAGCAAGCAGATGCTTGTCAATCTCCGATGCTGCAAAACTCAGCCATCTGAAAGGGTCCGTCTCGTTTTCAGAGTAGAGTGGAACCATGTATTGCAGTGTTAAAAATTTCGACTGCTGGTTTTCAAGCTTATCTTGTGCAAAGATCTGGTCCACCCATCCCTTGAAATCAGCTGGAGCTGAGGGGTGGTAGATAGTATCAGAAGCAATCAGCGGAAGTGAATTTCCGGCGTATTCAGCCATCCAGTAACCACATGAAGTACGGGTCTGAGATGGGAGCTGGTCTCTGGAAAGCACCGCATAACCAAGATTGCATTTACGAAGCAGGTCAATGAAAGATGGTTCCCAGTTTGAAAACGGGGGAAGAAAACCCGCCGGGGTTTCTCCTGTGAGTTCTGAAAAGATCCTCATCCCGTGAACGATGTTATCTTTTGTTAAGTCAGCCGGTGATAAACTGAGGAACGGCTCAGTGTAACCGGTAAGGATCCACTCAAGGACACCCTTTTTGTGCAGTTCCCTCAAGCTTGATAAAAGTAGTGTATTAACTGTTTCCAGAATGTATCCGGGCATGACAAGGTTAAAACGAAGGTGTGGATGGTCGGTGGAAAGAGAGAGTAGTTTAGTGACGAAACGCTCCACAGAGTCTTTTAAAGCAGAGCGGGGTATCAGCCTGTTTTTATAGGGATGCAGAAGAATTGCAATGTTGTCGCGTTTCATAACTATGAAATTTATAATTCTACCCGTTCTCTTTCAATAACCAAATATTCTTATTAGCTAAAATGAGCGGTTTTAACTTGAAAAGCCATTCTATACTATTTATATTCTACTGTTTCAGTTTACATCAACAAGATTCTTTTTTCAAACAACCTGCGGAGGATAGCGCAAATGCCAAAATATGTCTATTTTTTTGGTGGTGGTAAGGCTGATGGTAATGAGTCAATGAAAAACCTGTTGGGCGGTAAAGGTGCCAATCTTGCCGAGATGGCAGGACATCCTGCTCTGAGATTGCCGGTTCCTCCGGGTTTTACAGTCACTACCGAAGTCTGCACATACTACTATGCCAACAAAAGAACTTATCCTAAAGAACTCAAAGCACAGGTAGATAAAGCTCTGGCCAGTGTTGAGAAGCTTATGGGCAAGAAGTTCGGTGATGCCAAGAACCCTCTTCTTGTTTCAGTGCGCTCTGGTGCCCGCAAATCCATGCCTGGAATGATGGATACTGTTCTCAATGTCGGTCTCAATGACAAGACTATTGAGGGTTTGATTGCAAAGACAAACAATCCCAGATTTGCCTACGATGCATACAGACGTCTGATCATGATGTATGCTGATGTGGTTATGGAAAAAGCTGAAGGACTCGAACCTCATGGCGGCAAGGGAATCAGAAAGACCCTTGATGAGATGATGGATGAGGTGAAGAAGTCCAAGGGTTACAAGACAGATACAGAACTGACTGTTGATGATCTCAAGAAACTTGTTGTTGATTTCAAGGCAAAGGTAAAAGAAGTTCTGGGCAAGCCGTTCCCGGAAAATCCTCAGGATCAGCTCTGGGGTGGTATTGGTGCCGTGTTTATGAGCTGGAACGGAAAGCGTGCAGTTGAGTACCGCAGAATCGAAAAAATACCGGAAGAATGGGGTACCGCAGTTAACGTTCAGAGTATGGTTTTCGGTAACATGGGCGAAGACAGCGCAACCGGTGTAGCTTTTACCCGCAACCCCGGAACAGGTGAAAACCAGTTTTACGGTGAATACCTTACAAACGCTCAGGGTGAAGATGTTGTAGCCGGAATCCGTACACCTGCTCCTATCAACCAGTACTCAAAGAACGATCAGAGCAAGCACCTTCCTACTCTTCATGAACTGATGCCTTCAATTTATGACAAATTGAATGCAATTCAGAAAAAGCTCGAAAAGCACTATAAAGACATGCAGGATATCGAATTTACTATTGAAAACGGTACCCTTTACATGCTTCAGTGTCGTGTTGGAAAACGCAACGGTGTTGCCGCTGTGCGTATGGCAACTGAAATGTATAAAGAGAAGTTTATCGATGCAGAAACTGCAGTGATGAGAGTTGGTCCCAACCAGCTTGTTGAGCTCCTTCTGCCGATGATCGATCCTGTTGCAGAAAAAGCCCTGTCACCGATAGCCAAGGGTCTTCCTGCGGGTCCCGGTGGTGCAAAAGGTAGGGTGGTTTTCTCCTCCGAAGATGCAGTAAAATGGGCTCAGAATGGTGAGAAAGTGATTCTGGTTCGTGAAGAAACATCTCCTGAAGATGTTGATGGCATGCACAAATCACAGGCCATTCTTACATCCAAGGGTGGTATGACTTCTCATGCTGCACTGGTTGCCCGCGGCTGGGGAAAATGCTGTGTTGTAGGATGTGCCGATATTGAGGTCGGACGCAACTCCTTCAAGACAAAATCCGGCAAAGTTATAAAAGAAGGTGACTGGATCACTCTTAACGGTACAAAGGGTATGGTTTACGAAGGACAGCTTCCGCTGATCGATGTAGATCTTGAGCACAACAGCGCTTATAATGATCTGATGACTCTTTGTGATAAGTTCAGAGTGCTCAAAATCAGGACAAATGCAGATACTCCCAAAGACACACAGAAAGCTGTTCAGTTTGGAGCCCAGGGTATCGGTCTCTTCCGCACAGAGCATATGTTCTACGGTGAGGGAAGTGAGAAACCGCTGTTTCTGCTCCGTAAAATGATTATGAGCAGCACAAAAGAGGAACGCATTGCAGCTCTTGATCAGCTCTCAGTATTTGTTAAGAGAGACATCAAAGCTACAATGGAAGTTCTCCATGGACTCCCGATCACCATCCGTCTGCTTGATCCGCCGCTGCATGAGTTTGTTCCCCACAGTGAGGATAAACTTGCTGCTCTGGCTTCTGAGCTGAAGATCAGTCTGGCAGATGTGAAAAAAAGGGGAGAGGCCCTCAAGGAAAACAACCCCATGCTCGGGCATAGAGGCGTTCGCCTTGGTGTGACCTATCCTGAAGTTTCCGAAATGCAGATCAGGTCCATTCTTGAAGCTGCCGGTGAGCTTATAAAGGAAGGTAAGAAGGCGTATCCTGAGATCATGATTCCTGTTACCTGCACTGTTAACGAGCTCAGCCATCAGAAAAAGATCGTAGATAAGATTTACAAAGAAGTCTGCGCAAAGCTTGGTCTGAAGAAGATCCCGTTTATGTATGGTACTATGATTGAAATTCCTCGCGCTGCTCTTACAGCCAACAAGATGGCTGAAGTTGCAGAGTTCTTCTCTTTTGGAACAAACGATCTGACCCAGATGGGTTTTGGATTCTCCAGAGACGATATCGGCAGTTTCCTGCCCGATTATCTTACAGAGAAGCTCCTTCCTGCAGATCCTTTCCAGACAATCGATCAGGAAGGTATCGGGGAACTCATCAAGTTTGGTATCGAGCGTGGCCGCAGTGTGCGTCCTGAACTGAAAGTCGGTATTTGCGGTGAGCATGGTGGTGATGCAGACTCTGTAAAATTCTGCCATAAGGTTGGCATGAGCTACGTTTCCTGCTCTACTTTCCGTGTCCCGATCGCCAGACTGGCTGCTGCTCAGGCTGCAGTTGAGGACAAAATCGCTGCTAAAAAAGCCCCTGCAAATAAAACCGCTAAAAAGAGCTCTAAAGCAGTCTCTAAGGCCTCTTCAGCGGTTAAGAAAGTCGCTTCAAAGGCAACTGCGACGGTGAAAAAAGCACCGGCAAAGAGTGCCAAAAAAGCTACTGCAAAGAAGGTTGGAAAAAAGAAGTAGTTTCCTTCTTTATTGAGTTAGATGAAGGCAGGAGTACCGAAAGGTATTCCTGCCTTTTTTGTTGAGTTCCGGAAATGGCGTACAATCTTATTTTGTGGGTAGAGTCACCACCGATGCTTTCCAAAACTGGTTACTCTTGGCTGATCTCTTCTATAGGCTCTGTGCAGATATTTAACCTAAAAGTCGGAGTTGGATTACCTCATCCAACTGCGATTTTCAGGTTAAAAGAAAAGATGCTTCTATCTGATGGTATGCGCCTTCTTTTTTCAAAAAGCTTGAGTACAGGTGATACTGGGAAACTGTAAAAGGCTCGGTTGAAAAGAGACTATTTGAGGTTATAAAAAGCGCGACTTTTTCTAACGGAGATTCATTAAGCCGTGCAACAGTGATATGAGGGTGAAATCGTCTGATGTCGGGAGCAATACCTATTGAGGTCAGGGCCTTCTCGATTTTGCTCTGCAAACGGAAGAGCTCTATGTTTTCTGTGATTCCGACCCATAATATTTTAGGATGTTTTCGGGGTGGAAAATGACCGACTCCTTTTATTAGGATCTCAAAGGGTGGTACTTTTACTGTGTTTAAAACTGAAATTATCTTATCTTCAGTTATATTATCAGTTTCGCCTATAAATCTCAGCGTCAGGTGAAGCTGTAAGTGCCCGACCCATTTTGCACCTGGAATGGCCATGTAAAGATCTGAGATGTCATCTTTTATCCGTTCAGGTAAATCGATGGAAATAAAAAGACGGGCCATGTTTCCTCCATATGCATTCCTGATTTCCGAATTGGCCTTGATTTTGCGGATTTCGCACAGTATCATGCCGAATCTATTTTATATACGTTTTAACTCCCGTGAAAGTAAAGGGCAAATCGTATGATACCAGTTTTAAGAGTTTCACAGATGAGACAAATCGACAGGATGGCAATAGGGGAGAATACCACCCTGGGGTATTCATACATGCTTAAAGCGGGTTTGGGCCTGTTAAACAGCGCCAGGGAGCTTGTTCCAGATAATAGAGCAGGCGAGATTGCAATCCTTTGCGGCAAGGGTAATAACGGGGGAGACGGCTATGTGGCAGGAAGAATGCTCCTTGACGCCGGATACCGGGTAATGTGCTTTTCCCTTTACAACACAGAGGAACTCAAAGGTGAGTGTAAAGTCGCCTTCGAAGAATACATGAGCCAGAAGGGAAATCATCTGGTTATCAGTGATCCTGCAGATCTTGCAAATCTGTCGCGGTATAAACTCATAATCGATGCGATGCTTGGAACAGGTCTTAAGGGTGATCCGCATGGGTTGTGTGCCATGGCTATAGATGCGATAAATAATTCAGGCGTGACAGTTTTATCTGCCGATACCCCGTCGGGGCTTAACAATGATACCGGGGTGCCTGGAAATCCCTGTATAAAAGCCGATGTCACGGTAACAATGGGGTATCCGAAAATCGGGCTTTATTTTCATCCGGGGAGGATGTATGCAGGAAATGTGGTGGTACAGGATCTGAGTTATCCCGATGAAGTAGTCAGTGGAGAGAAAAACTGGCTTTGTTATCCTGAACTTGAAGACATGGTTCAATTTCTTCCCCAAAGGCATCCTGCCGGATCAAAGTATGATCATGGTGTAGCACTGCTGATTTGCGGTTCTAAAGGGATGACTGGTTCTGCTGCTCTGGCTTCTGAATCGGCGCTAAAGAGTGGATGTGGTATGGTTCATCTTGCGGCACCGGAATCACTTTTACCGGTCCTTTCAATAAAGCTGACCGAACCGGTGCTTCATCCCCTTGACGAGACAGCCAACGGGACGGTCTCTTTCAGTGCAATAGATCAGATTAAGGAGCTGGCATCAAATAAGCAGTCCCTTTGTGTGGGGCCCGGGCTTTCTCATGAGGATCAGACCTCAAAACTTATACGTGAAGTCATAAAAAGCATCGTACTTCCAACTGTCCTTGACGCTGACGGGATTAATGCTTTTAAGAATTACACTGAGGAATTAAAGGCGCATGCCGGTGACCTTTTAATTACTCCTCACAGAGGCGAATGGAAGCGTCTTTTCGGAGATCTTCCTGAAGATCCCTCTGAAACAATCGAGATGCTTAAGGCAAAGGCAAGGAAATTCGGGATGACGATACTTCTTAAAGGAAGTCCTACGCTCATTGCCGGCTATGACGGTAGTGCTTACATTCTTCCTTTTGGCAACTCCGCGTTGGCAACGGCAGGTACCGGAGATGTGTTGAGCGGGATTATTGTTTCTCTTATAGCTCAGGGTGCTCCGGTAATCTCAGCAGCGATTCTGGGCAGTTATATACAGGCTCAAGCCGGTACACTCGCGAGTAACCATTTTGGAGAACACTCTGTGATCGCTTCAGATGTAGCAGCAAATATCTTCAGGGTGATAAGGGCAATAGCGGAAAATCAGCGGTTTTTAAATCTCAGGCGATTGTTGCTGAGTAACGCTTAATGCTTCAGACTGGTTGAGCAGGTGGTGGTGGGGCATTGTCTTGAAGGCAATTTCGCGGCTGAGTTTCCTATCATTTGCAAGAAACACAGAGGCCTTTCCGTCTGAGTTATTCAGATCAGCAGACAATAAGAATTGGAACTGATTTCTCAGAGATAGCAGGGAAAAAGTGAAACGCCAAGCAGGGTCATATCGGGAATAAATTCAGCCCTGAAGCTTACAACGTCTTCCAACTGGGCCCATGCTCCTCCACTGGAGATAATCCGGAATTTTTCCGATGGAAAAAGTTCTTTGTATTTGTTAACGATTTTCTCCAGAGCCCATGCGGTTCCGTTTATAACGCCGGCACGGATACATTGTTCGGTAGATTTCCCGGGTAGAGAGAAGTCTCCTTTGAGGGAAACATCAGGAAGTGCATCTGTAGAGATGTGAAGACTGTTGAGTTGCATGTTGAGGCCGGGAAGAATTACTCCTCCCCTGAACTCATTTTTTATCAGCAAATCGACTGTGATTGCTGTTCCGGATCCTATGATGATCAGGCTCTGCCCGGGGAAAGCAAAATTACCGTAAAGAGCATGGGCTATTCTGTCTGAGCCCAGAACGGAAACATCCTTGTATTCAAACCGGACAGGGAGACCCTGAGTGTACTTGAACTCATGTACGTTTTCATAAGATTTACGGAGCGTTTCTAAAGACTGAATTACAGCGTTTCTGATTCCGCCTGATACTGTGATATACTTTATTTCCCGGTTGCATGTTTCTGCGAGATCGTTGACTGCAGCAAGGATATGTTCCTGAGTTTGAACAGAAGGGAAATCAGACCTTTTAAGGCATGTTCGATTATCAGGGGATATCAATCCAAGGTGGGTTCTGGTGTTTCCAATATCGATGGCAATTGAGCAGATCATTATTAAGCTCCCGTGCAGGCAGAAGGCCTGATTCAGTTCACAAAATGTAATGTGCCGGAACCGACTGAAACTAATTTTTCATTTGTTTGTACAAGTAATCTGCCGTCTGGCTCAACTGTTTCAAGTTTTCCCATGATTCCTTCAATCCTCACCCGGGCACCTTGTCTGTAAAGACGGCTCAGGTATTTGCTGTGAAGGTGATGCTGATCTGCAGAGAGATTGTTGAAAAAACCGGTTAAGATTGAACTCAGCATCTTCTCTGCAGAAAAGGTTCTCCCGCTTTCTGCCAGCAGGGATGTGGCTTTGTTGCAAAGTTCTGAAGGAAAATCGTCTCGTTGCAAATTTACGTTTAATCCAAAACCGATCACTAAATAGCCTGGTTCAGTCAAATGGTTTTCCAGAAGAATACCACAGATCTTCTTGTCGGCCCAGTAAATGTCATTTGGCCATTTTGTTGCAATGGGGGCACCTGTACAGTTTTCGATGACTGTATCTGTTATTGCAAGGGAAATTGCCCTGTTGTATGAGAAATGTTTGCTGAGATCAGAAATAGGGGATATTATCGATACCCATAATCCGCCGGGATGATCTGAAAAGAATGTGTTTTCCATTCTCCCACGGCCGCTGTTCTGGCATTGAGCCTGAACTACTGTGATTCCTTCTGAAGGGAGTTCTTTTAGACCGCGCGCAAAAGAATTAGTGGAATCTATTCTTTGAAAAGAGATGAATTTTGAGACAAACGGGAGTCTTTTGATGTCATCTGGTTCCATCTTATTATTTTATCACAAGGTGAATATCCAGAGCCGGGGCACTGTGAGTGATTGCTCCGGAGGAGATGAAGTCGACCCCGGAAGCGGCAACCGAAGCGATATTTGACAAAGTAACATTTCCGCTGGCTTCAAGTTCGATTTTGGAACCGGCTTTACGTAGATATTCGACGCACTTTTTCATTTCTTCCGGCGGTATGTTATCGAGCATGATCCGTTCGGGCATATACTGCACGGCCTCCAGAAATTCTTTTTCAGACTGAACCTCGACTTCGATTTTCAGGTTCTTTTTATTGGCCCTGAATTCGAGGGCTTTTTTCAGCGCATTGCCAGGACCGCCGCTTCTTTTTACATGTGTATCCTTGATAAGAATCATATCGAAGAGTCCGAATCGGTGGTTAACGCCTCCTCCATGTAGAACTGCTTTTTTTTCCAGAAATCTCAGGCCTGGTGTGGTTTTTCTGGTGTCAAGCAATCGCGTACCTGTATGTGAAATTGCTTTGGCATATAAAGATGTGAGTGTCGCGATTCCACTCAGTCGCTGGAGAAAATTGAGGATTACCCGCTCTCCGGCAAGTATTCCCTTTACCGGGCCGGAAAGATTGCAGATAACCTTTCCCGGGATCAGAGGTTCGCCGTCAGAGCAACAAATATCGGGCTTTATTCTGCTGTCGATTTTCCGGAAGAGCGGTTCAATCAGGTAAACACCGGAGAGTACGCCTTCTGATTTGCTTTTTATTACGGCTTCGGTGATATCTCCATCTTCGAATATGGCCTCAGATGTGACATCTCCTTCTGTATCCAGATCTTCACTTAGCGCATCCGTCAGGATGGTATCAATAAGATTCTTTTCATCTGTCATCATAATAATCCGATTTGCAAGCCAGCATAGACCTCAAAGAGCCTGTCATCAAGGTCGACTTTGTTGTTCAGGTATTTTGCGTTATCAACATAAAGCGATTTTGCACCAATCACAATAGCTGTGTTCAGGAAAAGCTGTTTTGTCATCAGGTGACCACCGTACTCAAAGCCCCAGGAGGTCCCGTACCCGCCGCTAAAGGGATAAATCATGCCATGGAACTGTTGAATGTAAAGTTCTCCGTATTTGATGAATGGTACTAGCTTGTTGTTGAATCTGCAAACCAGGCTGTAGGAGAAATTGCCGGAAACATCCATGCTGCTGTCTCCGGTCGAGTCGGTCTGGATCAACCTGATCTGATCTCTTCCAAAAATATCCTGCTTGTAATTAAAGTCAATGTCCAGTCCCTTGATCGGGTTGGCTCTCAGGAATAGCTGCATCCCGAATGTCAGTCTGTCTTTGGAGAGATAATTATTCTGTGTTATCAGTGTATCTCCATCACCAGACCGGTTGCTTTTTAGCCTGTATCGATTAAGAAGATATTGAGAGCCAAACTGATTTGAAATAAGCCTTCCAGATTCAGTTAAAAAGCTCAGGCCAGCCCCGACATGGTTAAAATCAAAGTCGACAGTAGGAAATCTTATCAGCATCCCGTCATTACCGTCCAGAAGCTTTTGTGCAAGTTCAAAAGCCAGCCGGACCCTCAGGGTGTGATGGTTAATAAGGTCGGAGGCGAAATTGATCTCATAGATGTGAGCGTTGGAGATATCTTTGTCAGGGTCAGGGACTGGTGACTCCGCTTTGGGGAGATCAAAATATCTGGGATTTACAAGATCGGAGGAACCGGTGTACTGGTCAAAATCAAAATAATAACCAAGTCCAAGGCTGTATAAGGATGGTTCTATACTGAAATGGACACCGCCGATTCGCGGGTTGAGGACATCCGACAGGAATGCTTTGAAATTCATTTCAAGGAGCTGGAGCTGTCCCTTGATGCCAAGTGGATGAAATATCTCACGCGGGTCTTCATTTGTGAAATTACTAACAATAAGACCGTATCCCAGAGTATAGTCTGTCAAACTGCCGGCATAAAGGTAAGTGGAGTCTTTACCGATCTTAATATGATCAATTTTGTCGAGCAGACCTGATGGAGTATCAAATCCATGTTTGATCTCATCATTAAAGTCTTTTGCGATTGTGAATCTGAGTGCAGCCGATACCGGTTTGAAATTGACAGCGGGTGATATGGTGTAAGATGGTTTTGATTTTCCATCATAAAACCCGAAATCTGTCGATAAATTCAGGGCTATCCTGTTATCTCCGGCATAGGATGGTTTTCTGATAGGAGCGTAAAACCTTGTATCCTTATTGCGGTCCTCCAGGATGATTCCGTAAATTCTATCCGGATTAAACTGGGACTTATACATGCCCTGATCGGCCTTATTGTTTGCATCTGATACGAGGTGATGGGAAAGTGAATGACGGGTTCCGGATCCTATTTCATTTGTCGGTTCAATTCCGGATTCCTTCATCTGGCTTTCAATGTATTCTTCTCCGAAAAAGAGTTTAAGAACAGCAAGATGCCTGTGTGTGATATAAAGAGGAGCGGTAGGTTCTTTGTTGGGCAGAATCATTGTGGTCATGCCGGAACGCAGCTCTTTGCCCTTTTGCTGTGCGATATTTCTTACATAAATGCGACCGCCAAGAGATTGAAAGCCGGTTTCTCCGCTTTTTGTATCGGCAACAGTGGATACTGACCCGCTGTCCATATCACCAACTGCGTTTGCGGTATAGATGCTTACATGAGTTTTACTGACGGCTTTTGTAAAAATCCCGCCGCCAAACAACGTAAGGTTTACAATTGAACCGGAGTCCTGAGCCGATCTTTTAGAGATGTTCAGCAGGGCCTTTGAATTTGACCCCAGAATCACCATGTTATTTTGCTCGAATGTCAGAGTCAGCTTTGTCTGGAAAAAAGTTTCGACCAGATCATTATCAAATATTCTGGTACCTGCTGAAATCTTCTCCCAGGTTTTCTTGTCAGATCTCTGAACTTTGGCTATGCCTGTAACAGAAATGACATCAAAAGACGTCTGAGCAGAAAGGAGTGTGGCAAAGACACCTGCTATAAAGAAAAAAAATACTCTGATTCGACTCATTTAGGGCCGGTTTGCTTGAAAAGTTCTGATAAATGTTGTCTCAGCTCAAAATAATACCTTTTTAACCTGACTGAGTAAAGTCTTTTCATTATATATGGCCTAACTTATACACCCGGATCAGGGCGAATCACACTTCAACCCTTCCCCGATGCATTAGTCAGGCATAACACTCATTTGTGCAAAAACTGATTTTTAAATAAACTGAGCGGAGAATCTCTTTTAATATCGACATCTGAAATATTTTTTTATATACTCAGTCTATGGATAAAAAGCAAAAAAGCACGTATCGTTTGAACCTTTTTTTAATTCTGGGCCTTGCAGTTTTCTGTTATTTCCCGTTTATTAACAAGGCATTGCATATCGATTCTGATATGCTTGTTCATACGGCCAGGCAGATTATTGAAAACCCGCTGAATCCGCCCCTGGGAGACTATGGCCGCCACATGATTCTTCATGACAAGACCAGGATGCCGGAATCGAGTGTCTTTTACCGCTGTGGTCATCCGCCACTTCTTCCTGCATACCTTGCTGTTGTAATAAGAATTTTCGGCGACCGGGAGTGGGTTCTGCATACAGCACTCTTCCCGTTTTATCTTCTTGCAATTATTTCAGTATGGCTTCTGCTTGGATTGTTCTTTTCATCCCGGTTCCAGCTTTACGGAACGCTGCTTTGGACAGTTTCCCCCTCTTTACTTGTAAATAGCCACAATTTAATGTGGGATGTGCCTATTGCGGCGCTGATGCTTTTTTCTATTGTACTTTTCTTTCTCGGGCTGAGAAAAAGCAGTGGCAGGTTTATTTTTTTCTCTGGAATTATCGCCGGGCTGGCTGCGCTCACAAAAGTAAATGCCCTTCCGCTCTATCTTCTGTTTGGACCATATCTTATACTACAGCGTAAATGGAAGTTTCTTTTCCTGTGGTGTGCTCCCGCGGTTCTTCTCCCCATGTCATGGGTTGTTCACAATATCATCATTTTTGGAAAAGTTCACTACATTTCCATAGGATGGCTCGGACTGATTCCAGGCGACATAAGATACCGCATAGAAAGATTTTCAAGCTTCAGCGGCGGGGCATTACTGTTTCCGGTGTTCTGGTACTGGTTGATAATTCTGAGGCGTAAGTTCCGTGCTCTTGCAGTTACCACCGCTATTTCAGTGCTCTGGAGTATAGCACTGGTAGCGGTTCTTAAGAAACCGGTCTGGTTCGGATTTGCTTACACAGTTTTTACATCCTGTGGATTATGGCTGCTTTGGAAATCTGTGTTTATTAAAATTTCCGGTTCTTATGTGAAAAAACATGAGAGTTTGCTGCTCGGGCTTTATTCGCTACTTTACATTATAATAATGTTTATACTGCCTTCTGCAATGGTGAGATATATGCTGCCTCTCATTCCGGTCGGTTTGATAGTTCTTGGAGAAGAGTTACGGTCAGTAAAAGACAGCCGGGTATTTTTATCTACAGCATTTCTGTTTTCGCTTGTTTTTTCAGTTACTTTGGCAATTGCCGATTATCTACAGTGTGATTCTGACCGGAAATTGCCTTCTTTACTGAAAGATAGAGGGTATTATCCGGAGGATACCTGGTATTTCGGGCGGCTCTCCTTTGATTATTATCTATCAGCGGCAAAATACCGCAATATAAGAATTGATCCTCAGAGACCCCAGAAAGGTGATTATCTTGTGGAAAACATTATTCCCGGAGATTATAACCCCCGTGAGTTTATTCCCGAGTTTACTGCTGTGCCACTTGATACAATCAACCTTTACAAATGGCCGATCCGCACCATGGGCTTTTACGGGGGCTTTTACGGTGCTGAGCGTCTTCCGTATACGATTAAAGCCGGGGTTCCACAGAAAGCCTATTGCGTTTACCAGTTGAGATGATCACCGGTTTTATACAGAAACGGGTGTTTCATCTCATCTTGATTTTTCTCAATGCAAATAGAAACATTTTGAGCAGCAGCAGACCGTGAGCAAATCTTTTTATGTTGGTCACACCGTAGGTTCTTTCCCGGTAACGAATTG
This sequence comes from Fibrobacter sp., assembly GCA_012515615.1. GTDB lineage: Bacteria > Fibrobacterota > Chitinivibrionia > Chitinivibrionales > Chitinispirillaceae > JAAYIG01. Next base: position 21,726 of record JAAYYB010000265.1, read on the forward strand.
GAATTTCTAAAATTTTAAGATTCTGTTTGGCTGCGCCGAATATCAGTTCAAAATCTCCGAATGGATCAAAGTCCCCGAAGTAGTCCCGCTCTTTGAGGATCTTGTGGTAATTTGAACGCAGAAGTACCTTTGTGCCGCAAAGAGTATCATTAATCTTCTGATTCAGCAGCCAGGAGAAAAGGAATGAGAACAACTTGTTTCCAATGATGTTTAGAAAACGCATCGCCTGTTTTTCAAGAGGGTACACAAGACGACACCCCATAACCATCTCGCCGCAGTTATTCACAATCGCTTCGTAAAACCTTGACAGATTTTCAGGCGGGACCGTAAGATCTGCATCAAGGATCATAAGGATATCGCCTTTTGCCTCAGAAAAGCCCAGCCTTACAGCATCCGCCTTTCCGGTTCCTTTTTGAATAAACACTTTTATATCCCTGTCTTTGTACTCCTCAATCACTCTCTTAATTTCCTCAACGGTTCCATCTGTTGACTTTCCATCAACAAAAATCACCTCCTGGGTGCTCCCGAAAAGAGGAAGTCTCTCAATAGCATTTCTGATATTTCCCTTTTCATTCCGGCACGGAATCAGGATTGTCGTTGACATATTTCGTGATTGCTTGTTTTCACTTTGACGGGCTACGAAGAATTTACTGAGGCATAAATTATCAATAAACGGGATCGGGGCGATAAATTTATTCAGAAATGAAGAGAGCAGGGGAATGTAGAACGGGAACAGAATCTTCTGTTCGAATTTAACCATGTCAAGACCGGCCAGTTTGAGAAAATTTTCTACATTGTGAGCGGAGAGCCAGTTATGATCAGGCTGACGCATCTTGAGGCCGGCACATTCTAAAATTTTCAGAAACGGCTCCCAGAGGAGGCTGTGAAAATTGATTACGATACGGGTCGATTCTGTGCATGCGGTCAGGATATTCTCAAAGGCGCTCTGGATATCAAGCAGGTTCCCAAGAACATCTGACAGAACAATAAAGTCGAACTTTTCATTAAAGCGGACAGCCTCTATATCTGCTTTGTAAAACTCCAGATTGTTGCGGCCCGGATCTTCTGACTGTTCTTTTGCAAATGTTATCATTTCACTGCTGAAATCAATCCCCACACCTCTTGATGGTTTGAGGTTGCGGAGCAGATACCCGTCACCACACCCGATCTCAAGGACCCTTGCTCCTTCGGGAATAATAAACTGGAAATTCTTTAGAAGCAATTTATGATAGTACCAGTTGAGTTTTCGGAATTTTGCCCTCTTTACGGCGTAACGGTCATAGTGGCCACGAACTCTTTCCTTTGCAGAATTGTCAATCTGCAGGGACGGATAGCTTTCAAATGGCTGTTTGATATCTACTGCTTTGTCAATAGTTTCTTCCACAATACTGTTCCCCCTGCTAATACAAACAAAATCAGTGCAAGAGGTATGATCCAGAGAAACCCTAAATGATAGTTTCTGCTCAAACCACTCCACATCGTTGAAAAGCCCTGAAAAGTTTCGAAGCTGTTAAAATCAATTTTACCTTCATTTATAAGATCTGACCATATTGAACTGCCGGGACATCCGTTGCTGAATTCGCTGCACGTGTAGACCTCCGGTTTACCCTGTATTTTATTTACCAGCAGTTTCTCAGCAATCGCCAGGTGTGAGCCTGAAAGGGACCTGTAATCACTGTGGAAATAGTGAATCTGCTGATACCACACAAGCGCTCCTGTGATATTCACAGTTGCGGCCGCTGCCAGTAGAAGAACAAAAATAGATTTTTGTACATTACTCTGTTTCATCCTGTCAAGGAACTCAGGCAAAAAGAGATGAAGCAGAATGATAGCCGGAACTATCAGCCGCGGTCCCCAGCACCATCCGCCGTGCCAGTCGTGCCACTTTGAATAAAACAGCAGGTTTCCACCAATCATCAACACTGCTGCAACAGCAATGGATTTGAACCGTTTTGAAACTGAGTAAATTGACACTATGCACAATACAGACAGTGGAGAAAAAATTAAGAGCGCTTTAGAGGGAGAAAACAGCAGCCCCCACAAGCCTGTAAACAGTGGCGTCGTGAACAGGTACTGTTCTCCACCGTAGCCGGTGTTGAAAATGTTGCCGAAACGGTAGAGGTTCAGTCCGCAAAGTATGAGAACCGCAGCTGCGGGCCAGAGAAACAGTGCTGATGCTCCAGTGAATGTAAATTTACCCCTGATAATCAGGTATACTCCAAAGGCGATTATGATAAATGAATAGACTGCATTGCCGGACTTAAAAAGAATGAGTACCGATGAAATGATTCCGAAGATGTTTCCATCTTTAAACGTCAGCTTTTCGACAGATAGCAACCTTAGAAAAAACATCAGAAGAAATACTGTAGTGGGGATCTCTGCGTGATTGATTTTTGAGTAGGGGAGAAGAATCGATCCGACGGAAATTGCCGCTACGCTCAAGAGGGTAACTCTTCCTGAATATCCCATTGTTTTAAAAATCATCGCAAAGAGCATAATTATGAGGGCTGCAAGAAACGTGTTTGTGCAGGCTGCAAGCCCATAGAGAAGGTGTTTATGGTCAACTGGAAGGATCGGGGCCAGAATTTTGGACGCTGCGGCAGCTGGAGTCAAAAGGACCGCATAAGCGATGCCGTACTTACTGAAATAAAGCCCATTGCGTCCCTTTTTGAGATGAACAAGGCCGGGGGATGGTTCTACAGACAGTCTTCCCTCGCAGATAGACAATGCGGTTGCAACGCTGTACTCTGTATCGGAGGGCAGATGCCCCATAGGAAGAAAAATCAGAAAAAAGCAGAATGAGAGAAGAAAACACGCCCTCTCAAGCGAACTTATCCTCATTTATATCTCTGCGCGTTTTAAGACAGGCGGAACTTAAAGACAGTCCCGTGATAGTTTTTCTGATTTTAACACGCCGGGCTGTTCTGATCAAGTCATTATCTTCGAGAGCCCGGACTACTCTGTGGCACTCGGTCACCGATGGGTATCATTTCTGGTATATTGTTTTCCTGCTTACATATGGCACAGGTAGCGCGGCTGGCAGTTACCCACCAGCCTCCGTCAAAGACTGTACTCGGCCTGTCAAAGTATCCAGCGGTTACATTCTTTAAGAATAAAGCTCAGGAAAGAATCTGCCTGTTTTTGTAAGTATGGATAGCTTGCTTTAAGTTCCGGCTTACCTTGATCGTCAACCTGTTGCAAAGCGTTAGGAATAACGAGACGCGGTACATTCATAACATCCATGTTTAAAAAACTGATGAGTGTAACAAGATGGTCCTGTGCCAGTCCTGTCCCTGCCATAGCCGGAGATATCCCGCTTATGGCGGCAGGTTTCCCTGAAAGAACCTGCGGATCTTTATCGCTGACTGGACGGGATAACCAGTCAATAAGGTTTTTTAAAACACCAGGAAAATAGTGATTATACTCAGGCGTGAAGAACCATATCCCGTCTGCGGACTTCACCGCATCACGAACGCGTTTTACAGCTTGAGGTGCGGGATATTCAATATCCTGATTCAATAAAGGGACATCCTGATACTCGAGCAGCTCAAAATCAGCACGATCGCCGATAAGTTCTTTCGCTGCTAATGCCAACTGCCGGTTACAGGAATCTTTTCGCAAAGAACCGACGATAGCTAAGATCTTTATTTTTTTCAATTTGATTACTCCTCTCATTACCTCATCTTCAATAAAATATCTTGTCCTTTAAGAATGTGCCTCTTTCCAAATCTTCGAAGGCTTCATTCAATTCTTCCTTTGTGTTCATGACAATGGGTCCTCCCCAGGCTACCGGTTCAGACAGAACTTTTGAACTCATAAACAGCACCTGGGCAATTTTGTCTGTTGCCTTTATCTTTACATGGTCACCGGAGGTAAGTTTTACTGCAGTCTTTTCTTTTACCAACTCGTCACCTATATATGCGTCACCTGAGAGAGTGAACACCATTACAGAATGTTCACTGTCTGTATTTACGACCGCAGAAGTTTTCGGGTTAAGATGGATATCATAATAATTCAGTGGAAGGTATTTGCTCATATAACCTTTTCTTCCTTCGAACTCGCCTGCCAACAGCCTGAGTTTTCCCCAGTCAAACTTTATTTCTTCAATTTCAGAGTTTTTGATGCTGTGATAAGCTGGAGGAGCCATTTTATCCCTTGCGGGAAGATTCAGCCAGAGCTGTACACCAAGCATACGTTCGGCAGCCGGCAATTTTTCTTCATGCATTATACCGGAACCCGCTGTCATCCATTGAACTTCACCATCACCGATCGTATCTTCATTCCCTAAGCTGTCTCTATGAGTCATATAGCCGCGATACACATAACTGATTGTCTCGATGCCTCTGTGCGGATGCATGGGAAATCCCGCTGTGTAATCGTCGGGATTTGTGCTGTCGAAGGAATCGAGCATCAATATCGGATCGTATTCCTTTACTGTCCTGTTTCCTAATACTCTGACCAGATTCACTCCAGCCCCATCCTGCGTTCTATACCCCGTAACCTGTTGCTTGATTTCTCTTTCCATATACTTAGTCTCCTTGCATATTAGAAAATATTTAATAGCTGATGAATATACCCCCGGAACACCACAGATTCTACATTTCTCCGGAACTAACCTTGGTGCTGATACCTCCGAATTGATCGGTAAGCCAGGTGGCAGGGTATTTGAAAGTAAGGAGCGCTCTCAAAATAATGGATAAATTTCCGCGACTTAAGAAAGTATCTTTAAAAGGGCAAGTTGACCTGGGTGGCACAACCATTCTATGAAATTACCGGATGACGCCGGATAGATACATCCGGCGCCAGTATGCAGTCATTTCAAGGAACAAAACATCTCACTGTTAATTTGAAGTATTCAGGATTCTTTTTGCTCCGGCTTTTTCAGCCTCATTCCCTTTTATGATGTAAATTCCTTGAGTGTACTTATTCAAATTGTGGCTTTGCGAAAGAGTTCCCCGTTTACCGTTGATCAAGTAAACAAATGATTTTTCGGTACTAGGACGACCTGCGCCGATTTCAAAGTCCGGGGCATTTTTACATTGCCGGATAACGCCGATAGGAATTCCAGCAGATACAAATGTACTAACGCTCTGCGCATCGAGTGTAGTTGAAAAGGAATTGTTCGTCGCTGCTATTACACCCTCATTTTTCCCGCTTTTTGATTGTGATGAAGTGTATTTAGTAGCACTGGTTACCGTTGCGCCAGTAAAACTGATGGTAATATTCTGTGGAGAGTTGGTATTATTCATGGCGACGACGACATTAGAGTCGCCTTTAAAGGCAACAGCATACACTCCGTTTTGCGGGCTATAGGTTGCATCGACACGGACATAACCCGGACGAACCCATTTCGAAAACTGGCCAAGAACCCAGGCCCTGTGGTTCGGGGCGTTATTGAACCAGAGAGCTTCTTTGCCACTGCTTTTAGAATCATAGGTCATCCACCACCATACATATGCACTGAAATCATTGTTCATGCAATCAAAAAGTTCTTTTGCAAACCTCATACAGGAACCGGCGTCATCGTTATCAAAGTAGTGTTCAGTCTGCCAGATGTGCTTTCCAAGATCCAGTGCTTTTGTGTACTTCTTAGGTCCACTTCCGTACAGGTGTGCGCCAATGTACGTTATGTTCGCTGCTGCAACAGGATCATTAAGTGTTGGATCTGATAGTTCAGTCCTGAATGCGAACGATTCCGGAAGCAGGATTGGTTTACCAACCTGGGGTGCATAGGTTTTACAGAAATCAAGAAAATTCTGTGCAGTCCAGGTGCAGCCTTCGTAGTTTACCGATTGAGCATAGTCCGGTTCGTTTTCGAGTGACATGATATCGACGTTGTCTTCGCCGCAGTATGTCCAGAAACTCTTCAAATGGGCCGCAACCTCTGTAAATTTGGCGGGGTTTATATATCCCTTTATAGTACTGTTGTTAGTTGTCAATGCCTTCGGATACGCCCATGGTGATGCAAACACTGTCGCGCCTCTTGCCTTTGCTTTCTCAGCGTTGGATTTTTCATCCCCCCATGCGGTGTTTGATGGATCTATACGCAGACGCAGAATAGTGAAGCCAACCTGATCGGGACCATTATTGTAAAGACCGTCCATCATTGCATCGGTCAGTTTCCCCGACCACGCGCTGGATCCACCAAAACCATCAATTACCTGGTGGCTTTTCGTAAAATCAACTGCAACATTTCCAGCCAACAGACTGGTGCATAGTCCAAGAACAAAAAAAACTGCTGATAACATTCTCGAAAAAAACAGTTCTTTCTGACTCATAATTCCCCTCCCCCCACAAAAAATTTAGAGTTCAAATAACCTTTTGACAACATCACAGATCTCCCAAAATCCGGCATCAAAAAGTGTTGTATTGATATAAAATAAGCTCAGTGATATCATTTTTCTTAAATTTTTGAATTTTTATCCTGTTTCTTTGAAAAGCAGAGCATTTCTGTAATCAGATAAAAATCTGTCCTGACAGGCGGAACTGAAAGACCGCCCCGGGAAAGTTTGTTTTTATCACACCGGGGCTGTTCAAATCAAGTCATCTTCAGAGCAGGTGCCCCTCAGAGGCTTTGTAAAGTTCACTTACTGACTGGTTGTAGTGCAGGTGGTTAATTGTGGCTGCAAATCTTCTTGCCAGTGAGTGAACCTTCAGGAATGGCAGTTTTGTGATCGCCGGGATCTGGGGTATGGAATCTGTAGTGTGGAACTCCCTGAGACCGAATTTCTCATGGAGCTCTACAAGACGGGGAATGTATTCCTCTCTTAGTTTCATGTGGCTCACAGCTGCGTAGATCTCATGTACTCCGTTCTGATAAAGCCACCTGCAGGCGTTAATAATTGATGAACCGGTGACGGTCTCATCATCAGTGATGATTGCTATTTTTTTATTGCTCAAATCACCAATGATTCCAAGCAGGTTTGCGCGATCTTTTCCAGGCCGGAACTTGTTAGCGATTGCATAGGGAATATCCATGGCATCGGAGAAATGAACTGTAAGCTTTGCGCCGCCTGCATCGGTGGACACAGCCACTACATCATCGCGTCCCTTGAACTGACTGAAAATGTCCAGAAACAGATCCAGCCCACTGAGTGCTACAAGCATCATCTCCGGCTCATAGAAGCCATAGAGAGAGAGGGCGTGGGGGTGATAGGTGAGGTGAACCCCGGCACCGGCTACTTTCAACTGATCGGCAAACAGACTTGCCAATGTTGCTTCACGAGCAAGGAAGCTTGGCTTGTCCTGTCTGGAATAAGGGTAATAGGGAGTAACTACGGTTATGCTCTTTGCTCTGTGCGCCCTAAGGGTCCTGATCACCTGAAGGAGCTGCTGGATGTTTTCATTAATTGTATTTGGAGTAATGTACTCATGGGCGCATTGGAAAACATAAGCATTTGAGCCGGCGACATGGTGATTCAATCTGGGACATGTTTCTTTGTCAGCGAAAATTGTGGTAACCGGCTCATCATAGCTTCCAAGCATCGGGATGCTTTCCAGTTCGCTGTTGTTTTCCCTGAGCATCTGTTCGTATTCAGATTTCACTGACTGGGCAAAACCGATTCCGGTATTGCAGGCGATAAAGAGAAGCCAGCCGTTTGGCCCCGAAAGAGTTCTCTTCTTTAATTGATCAAATTTTTCAGGGGTAACAAACTGTTTATAGAAAATTTCTGTTTGATCCATTTTTATTCTCCTTAATGAATCTTAACCTCTGCGGAAAATTCCGCTCCACCACTCATTTTCCGTTTCATCGCTGCTGAGTCTGCATCCGATGGCAGAAGCGCTTTCTATTGCTTCGATTTTTTCTTCTTTTAGAATTCCTGACCAGATCATTACTCCACCGCTTTTCAGCAGCTGTGCCACCCGGGGCAGAAGCGGCTTTGATTCAGTGATCAGCATATTCATTATGACAACGTCGAAAAGAGTTTTGCTGTTAAGACTGTCAAGTGTCCCGATCAGGAAGTCAATTTTTCTTCGGGGAGGGTTAAGAGAACGGTTTTCAGAGAGATTCTCGAGGCAGTCTTTATCAATTTCCACACCCAGCCCAACAGATGAGCCGCAGAGATCTGCTACAAAACAGAGGATTCCCGATCCGGTTCCGATATCCAGGACCATTTTGTCCTTGAGGAGTTCTTTTGATGAAAGCAGTGCCCGCGCTGCAAGGCGGGTTGTTTCATGGTGCCCTGTTCCAAAGGCCATCTTAGGTTCTATTTTTATCCAGATATCATTTTCTGCCGTTGCCGGGGGGAGCCAGAGAGGGGAAACCCAGACCCCAGGGGCAAGGAGCGCCGGCTGCATCGATTCGCGCCATTTTTTGTTCCAGTCCTGGTTCTCCACTTCGCTGATTGTAATGTCTGTTAAAGGATTACGGCTTTTAAGATCCTCTGAGGCACACAGAGCCGTTTGCCTGTCCTGGAAATAAGCAGTAACCTGTACGCCTTCTTTTACGGTCTTCTCTTCGTTTCCAAGGACACCTATGGAATACCAGTATCCCTGAAGCGGATCCAGTTCTATCTCCGGGATAATAGTGCTTACGCAGAATGTGGGCTTTTTTTCTCTCATGATGTTACCGATTTGGATCGTCTGATAGCACAGAACTCACCGCACATACTGCAGAGGGATGAATCCTCACTTGGTGGAAGAGACTGCCTGTAGCTGCGTGCTTTTTGGGGATCTATGCAGAGGGAGAGCATGCGCTCCCAGTCAAGGTCAACCTTTGCCCTGGAGATTGAATGGTCCCATTCGATTGCATGTGGATTTCCCCGTGCTATATCAGCCGCATGTGCCGCGATTCTTGATGCAATAACCCCCTCACGCACATCGTCAATTGAAGGAAGGCGGAGATGTTCGGCGGGTGTGACATAACATAGGAAGTCAGCACCGGCCATCCCGGCAACAGCACCGCCGATTGCAGCGGAGATGTGGTCATATCCCGGGGACACATCTGTAACAAGCGGGCCAAGCACATAGAAAGGTGCATTGTCGCACAAGGTTTTTTGTATCTGCATATTTGCAGCGACCTGATTAAGCGGAACGTGTCCGGGTCCCTCAACAAAAACTCCGACGTTTTTGTCTCTTGCTCTCTTTACCAGGTCTCCCAGAATAATCAACTCTTCAATCTGCACACGGTCTGTCGCATCATATAAAGCACCCGGGCGGAAGCCGTCACCAAGACTCACCGCGACATCGTACTCTGCAAGGATATCAAGGAGGCGGTCGTACTGCTCATAAAGGGGATTTTCCTTTTTATTGCAATGTATCCATTCCATTATAATAGTACCGCCTCTGCTTGTAGCTCCGGCAAGTCTTTTTACCTCTTTAAAGCGTGAGACAGTCTGCTGGATGACTCCACAATGAAGTGTAAGGAAGTCTACTCCCTGTCTGCAATGATCTTCTATAACAGCGAACATGTCATCGGCTGTGATCTGCAGGACAGATTTGCCTTCTCCCCGTGCCTTTGTTGCCATCTCGTAAAGGGGGACAGTTCCCACGGCTACACTGCACTGCTTCAGGATTTCTTTCCTGATTGCGGCAAGATCACCGGAAGTAGACAGATCCATAATCGCATCGGCACCATGGTTTATAGCTACATTCATTTTCTCAATCTCGTCACTGATTTCCGAATGAGAAGAGGATGTTCCGATGTTAGCGTTGATTTTGATGCGGGATGGTGAACCAATAACAAGCGGCTCAATTGAACGGAGCCGGTTTTTTACCAGAACCACTGTCCCCTCAGCTATTAAACTGCACAGTTTCTCAGGGGGGATCCCTTCAAGTGCTGATGCGCGTTTGATCTCATCTGTGATTATACCGGCTTTGGCATTCTGTACTCTAGTCACTCTTTTACTCCACTTCATTGATGAATTGCATTTTCAGTGTTTTTCCGATAGGATAGAGCGGACTAACTGAAAAAACTGTAGAAATAGGAGTAATAAAATAGATCTGTGTTAGATAAATAACTCTAAAATTTATGGCATGGCTTATGCGGATTGAATATTAAATGACCTTACCCTTGTAAAAGTCATCCTCAAATGTTATTATTAACCTTTAACTTGATAGCTTCAGATCAGCAATATTTATGAGATGTTGAATCTCGGAAATCACCTGATCTATTTTAGGTAATTTGCCGATACAGATGGAGGAATAAATGGCAGCTAAGAAACTTACTAAATAGCAGCTGGACTATTTCAAAGAAAAGCTTCTTTCCGAGAAGCAGAAAGTTCTTGAAGAGATGGATGAGTTGCAGCAGAGCAATCTCAAACAGTCCATCTCCGATTCTGCCGGAGAGATTTCCCGTTACAGCTATCATCTGGGCGATGTCGCATCCCTGTCCTACGGAAGAGAGTTTTCCATGGGTCTTGCTGAGCGCCAGCAGAAATATCTCGAGCAGATTGATGAAGCTCTTATGAGAATCGAAGAGGGAACTTACGGAATCTGTAAAGTTACCGGTGAGCTGATCGCTGTTGAGAGACTCGATGAAGTCCCGGTAGCAAAGTATTCGGTCAAGGGAAAAGAAATACTGGAGAAACGCAAACGTCAGGGTGCATAGCCCCTCTTCTCCATCTGTTCAGATAGTTCCCGGTCCAATGCGGTCCGGGAACTGCCCCAGAATAAGTAGTAACAAGAAGTTTACATGAAATGCAGGTCACTTTCCCAATCCTCATTCTGCTCTTTTTTTCCGGAATAATTTTCTCCGCACCAGTGTCCCAGCGCTCTTCAGTGCAGTTAAAAGATTCTGCCGTTGTAAAATGTAATTCCCAAATGAAAGAATTTGACTGCCTCATCCTGAAACGCTTCAATAAACCTGAACAGATCAGAAACTACCTTGACTCGCTGGGTTATTTCAACCAGCAGTGGGACTCTATTAGCGGTGTTATGACTGTTTACCCAGGAACTCGCAGCGTTGTGATTTACGAAACGGTATCCGGCTTTCCGGACGATTCTACTTCAGGTCTGCCGCCCATGGATATGCCAGCTCCCTATGATGCCGGTAAAATCAACAGCCGGGCCAGCCAGATCGCTCGATTCATGGCACAAAGTGGCTATCCATTTGCATCCGTTGCCGTGCAAATTGCAGAATCAGGCAGCAGAGATTCCCTTTTTGTAAAATTTATAATTAGAGCCGATCAGAAATCCTTTTTCTCATCACCTGTTCTTTCCGGGGAAACCACAACCTCCAGAAGAATTCTGATGAATGATGTTTTGTTCAGAGACGGGGATCTTTTTAATATCGATAAGGTTGAGCAAACCGAAAAAATGTTGAAGTCCAGATCCTATATAGCTGATGTGGTCGCCGGGCCACCCGTGATTCCCGCCACTGATAAATCGCATCCCGATTCAGTTCAGAAAATATCCGTTCCGCTGACGATTGTTGACAGATCAGGACTTGGTCTTGATGGAGCGATCGGGCTGGAGACAGTCAGGGGAGGTCCTCAGTTACAGGGGAATCTCAATTTTTCCTTTCTAAACCTCTTTCATGCCGGAGAATCGGTTCAGTTTGAGTATGCAGGCGATAAGAGTAGACAGAGATTTAATATCAATGCCGTTAAACCATGGGTGTTTAACATCCCGGTCACAATAGGTGCCGGAGCAGGCATGGAAGTCATCAAAAATCAGTACGGCTTTGTTTTTGGTAAACTGAAGTTTATAGGCGAGATCGGTCCTGAGTGGAGAGCCGGTGTAGGTATGAACGTGAATGAAACTACCCCGTCGCGGGATTCTATAGGAGAATACGGCACCTTTTACGGAGCGGATCTTATTTTGTTCAGTATTCCAGAAGAAAACCGGGCAGGAAAGTTCTCCAGTGAGCTTTTGATAGAAACTGGAAGCGGACTGGCAAAAAAAGCCCGAAGATACTCCAGATCCCATTTTGATTTCTCGGGCGGGCTGCATTTCCCTTTGCTGAAGAACCAGGCTCTCCTTACCAGGCTGGTCTCAAAGCATCTTATCACAAACGAAAAGACGCTGCTTCCAGCCGAGATGTACAGAGTAGGCGGACATAATTCAATCAGAGGGTATGCTGAAAATGAGCATCCGTTCCGGACTATTGCCTATGGGCAGCTGGAGTATCTGCTTTATTTCATAAAAACCGGAGCTGTATTTATTTTTACTGACGGAGGAGTAGGTTTCAGACAGGGAATCGGTATTCATTCAGATCACCGGTTTCTCATGGGATATGGCCTAGGCGTGAGGCTGCCGTCAAAACTGGGAAGCCTTGAAATAGGGTGGGCGCGTAACTACCAGGAGCGTCGTGGAATGGGCCGTATTCATTTTCAGATCAAGAATACTCTTGCCGATATCAACACCAAAATTCAATCCGGTTTCTGACAGGTTCGATAAATGAGAGCGATACTGACAATACTTATTTTGATTGCAGCAGTTTATTCTTTACCTGCGCAGTGTCCTGATCCCGCGGTGGTTTCAGACCGCAATACTGGTGAAATTGCCGACACCTGTCTTTGCAGATATCTTGAGAAATTTTCCGGTGATCAGGTTAATGTATCACTGAAGAAATGGGCACACAATAACAGTCTGGGCAATGCTGCTCTTGTAAACTGCTACAGGAGTACTCTTCGAAGCAATGCTTCTGCCTGGCAGGAAATATTGAAAATCTGGGAGAAAAGCAACGGCACCCCATTCGATGTTTTCATGAAACTTGTAAACTCCGGCAAACCAGAACAGGCCGATTTGATATTTACAATATTTGAAGGTGAGGGCAGGCTTGATGCTCACGATCTGCTCAGATGGGCAAAGATAAAGAGCGTAATCGGGGATTTCAGGAGAATTCCCGGGCTTTTCTGCAGATTTATCAGATCAGAGCCAAGAATTACCTCTATTGCTCTCAATCAGTTCAGCGGTCTTTTAGGTGATATGCCTCTTTCTGCTGCCGACAGTGCAATTCAGCAGTTTCTGGACTGCGGCTTGGCAGGACCAGAGGCGGACACTGCCACAATAGCTTCCTGGGCGGCGGATGCCTGCTCGCGCCTGGGCTTATACGAAAGAGAAGTTGAGATACTCAAATCATCCCGGCTGCCATCCCTGAGAGAAGAGCTCCTTGATGCGGCGAAAAAAAGATTTATCAGACGCAATTACAAAGATGCTATAGAAGCGGCCAGGGAGTTTTATCGTGGAAATGATGACAAGGAAGATTTGAGAGCAGCCGCGACTATTATTTATCAATCATTCCGGGAGCTTGGCCATGCAGATTCCGCTCTCTTATGGTTTGAGCGTTCGGGGCTTAAAACAGAGGCATCCAATGCAGAGGCTGTAGTGCTTTATCAGAATGCTGGTGATTTCAGCAAGGCATCGGGTCTGATCGATTCGCTTTCAAGGTCTATTGTCCGCGATACACTTCTTATCAGGCAGTATTTATTTACAGGTGAGCGGGAAAAAGCGGCTAAATCTGTTCAGAGTTCAAAATTTCTGACTAAATCGGAGAAACTGAACGTACTATGGGAAATAAGGACACTTCTTTTCAGCGGGAAAATAAAAGAGTTCAACGAATACCTGAATAAAACCAAAATCGTTCCATCCTGGAACTTTGCCGGAGAACTGCTTTCATATAAATACAGGATGCAAAGATTTGGTAAATCGGAAACTGCACTTGATACGTGGGCAGAAATCGAATATAATATCTACATCGGCAAACCTGAACGTGCTTCATCTCTTCTCTCTGAGGCAAAGGTGCCAATGGATTTGAAAGGTCACCTGGTACTGCGCCTGGCTGAAGCCTTGATTGAAAAGGGGCACAACAGCGCGTCACTTAAGCTGCTGGCCGGCTGGGATGAATCGGGGGCTGCACCTGAGCTTTTGTATTACAAGGGAGAAGCATTGATGCGTACGGGTGAGATTGACAGCGCCAGAGCAATAATGAACCGGATTGTACTTCAGCATCCGGATGATGTTTTTTCAGGTAAGGCACGAATCTTTCTTTCCGGACTTGATTGGAAATAACAGAGCTGAACAGATAAAAAAAGGATTTTACATGAGCATCAGATGGATAAAGAATGTCATTGTTGATGGCCAGAAGAGTACACTGGAAATTCAGATAGGTGATAAACGGATCGGCGACAAATGCTACACCAGAATCAATGATGAGGTAGAATCCTGGTTTGACAACCGCCATGACACTCGCAATGATATTATCGAGCAGGGTATAGAGATACTTCGCAACAGGCTTGAAAACAGAACTGTGACTTATCCGGATGGAAAAAAATATGACTGGCAATGATCAACCTAAAAAGTACGTAATTGTACACGGGCATTTTTATCAGCCGCCGCGGGAGAATCCCTGGATCAACAAGATAGAGCAGCAGCCTTCTGCCGCCCCGCATCACGACTGGAACGAACGCATTTACGATCAGTGCTATCGCCCTAACGCCTATTCACGACTGCTTGATTCTAAAGGGATGATAGTTGATATTTACAACAATTATCTCAGTATGAGCTTTAATATCGGGCCGACACTTTTTTCATGGCTTGAGCAGTTTCATCCTTTAACTGCCAAAAGAATCATAGAATCAGATGCCCAAAGCTGCAAGGCTATGGGAGGGCATGGAAATGCACTCGCCCAGGTTTATAACCACATCATAATGCCGCTTGCGTCAAGGCGTGATCAGTTGACTCAGATCCGGTGGTCAAAGCATTTCTTCCAGAAGAGATTCGGACGTGACCCGGAAGGGATCTGGCTTGCCGAAACCGCCATAAATATGGAAACTGTTAACTGCCTGATAGAGGAGGGCATCAAGTTTGTTGTCCTCTCGCCAAGTCAGGCTGAGTGTTTCAGGCCGATGCAGGACAATGCCCAATGGGTATCTACTGTCAGCAATGGAATCGACACCAGACGCACCTATCGGATATTTCCTAAAAATCGGGACGGTCAGAGGATGCCGGGGCATCTGGATGTTTTTTTCTTTGATGAAGGATTGTCAAAAGAGATAAGTTTCGGGGGGCTGCTTAAAGACGCTCATATTCTGGGGAACAAAATCAGATCCTGTTTCGATGACAGCTACAAAACAGATCAGCTGGTCACAGTCGCCACCGATGGAGAGACTTTCGGCCATCATAAACCTTTTGGTGATATGTGTCTGGCCTACTTTTTCAAGAATGTAGCTTCAAAACTGGATATTACACCAGTCAACTTCGGATACTTTCTTGAGAAGAACCCGCCTCAGTACGAAGTTAATCTGAAGGATTCTTTCGGGGAGGGGACTGCCTGGAGTTGTGCGCATGGTGTGGGCAGGTGGAAAAGGGATTGCGGATGTCACACCGGAGGAGAGAGCCACTGGAAGCAGACCTGGCGGGGTCCAATGCGGGATGCTCTCGCAAGGCTTCAGGAGAAGGTCGACGATGTGTACCAGACTGAAATGGGGAAGTACTGTGATGATCACTGGGAGGTGCGGGATAAATACATCGCTGTCTTCGGTGAACCATCTCTGAAAAAATTCAAAACATTTCTGGAAAAGCAGTGCGGTATTGCCGGCCTCGATAAATCAAAAGTCATGGACATAAGGAGACTCCTGGAAGCACAGAAATATGCACTGTTCTCATTTACCTCCTGCGGGTGGTTTTTTTCTGATATAAGCGGCATTGAATCGATTCAAAATCTTGCGTATGCCTGCCGTGCCCTGCAGCTGGGTATACCGGAGTCGGACAGAAAAGCAGTTCTTGACAGTTTCCTTGACGACCTCGAAAAGGCACAGAGTAACCTGCCGAACACAAACGGCAGAACTCTTTTTGAAAAGGAACTCCTTGCATACTATGAACATTGTAAAATTATAGCTTTCTCGGCGGCGGTTCAGAAGACTCTAGATATCAAAAAGTCATTTCAGTTTGAGCTCTTCGGGTTCAATGTAAAACTGAACCAGATAATGACCGTAAAAAACGGAGCACTCTCCTATGATGCTTTTAATGTCGAGATGGAAAATGAGTTTAATGGAGAATGCGGCAACTGGTCGGTTCTGGTCGCTACCAGAAGCAATTCAGAGGTAACCGGATGGGTTCTGCCTGCATCCAGTATCATTGATAAGAAGTCCCTGCGCCCGGAGATGTGGATGGGGCATGCAGATGCTAAACCGTATAATTTCGCTGATACCTTCCCTTCATCTCAGCTGGAGCTGAAGGAGTTTTTCCTTCACAAGATCACAAAGGACACAGATGCCCGTTTCAGTATATGGATGAAGAAAAACGAGAGGGAACTGGCGTTGCTTTCGGGTCTGAGCTCCCTGGTTCCAGAATACTGTAAGGCTCCGCAGTCTTTTGTCTACCAGGAGCAGTGGAACCGCCTTATAGCCAGACTTGAAACCAGCGGAAATGAGGACGCGATCTTCGCTGAGCTGCTTGAGCTGTCAAGGGTTATTCAGCGCTATGATATTCCACTTGACTTAAAAGGGTCTGCTGTTATTCTGGAAAATCTCCTGCTTGCGGAATTGAATAATCTCACAAAGAGTTTAAAAGAGAAATCTTGCGAACGGGTAAGATTCTTCCTGAATCTGGTGGATCGTTTCTCAATTCCAGTTTATAAACACAAATTAGAGGATCTATTCAGTCCTATTCTCAATAACAGCATACGTGATCTGTATCTGAAGATTAAAGAGAACGGGCAGGATGATGCCGGAGGAGAAGATACTACTCTTTTACTGAAACTACTCAGTTTTGCCAGGCGCATGAACTTCAATACCGATGCATTTCAAATAACTGAGAAGTAGGAGAACGGCGGAAATGCAGCTTTTTTATTACTTTGCATTTTTCGCCATTTTTAGATATATTTTAAGACAGACCAATTCTGTAGCATAATTATGAAATCCAAAATAAGGTTGAATATGAACGAAGGAATGATCCTTTTTTACCTGGTCCAGATCTTTATTCTCCTTCTGGGGATCTCTATCGGGCACAGTATTCTGCTATTTAAGATTCGCCACGAAGAGAATCGGAAAAGAGAATTAGAATTGGCACTGCTGGAGAAGCGGGCTGATGTGCTGATGCAGGGCAAGAAAGTTGCTCATGACATCGAAGAGGCACTTTATCAGGCTAAGATTCAGCAGGAAATCGATGATATAATTAAGAAAAACGGCTCTCATTAATCCGCTATTTGAAGTGTGGAGATACAAAGCTCCATACTTCGTATTACATTCTCAGAACCTGCGGTATATTTCACCTCGATTACAGTTCCCATTTAGACCCCGGAGATGACATCGTGAAGTTCGCGGGAGTTAAGTCGTTGTTTCACCCCTGAGATGACTTAGGGACTCTCACCGGATGCATTTAACGGGTTAAGTTCATACATTTATCTCAGAGGTGACTTAGTGACTCTCCCCAGATTCATTTAATAAGTTAAGTCGCTGTTTCACCCCAGAGGTGACTTAGGGACTTTCCCCAGATTCATTTAACGAGTTAAGTCATACTTTCATCTCAGAGGTGACATAGTGACTCTCCCCAGATCCATTTAACGAGTTAAGTCATACTTTCATCTCAGAGGTGACTTAGTGACTCCCCAGATTCATTTAACGAGTTAAGTTCACTCTTTCACCTCGGAGGTGACTTATGGATCCCCTTGGACTCATTTAACGACTTAAGTCACTATTTCACCCCAGAGGTAACCCGTGAATTCCTCTCCCATCCCGCTCCACAACTCTGGTATCCCCCTTGCTATCTCTTATAAAACCCTTTCCACAGGCTGCGTCGTGAAATGGTTAATTATCCTCTCCACTCTCCTTTCCTCTCCCCTGGCTGAAGAACAATGGCCGGTGGGCGATATCCAGTTTATTGGTAATTACTCCATTAGAGAAAACAAACTTTTAGATCAGATGATCCTTAAACCAAAGGGCATCTTTCAGAAAATCGAATTCTCTTTTTCCCAATTAGTTGAAGATATCGCTGCCCTTCAGGAATTTTATCGAAGACAGGGTTTTTTCAACGCCAATGTAAATCTGGCTAAACTGGACCGCGATTCCTCTGCCCGCACAGTAGACATCGTTCTTATCATTGATGAAGGCCATCAAACAAAAATTGACACTGTCACTTTCAGTGGGGACGCGGTTATAGAGACTCTGAAGCTGCTTGGATCGACCGGCATGGAACCCGGGGAGCCGCTTCTTCTGGAGGGGATTGATTCCCTGCAGGGGAAGATCTACGGGGAGCTGCATGAGAAGGGGTATATGTTTGCTCAGGTAGAGTGCTGCTATGAGCTCGACAGCTCAAGGACCAGCGCATCTGTAGACTGCGACATTGAAACCGGGCCATTTGTGCGGGCGGGTGTGTTGAATATTCTGGGACTGGACAAGGTAAAAGAGATCGTTGTAGAGCGGGAGCTTCAATTTTCCGGTGGCAATCTATTGACATCTGATTCTATCGAAAGATCGATAAATCGTATTTACACTACTGGGTTGTTTGAATTTGCGGGGATTGAACCTGTAGATACATTCTCACAGTTGCCTGATTCCGATTCGGTGACTGTTCCGGTGCTCATTCAGGTGCGGGAACTGGAACGGATGTTTCAGGTTCAGATCGGGGGCGGCTATCAGTCTGCCAGGGGATTTTATCTTGATGGTGAGGCTTCCTACCGTAACTTTTTCGGGTTAGGACATCGGTTGACAGGCTCCGGGGATATCTCTTCCAGTTTGCAGGGTACGCGTTTGAAATACTCTTATCCCTGGATCTTTTCTCTGCCTTTGGATGCTGATTTCACCTCTTTTCTGGAGCGCAGGGATGAGGATCTGTTTACAGGGCTTTTTTACGGTGGAGAAGCGGCACTAGGCGGGGAGCTGGGGATGTATAACAGCTTTCGGGCCTGGAGCCGTCTTGAACGGGTGAACTGGATTGATGATCCTTCTGGAGCCGGGCAGGATTTAAGGCTGAATACATTGATTTTAGGACTTGCGGTGCGAAGGGATACTCGCTTAAGCCCTCTTTTGCCTGGATCGGCAGTGTATATGCATCTTGAGGGGCAGATTGCAGGACCTGGACTCTCATGGAGTAATCAATTCTACAAATCTGTGTTGGATTTTCGGGCATATTTTGGCTTTTTCGACAGAAGATGGGGGATTTCTTCAGCTATTCTGGCCGGGTATGTTGATGGTTATGGGGAAAGTGGAGATTTGGTGCCGCCCCAGGAGCTTTTCTTTCCCGGCGTTTCTGGCGGCAGGTCGGTACGCGGCTACGATGAAGAGACGATAATGCCTGTAAATGATCAGGGAGATGCAGTCGGGGGAAAGCTGCAGCTGATTATCAATGCATTTGAACTGCGTTTTCCTGTTTACAAATGGTTTAGCGGCGCGGTTTTTGTCGATGCCGGTAATATCTGGGCTTCAGCAGAAAATTCCGCTTTTTCTGATCTGCACTGGTCTGTGGGGGCCGGGGTACGCATTATGTGGCCCTTTTTTCTGGCAAGGTTCGATTACGGGATCAGGCTTGACAGCGATGCGGACCTGGATGGCAGGCTGGAATTTGCGGCAGGCTTGCCGTTCTGAGGGTTTCAGCCGATTCAGAAAAAAATCAAATTCCTGCAATTTCTGATTATTACAATGCGTATTAATCGTTTCAAATGTAAAAAGGGCAGGAAAAATAAAAAAAGAAAAAAATGTATTGACATAGTGTTTAGAATTCATTATTATTTGATCTGCATTTTTTCTTCAAGCTACTAAAAGCGCGGAGGGGGGTGATATCAGGTGATTTTAGATGAACAATTTGATGCTGATGAAATTCTGCGAGATGTAGATGAAAGATACCATGATGATGATGCTCAGAGCGAAGAGGATATGCGAGAGCTTAATTTTGGAAATCTCCATGATGAGAATGCAAATTTCAGCGACATGGCAAGTGATCTAGACAGTACAGATGACCTCTGGGAATAAACCGGATTGTACTGTCAATCACACCGGTTTCGTTTTCAGGGCGGACACCTTTGTTCGCCTTTTTTTTTGCACTACATATGCCCCTCATGATAAGTCATTTCGTGGGCGGCCGGTTTATTTCTGATGAAAAAAGATACCGTTTATTTGATTTCTGATGCACATTTCGGAATTGATCTGCAAGGCTGTGAGGCAAGAGAAGCTCTCTTTTTCAAGTGGCTGCAGGAGATCTCTCCGGAGATGTCAGAGCTGATTATTGTCGGTGATCTTTTTGATTTCTGGATAGAATACAAGTCTGCTGTCAGGCCCGACTATTTCCCGGTCCTTCATGCCTTGAAGAATGTTGTTGAGCAGGGAATTAAAATACACTATCTTGCGGGAAATCATGATTTTGCCCTTGGAACTTTCCTTGAAGAAAAGTTAGGAATTATCATTCATCACGGAACTTTCGATGCAGAGATTCAGGGGAAAAAAGTACATATTTTCCATGGCGACGGGCTAATCAAAAGGGATATCGGTTATCGCATTCTGAAAAAAGTACTGCGTAACCCGTTTAACCAGAAGCTTTACAAACTGCTTCATCCTGATCTCGGAGTGGCACTCGGGACATTAGTTTCCGGTTCAAGCAGGAAATACCTCAGACCCGTTCTAAAAGAAAGCATTATAAATGAGTACAGGCAGAATGCTTTGTGCCTGTTAAAAAAAGGCAACGATATCGTAGTCTTTGGTCACACCCACAGGGCAGATCTCTGCAGGTTTGATTCAGGCATTTACTGCAACACCGGATCATGGCTGATAAACTACAACTTTGCAAGCATCAAAAATGGCGAATTGCAGCTATGGCGTTACAGAGAGGGATTATCTCCTGAAGAGATTCATTGCAGCGATTTAAAGAATGGCAGCAGCGTATCGTAGCTGTCTGAAATCCCCTGTGAAATGACCCTGGTATCACCCAGAACCGGCATAAAATTGGTATCTCCGTTCCATCTTGGAACTATGTGCATATGAATATGCTGGTCAATACCGGCTCCGGCCACCCTTCCCAGGTTCATCCCGATGTTGAAGGCTTCAGGATGAATTGCCTCTGTAAGTACCTTCTTACAGAGGCAGACAAGATCCCAGAGTTCAGAAGAGCTTTCTTTGTCAAGTGCGACCGGATCGGATGTGTGCATGTAGGGAACAACCATCAGATGACCATTGTTATAAGGGAAAAGATTCATTATAACAAAGCACTTTTTACCTCTGTGAAGAATCAGGTTGCTCTTGTCATCTGATTGCTCCGGCTTTATACAGAAAATGCAGCCGTCCTCTTTTTTGCTTATTTCCTGGATATATTTCATTCTCCAGGGTGCCCACAAACGATCCATTAAAGTCCCTTCAAATTAAAGCGACAGGCATATGCCGGTGTTCAGAAGAAACCCTGCACCGCCCAGATCTACATTTTTATCCATGTTGTCAAAAGGAATCATCAGTTTCCCGTCCACATAGAATCCCACAGGAATAACCGGAATCTTGATCATCGCGCCAAGGTCAATGTGGCATCCCCAGTGCGGGGTCATGAGGCTGGAGGTGATCTCTTTGACGATCTTTTTTGAGATCTCTTCGTTCTCGAAAATTTCTGAACCCAATTCTGATACACCCTTTGTTCCCTCAATAGCCGATCCAAGGGCATCCTCGATAAGGCCTTTGTTTAGTATGGGGGTGGCAAAATGCACACTCGCACCTGCTCCTCCGTAAAGCTTGAGTGTCTTGAGAGATTTTGGAATCTGTACGATGTACTTTCTTACCGTAAGGTCAAAATTGAGTTTCATATAGGGAGTCTTCTTCAGGCCTAAGAAACCCATATCGAACTCCTCAAGGGTGATGGGAAGCGAATCGTAAACAGGTTTAAAGAGGTCATCTGGACCATTGATCTCTGCCGGAACATCATCTCTGAACTCCAGTGATGTCGGGTACTTGATAGAACCCTCATACTCCCACAGCCCGAAATTCGTTGATAACTCTATTACATCAAGGATTGGTATGATGTCTATATAAATCTTGGCGCCAATATTAAAAGGCGTTCTGGTCCAGTCGGTCCTGTTGATAAAAACAGGAAGATTGTCGCCTGATATTTCAGTAAGTCCCGCAGGAAGCTGTCCCTCAATTGTGCCTGTATCGATGCTTAAGCCGGCTAATGCAAGCTGTTCATCCTGCACATTATCCATATTTAGAGTCAGATCGTTTCCCCAGTGAATTCCGATTCCTACAATTGCCATTGATGGCAGTGCCATAGAGAGTAAAAGTATAGAGGCAGAGAAAATCGGTCTCAACTTTGACATGGTAAACTCCTTTTACAAGATTACTTATTGATCTGAACAGTACCGGAAAATCCGGCGCAGCATAGTAATATAAATTGTACTTTTCGGGCAGAGAAATTTCCACTTACAGTTTTTTTAGAATCCCTTCAGCATGGCACAGATAATTGTTTGTCTTATCGTACAAAATTGATGTATAATAATAGCGGTTTCCATTAAAATGTAACTGGTGGATATATGAATAGATACTTCAGCATGCTTCTGGTGATCCCGGGTTTGCTGTTTTGCGGATGTCAGGCCGGTACATCTGGAAATTCAGGTGATCAGATAAAAACGTTGCATAAACAAGAGAAGTTTAAAATTGCAGGTAGAAAAAAAAAGGAGCCTGAAAAAGACTCACTCATTTCCGGTTTTGAAAGCAGGCTTTTTAATGCCTGGCCGCAGGGAATCTATGACAGTGTAAAAGTGTCTGCGCGTTTTAGAAAAGACTCGATCCGTATCGCTTTTCAGAATGCCGGAACTGAACTACAGAAAGAACAGATTGTTAATGAAGCCGGAAAACTCCTTACAGATCTGATAGTGTATGAGCTGATTCCTTTCTGGTATAAAACGAGATGGTCTTTTGAGGGGCATACGGAGGTGCCGCGGCAGGGCAGTGTAGCCTGCGGGTATTTTGTTTCAACTGTTCTCAGGGATGCCGGATTTAATCTGAACCGCTTTAAGCTGGCACAGGGGAGTCCCTCAGCTGAGGCTTACTCCATAGGTGTTCTGGATAGTGTCAAACTCCTGGAAGGACTACCATACAGTAAAGTACTGGAATATTTCCTTACACGAAATGACGGGTTATATTTTGTCGGCCTTGATTATCATGTGGGCTTTATCCTTAAATATTCTGAGAGACTTTATTTCATACATTCAAATTATCTTGACAGTAAATGTGTCGTTGTCGAGCCGGCAAAAAGTTCTGAAGCATTCTTCAGCTATAGAATTTACATAGCAGATATTACATCAAATAAAAACCTGATTAAGAGCTGGATACTGGACAGTAAGATTGAAATTGTTGACGAAAGTGACCTGTAAGGAGTATCCTGGTATTAAATGTAATAACGCTGTAAATAAATATAACACAGTCTATCTCTTTTTTAATCTCTCGCATATAGGGAACACTAATGAATAAGATGCCGAAAAAAATCATCCTGGCAGCAACACTCGCACTGTTGTTTATCTTTAATGCCTTCAGCCAGTCATCGTGGACCTGGCGCAATCCCTTACCAACAGGTTATAGTCTCTACTCTGTTGCGTGGACTGGAAGTCAATATGTAGTTGTGGGCGACAGCGGGACCGTTTTTACATCAGCCGATGGAGATGAGTGGATTCAGCAGAATTCGGGGACAACAGAAGCCCTGTTCGATGTCATATGGGCCGAGAGCTTGTTTGTAGTAACCGGACAAGACGGATTGATACTGACATCAACTGACGGCGTGGTCTGGACAAGCCAGAACTCAGATACATACTGGGGGCTCCATTCTGTAGTATGGACCGGTGAGAAATTCGTGGCCGTAGGAGGCTATCATACCATCGTTTCATCTCCGGATGGGTTTACGTGGACCAAAATTGATGTTTCATTGGATGTCGATTTTTATAAGGTAATCTGGACCGGAAACCTGCTTGTTGCAGCTGGGTATAGCGGTATCTACACCTCTGAGGACGGGGAGAACTGGACTTGCAGGAATTCCTCTGGAAGGATATATGGACTTACAATGGCCGAAGATCAGATTGTCGCCGTGGGGGGTAACAACGGCTCTTATATGGCGTTCACATCCCCGGATGGCATTACATGGAATCAAAGAATTGTGAGTGAATCGAGTTTCGGAACGCTGACTTCTGTATGCTGGACAGACTCACTGATTGTGGCGGTTGGCTCTTATGGCTCGGTCTGCACCTCTTCTGATGGAAAAAAATGGAATAGAGAATTTTCCTGGGCTGAAGGCCTTAGAAATATAATCTGGACAGGGCAGGAAATTGTGGCTGTGGGTACTTATGGTGAAATTTACACCTCACCTGATGGCTTGACCTGGACAAAAAAATGCTCTGAAAAGATTGAGAGCTTAGGGTCAGTCTGCTGGACCGGAACGCAAGCTTTTACCTGCGGACTCAATGGTGAGATCCTTACATCGCCTGACGGTGTGCTATGGACTGCACAGAACTCAGGGACAAGAAAAAGTCTTGAAGCAACGGCTTTTGTGGAAGGTAAAGCATTTGCAGCCGGGGATTCCGGCACCATCATTTATTCAGAAGATTGCATCAACTGGTCCTCAGCTATTTCCGGATGCAATTCAGACCTTTACTGCATATCAGGCTCAGGGGAAATGCTTATAGCAGCCGGGGATTCCGGCACTATCCTTACCTCAACCGATGGATTATCGTGGGTCAGCAGAAACTCAGGTGTTTCAGAAAGGCTGGAATCCGTGGTATGGACCGGCAGACTCTTTGTTTTACTGGGGCATAGAGGGATAATTCTTACATCGCAGAATGGTGTCGACTGGACAGATAGAACATCGGATACAACATTCAGTTTTCTTTCCGCAGTCTGGACAGGAACACAGATTGTGGCTGTGGGCTCTGGAGGAAAAATCATGAGGTCCACAGATGGAGTCGAATGGACAAGCAGCGAATCAGGAACAACAGAAGCTTTTTCTTCTGTTACATGGACCGGCCGTCAACTGGTTGCAGCAGGACGTTATATTTATTCTTCAGAAGATGGCATCACATGGACCCAAAACAACACAATTGCATACAGTGACCTTTATTCCATCACATGGACAGGCTCACTGCTTGTGGCGGTAGGTTTTAACGGAATGATCGTCTCTTCACCTGAAGATATTCCTGTGGCCGGTAAAATACCTTTACAAAAAACACTTATCTCTGAGCAGCCGCGTTTTTCATGCTCCCTCAGCCGTGACAAAGATCTGGTTGCGGTAAAAGACAACCATTCCGGATACAGATACAATCTTCTGGGCAGAAGATATGGTTATGAAATGTCAAATATAAAGAGCGGGGTTAAACGCAAGCAGAACAGACATACTCTTTTAAAATAAATAAGAGCATCCTGCTTTTTGGTTTACAGTTATGGTGTATTTTAAAGATATAAGTTTGCCTGATCAGGATTTACGAATTGATACATATAATGAGAAAAGCAATAAATCATTGCCCCGGAATGTTTCTGTTATCGTTACTGTTTCCCCTTTGCCTTTCAGCCGGAAACATCTCATCTCCACAATCATTTCTTGAAGAGACGATTCAAAACCTGCGGGAAATAGGGACCCTGAGAGCCTCTGTAAAAAGATTCCAGCTCTATAACGGAGAAACCCGCATCAGTGTGGGCAGGGTAGAGGCGGCTGACAGCGCAACAGTCTACAACTATTCATCTCCAGGAAAGTTCAGAATGATCTTTACCGGCAGAGAACTGCTGAGTATCGATTTGCAGAAAGAACAGGGACGCAGGAAAAATATATCGGCTCATTGTCTGCTGAAGGAACGTGATCCGCTCGGGAAATTTCTCGGGTTGAGAAATTTACCGGCAGAAGAGTATGAGTTCAAGGGAAGTGTCGATTCCCAAACAGTATTTATCCGGTGCAGTGAAGAGGGGCTTACAGAGTATATCGGAATTCAAAGGGCATCTTTGCGCCCCACTGTGATAGAGTGGTTTGATTCCACTGGAGTGATGCTGGAGCAGACCCGTTTCAATTATAATACCGGCAGCGTAATACCTTTGTCGATTGTCACAAAGAGCATGCCCGGTTCAATATTGATAGATTCGATGGTGATATCGCATCCCAGGATCAACTCCGGACTATCAGATGTTGAATTTCAAATCCCGGAGGAAATCAGATGGGATCAGGAGCGGTGATCTGAACCCGGTCACCGGGTGTAACCTTAAGAACCTCAGATGCTTTCCCGCCGTTGACCGCAATCTCAACAAAACCTGCGGATCCGGTATAAAACAGCTTGCAGCCGGGCTTGTACTCCTGATAATATCTCCCGAATGGAATTTTGGCATCTGTCCTGAGAATCTTCATCGATGAGTTATGATGTTCAGGAGTGATCTTCTCATTTTCGATACTTGTGATAAGATTCCCGAAAGAATCGATATAGATGATCTCTCCTGTGATGTCCCCATTGACATAAGTAGAATCAGGGAAGGGTATCTTTATAAAGTCTGTAAACGATGGGCCGAGTTTGTTCAAAGGTAAACCCCTGGCAAGGTGTGCTGATACAGGCGCAAAAATATCTCTTCCCTGGAAAGTGGGGCTTACCGGCTGACGGTAACAGGTACTATTCGTTATCAGAGTTACTTCTTTGATTTTTTCTTTTGAAAGCGCCCATGAGAGAACACCGTTGTCCGGGCCGACAAAGCAGAATCTGTCATTTGAGGCCGCTATAGCTTTTCTGGGGCTTCCGACACCGGGATCCACCACGGAACAGAAAATCGTTCCGGGTGGAAATGAACGGTAGCAGGCAAGAAGTGTAAAGCAGGCGCTTCTGATGTCACCGGGAGCAATCCGATGGGTGATATCTATTACCGTGGCTTCCGGAGAGATTCCATTTATTACACCTTTCATCTCTCCGGAAAACCAGTCTTTTTCTCCGAAATCGGTTATAAGAGCAATAATAGGCATCTGTGTTTACTATTCCCTGTCTGCCTTTATATGAGTTGACGATCAGGACTCATAGTGCAAATCTTAAACCGATAACATCCTACTGTTTTGATGATGCCTTCACCATCAGGCTGCTCACCCGTCTGGAATAGGCCATAGGATCAGAAACCATCTGTCCTTCGGCGATAAGCGCCTGGTCTAAAAGAAGCTTTACCCAATCTTCCAGCTCTGGATCTTTGGGATCATTTTCATAACGGGCATTCATGTTTTGCAGAAGCGGATGTTCCGGGTTGATTTCCAGAATTCTCTGTGATTTTGGGACCTCCTGACCCATTGCTTTCATTAGTTTCTCCATGTGGGCGCCCATTGAGTTCTCAGCGGCAACCAGGCAGGCCGGGCTGTCTTTGAGACGGGTCGTGATACGGACTTCTTTTATGGCATCACCAAGGATGTTTTTAATACGTTCAGAGAGCTTTTTGTACTTTGATTCCGCTTTTTTCCTGGTGTCTTTTTCTTCTTTGCCAAGCTCCCCGAGATCCAAATCCCCCTGCATAACCGACTTGAGCACTTTCCCTTCGAAATTGTAGATATCATTCACGATGAATTCATCAATGGGATCAGTCAGATAGAGCACCTCGATGCTTTTGGCTTTAAACACCTCAAGATGAGGACTTTTTTCGACAATTTCCCTGTTTTCACCGGTGATATAGTAGATCTCTTTCTGGTCTGCCCTCATCCTGTCAACATACTGTTTCAGCGAAACCAGATCATCTTTCTCTCCCATTGAGGACTGGAAACGGACCAGTTCCAGAAGTTTGTCTTTATTCTCGTAATCAGTGTGGAGCCCTTCCTTGAAAACCGGGCCGAATTCATGCCAGAACTTTTTGTAATTGTCAGCATCCCCTTCCGCCATCTCTTTCAGTTTGCCCAGAACTTTCCCTACAAGGGACTTTCTGATTTTGTCAATTATGGGATTTTTCTGAAGCATCTCGCGGGAGATGTTGAGTGGAAGGTCCTCGGAATCAACAACACCTCTTATAAACCGCAGATATTCCGGAACCAGCTCTTTGCAGTTGTCCATTATGAACACCCGTTTTACGTAGAGCTTAACTCCGTGTTTGCGTTCAAATGAGAAAAGATCAAAGGGAGATGTTGATGGAATAAAGAGCATCCATGAGTATTCCATTACACCTTCTGCACGGCTGTGAAGAATTGAGAGGGGTTTATCGAAACCCCCAAGCGCCTGCTGATAAAACTCCTCGTACTGCTGAGGAGTGACTTCTGACTGCGCCCGGCGCCAGAGCGGCTTTGTCTGGTTGACAACTTCTTCGTGTCCCTTTTCGTCTGGAAGGTAGATGGGGAAGGCAATGAAATCAGAATATTTCTTGATGAGTGAGCGGATCTGCCAGTCTTCCGTGTAGGCAGATTCCTCTTCTTTAAGGTAAACGGTTATTTCAGTGCCGTGGCCCTCTTTCTCCGTGTCGCTTATTGTAAACTCGTTTTCTCCCTTTGATTCCCACATTACCGCAGGCTCTTCAGGGCAGCCGGCTCTTTTGGTAATTAGCTTGACACTTTGGGCCACCATGAAAACAGAATAAAAACCCACTCCAAACTGGCCTATAAGGTTGGAGTCTGCTTTCTGGTCTCCGGTCATCTTTTCCAGAAAAGCTTTCGAGCCGCTTCTGGCGATTGTGCCGATATTTTCAATAACCTCCTGGCGGCTCATGCCGATGCCGTTGTCGCTTATGGTTAGTGTTTTGGCATTTTTGTCCAGTTTTATATGGATTGATAGTTCGATATCGGCTGGAAGAACAGATGAATCTGTGAGCGACTGGAACCGAAGCTTGTCAAGGGCATCAGAGGCATTGGAGATAAGTTCCCGGAGAAAGACTTCCTTATGGCTGTAAAGGGCGTGAATCATAAGGTGGAGAAGTTGTTTGGCTTCTGTCTGAAACTCCAGATTTTGTGCATTAGGCTTGGTTGTATCTGCCATAAAACCTCCCGGAAATGGTCAATTAGGTTGTTTTTGTTAAGCTTAGATTGTAGTGAATCATCTAAAATAATTTTTTGCAGACACAAAAAGTTGAAATCAAGGCCTGAAAATCAGGTTATAATGGTGTTATTAGGGCTGGAAATGGTGAA
>JAAYYB010000028.1 GCA_012515615.1 Fibrobacter sp.
GAATTCTTCCAGGCTACAACCAGTTTTAATCTACCACCAGTTCGCCACTGCGGCCGCAAAGATGTTTGAAAATGTGATTATAAGATACCTGCCTACACAAACGGTGGACAACAAGGGGTGATAGCGGAAGACTGGCGTCTTCGACAGGCTGCAGCGCAAGAGGGGACTCCCTCTTCCAGAAAAGTCTTTATCTTTAATTCTTGCTAATACTTGTATTGGGGGCCCTCTTCCAGAAACTCCTTATTCTTGCTTATCACTTGTATTGGGGACTCCCTCTTCCAGACAATCCTTACTCTTACTTATTACTTGTCTCTAATCTTTATTGCAGACTACTGGAATTTCAATCTGCATACAGTTCTGCTGTGCGTTGAGAAGGTATCAGGGAAAGCCAGCTCTGAAGAAAGTATTTAGTGCAGAAAACAGTCCGGGTTCTACATAAGATCTTCTGCGTCAACACCCGTGAGCCAGATATTATCCAGAAAAAACTCCACCGTGTCTCCTGCGGAAGCGGAAGTCACAAACTGCAGGAAATCAACTGAATCAGAAACATCGCTCCAGAAAAGGCTGTCAAGAGCCTGTGGAGAATACTCCTGCGGGAGAAACTCTGAAGACTTGATTGTGATCTCCTGCCACTGATCCGGACATTCGATATATTTGCCCCATGTCCCCCACCTCTGATCTTCCGGGTAACGGTTCAGTGCGGCCGTAAGAAAACTGACCCTGACTGTACCTTTTCCTCTCATATAAAAGGAAAGCGAACTCATATTTGATAGATTTGAATACCTGTTACGATCCGGCGTGATCCTGCATCCAAGACCGGCAAAAGGACTGCTGCGTTGGGCCAGAACAGTTTTCAAATGAATCGATTTACCCGAATATGCTCCTTCACTGCTTATGGCAAGCGGCAGACTATCCTGAACCAGAAGCCCCTCAGGAATAATCTGTGAGAGGGGTTCCTTGTCTTTCTCATTAAAAACATACCAGAAGCTGTTCCACCCCTCATTTATATCAGCCCTGTTATTTAAAAGAAACATGTCTCCATCCTCGAACTCATCAAGAAGCACACGTGAGACCGGTATTCTAAGTGTGTCATCAAGAGTGTCTGAGGAGAGCGAAGTGATCGCCACAGGCAGGTTTGAAGCAGAGTAACCGGCGTTATCTGTAATTACCCGCAGTGTATAAAATCCCTCGGGAATGTTATTGAATGTAAATTGACCAGACACGACAACCGTGCTCAGATCTGTTCCAACCAGAACAGCATAGGCAGTATCGGGAATTGTGCCCTCTTCAAAGATTACTGTTCCGCTAAGAGATCCGGGATCCTTCAGCATGAGATCCTGAAGTTCAATCTTTGACCTTTGTTCTATCATCATAGAGTCAGTAAAGTGGCATTTCTCGTTTCCTGAAACCAGGATATTATAGTAACCGTCTGAAAACGCCTTGTCTTTAACCTCCAGACTGAAGAAACCGCTTTGATCGGTTGTGTCTTTGTAAATGAGGGCACCTGAAGAGAGCGGATCCTGTCCCGATGGGATAATTCTGACTGCAGCACCGCTGACTGCAGAACTGTCTGAAAGAATAACACGCGCTGAAACTCTGGCGTTTACTGTTTCCGTTGAGCCTCCGCTTATATCACCGATTCTCCCACAGTTAAGAACAGAAATTAAAGAGAGGAGAAATGAGAGGACTATTTTAATGCAAACCGCTTTTTTCAACTCTAATCCTCGCTGGGTATCCTGGAAACCGGAAACATCTGGAAATTGATCTGATAAACCCTGTCAGAGGGATTGTCAGCCTTGACAATCTCAACCAGACGCCTGCGGAATGCTGCAATTTCCTGACGGATCTGATCAAATCCCGATGACGAGATGCCGACAGTCAATGTTGATATATCACGTATATCACGCGTGTGTTTCTCAACTGATTTTGATGCAAGCTCAAGGCACTCTCTCTGAAACAGTTGAACTGCAAATGGTATTGTATCAGAATCGGTCCTGAGAGCAGAATCGCTCTGTTTGTATCGTCCTGAAGGTAATTTTTTCAGCAGCCCCAGATCACACAGAATTTTCACAGCCTTTTCTGCCTGTTCGGCAGTGACAGGCGGATCAACGGTTCTTGCAAGCAACTTGAAATTATCCCTGAAATCGTACATCGTGACCAGTTCTCTGATAACAACAAAATACCATTTTGAAAAATACTCGAACTGACTCTTCAAGACAAGCTGTCCCTGAACTGCCGGAGACAATTCCTTCACTTTAGTAAAGTAGTACTCTTTTTCCCTGATTGTCTTTGCATTGTTAAAGTCGACAAGTGCGTTTAAATACTCTGTTTCCCTGTATTTCAGTTTGATGGCCTTTGCGACCTTAAGCACGCTGCTTTTGGCAAGGTTCTTCTTTCCGGTGATAACTTTGTGAAGATAAGTTTTGGATTTCAGTCCGGCCCTGTCTGCAAGCGCCTGATAGGAAAATGAGGGATTGAGTTTTTTCTGTTCTGAATAAAAATCACCCAGAAACATCCGATAATCAGTATAATCAAAAACAGAGATCATTCAGCAGAACTCCTCCTCTTTTTCCTAATTATACCATAAAATACCCTTTCGAATTAGAGTGGGGTACATTTTCCGTGCACCAGAAGGGAACAGCGGGGGGAAAAACCGACCATATTTATTACTCTGATTTCAGATCATTTTAAGCTAAAGGCACTGTACGGCGTGGCCCCCGGGCACCAGTCTCTCAAGCATGTATTTCCTACAGGGGGCACGCACGTTGCACCCTCCAGGAATAAGACATAAGTATTTGGTGGCAGACATGTATTTTTGATTTCAAAAAAGGGATTACTATTTGCATTATGGTTTCCGGCTTTCGCAGGAATGACGTTGAAAAGGCTGCAACAGTTACAATCTTTTTCGTGTATTTCGTGTATTTCGTGGTTAATTATCTTAATCTTCATATATTTCGTGGTTCAAGCCTCAAAAAAGATTCATCAGTTTACTAACCGAAAATGTCTCATTGCGAATCAGCGCAACGCAGGCGCCTCTCAAATTAAGGTTTTTACCTGCTTTGATGACTCTCCGGCCGGGGTTGATGCTCTTTTGAAGAAGGCACCTGCCCTGAAGATTGAACAGGATAATTTCTCCTTTAAATGAAGGATCTATTCCGTTAATGTGAAGAGTTCCAGATAAATTATTGTACATCACGCTGAAATTTTGAGTCCTTTTGCCCAGGGCTGCTCCGGATGCTTTCCCGGGAAAGGCATCACCAAAGCAGTTTTCAAGATATCCAAGAACAAGAACCCAGGGCGCGTTCTGATTAATGGCATTCTCATTAGATGCCCAGCTGCCGCGGGAATCTATGTAGCACTTTGCAGGCGGTGTTTGGGATTCTATAAGGGAAATAAGCTCCTCATCGGCACCCGACACGCTCTGATTTGGACCGCCCACAACCAGACCCGGTACCGGCGCATCGATCATATCTCCCGTGCTGGGCCTGTGATGAGGGTTCATGGGAGAAAGAGAGCCTACACCTGTCACAAAACTGTAATCTGTGGGGTTTCTGCCGAGCAGAAAATCGGCTGTCAATATGAGGGCGTCAAGGTATTTCTGTTGTTTTGTCAAATGATGCGCATAGGCCAGTATAACACCGATATTTCCTGCTGTGCCGGCTGACCCCCACTGATAATTCGAATTTTTCATGGGAGTACAGTAAGCCGACGATGTCACATCCGACACTATTAAATCAGCGCTGGTAATAATTTTTGTTCTATCCTCATTTCCCACAGTTTCCGGAATGCTGCTTCCGTTTACGGCAAGAGAGAAAAATCCCAGATTACCTACATCCTGCCACCATGCGTGTTCTGAAAAGTTCATGTTCACCAGCCTGGCAGCAAGGCTATCCCTGTACACGGATTTTCCGGTCGTTATTAAAAGCTCCGAAAGAGCCCAGAAAAACTCATCTTTATAAGCAGCATCCGCTCCATCTGCATACGGCCCTGTACCCTCGGTGTTTTCCGGATGAGGCACCGAGGGGTTTGAAACAGCCCACTGCCACGCCTTTTCAGCACTTTGAACACATTGAGCCGCAAAGTCCTGATCATACTGCCCGTATATTCGTCCGGCCATTGCCATGACTGCCGCGAAATCAAGAGTTGATGTTGTGGATTTGCCAATTATATAACGTTCTTTGGAGTCTTCATGAGGAAGGACATCTTCTGGCCAGTAGACCGGGCCGACCTTGAAAAAAACTCCCCCGTCAATGTCCTGCATCCTTATCAGCCAGTCAAGCTCATATTTCACTTCATCGAGCAGGTCGCTTTTTCCGTTATTTGATTCCGGAATATTAAGCGATGAATCATCGATTATTTCCGGGCACATTTCAAAAAAGCCCAGCAGTGTCCCGACTGTAATTCCAGCATTCACCACGTATTTACCATAATCCCCGGCATCATACCACCCCCCGCTCACGTCTCTGCTTGCCGGCCCGTCACTGAGTGCCTCAAGGAGAGTAAGATCGGTATCAGCATGCCCTGCGGGGCGCTCATATTCGCCTGCATACCGGGAATCCAGGCCAAAGCTGCAGCGCTGGAAGTAAAAAGATTTCAGGATACTGTTCAAGGCACCTCTGAAGACACTGTCCCCTATTACAAATTGATGAGAAGAGAGGTTGTCTCCGACATTAAGCCTGTAAATACCGGGCGTGGTAAATCCTGTAAAGTCGGCCGTTGAAACATTTTCCCCAGAGGGTTTATAAGGACTGTTGTCTGGAAGATCCCCTTCATAAACCACCTGACCCGACATATTTGTGATAGTGAAGCGACTGAAACCTTCTGCAACAACAGACGCTTTCTTTATTGCCCCGGGGTAGTATCCTGCCTGGTTTATATGAACAGGGCTGTATTCCTGGGCAAATAAGGCAGCTGAAAAGAGGAGCACAAATAAGATCATTTTATTTGACCTTTCTAAAGTTTTATCTATTAACCGGCCTGCTTAAGGTTCATAGAAAACAGGTTTAATTTAGTGGATAATTGTACTCAGCGGGTTGATAAATATTGAGAGTTCAGTTCCGATTAAGAGGCGGTGTCACTACAATGGAACTCCTCACTCTGTTTATTCTCCTGTAAGATCGTCCATTCAGCGAAAAAGCATTTCCGCTTAAGCCCTGAGAAGTCGTAGAGAGGTGCAGCTTTTTACCCGCCTGCGTATGTAAGAAGTTTGCAGTTTCAAATTTCACAGGATTCCGTACCGGAGAACCCCATAACCCGAACGGCTCCCCGTTAAAGGAGAGAAGTTTCAGTTTCTCAATACAGTTACCGGTAGATCTGAGTGAATCGTAAACCATTCCGGTATTCTGAGCGAATCGTTTTGTTCCTGCATTAAGCAGGTAAAGGGAATCGTTTCCGGTCCAGACTTTCTTCAAATCTGCGGAACTGACTGAATGAGACCTGTAAAGAGGATTTATCATCGCTACCGGTTCCTGGTCCCTTGCCAGGATCTCATCATACAGGGCATCCTCGACCACGGCGATAACATTAAACCTGAAGTAAACAGAAATATTGAACTGGTTTTCGATAACCTCGGCCCGAATCGCCCCGTCCCTTTCCTCCGTTGTTCTAATGCCGCTCTCATTGACATTAAATATGTAAAGGGTGTCGGAATTCATCATTTCATAATCGTCCAATGTAACAACCACCTTTAGTGATTCGGTTATCATCAGATTATCAAAATCGTACCCCAGTGGTACTCTCTGATATTGGTACACCCACTGGTTTCCCAGTCTGTCAGGACAGAAATCAGTTATCATCTGTTGAGCCTGAACATGCAGGATACAGGTAAACAGCAGTAGAATAAAGGCTCGCATATGTGCTCCTTATTCGGTGATTTACAATATAAATTCTGAGCATTAAAAATTAGAATTTATGGTTTGGCTGGAAGTCTGTCCTCTTACATATTTTTCAGGAATTTTTGGTTTGCCCGGGAGGCCCTTTCTTGGTGAGCTTACAGCAGCCATTGCCATCTAAATTTTAAACTGTGTCTCAAAATTTGAATTTAATAGAAAAATGGCAAGCCTGTCCTCTGACAAATTATTCAGGATTTTTGGTTTGGCCGGAGGCCCTCTATTGGTGAGCTTACAGCAGCCATTGTCACCCGATGGAATGCCAACATTTGTGGCTTCGAACAAGTCAAAACATGCCTGCCGGCGGCGGAAAAGACCCGTAACTATACGCCTTTTTCTTAGAGGCTACAATCCGGTTTTAATCACCAGGGCGTCGCCCTTTGCTGAAATAGGTCAGCCTTTCAGGCTGGTCAGGAATATTATCCATTTATAGCATCTTTCAAGGGCTTCTCGAAATAAATTGGGGGTACTTGGC
>JAAYYB010000370.1 GCA_012515615.1 Fibrobacter sp.
GCGCCTTCAGTTGTGTTTCGTTCGGGTCGAGCTCCGTCTTGTATGCCAGCTGGATGTTCACTGATGACTCCTTTTCACACACACAACGTGGTTAGTTGAACAGTGTTGATTGCACGGTCTGTTTTGACTGCACGACTTCCCACCCGTCATCTTCGAGCGGGTTCGGCGGTGGTGATGACGCAGCAGACTTGAGTATCGGCAGTAAATCATGTGCCGGATGCAGTATGTCTGGTGGGACACATCCCAGGTCATAGAATGCATTCAGTTCTCTCTCAGTCGGGAGCGCATTGCCCTTGCGTATCACGTCCGCGATGCTCCAGAACGCTTCCTTCAGTATCCAGCCGATGAATTCGTAACATGCACCGCGACGCGTGATGTCCACATAGGCATAGATGTCGCACCGCAGTTGCTGCTGATCCACGGGCACCGTCAGCAGCCCCATCGTGGAGCACTTCGCGTCTATCACGCGGTCGCCAACACGGATGTCCAGGTCGTACTTGCGGCCCCCGGATGTCTCCTGCTCTTCCTCAAGGATGATGTCCTTGATGTCGTGCGAGATAAGGTATGCGTGCACAACACGGCCCGCCGCCTTGCCACGTATCCAGTGTAACGCATGTTTGTCCTCGGAGAGGTTGCCTCTATTGAGTAGTCCTGGCGGCTTCCGCATGGCCCGCAATCCTTCCCGTCGCTATCGTGAGCGCGTCGGTGTCTATGTCGCATCCGATGAACAGCCGCCCGAGTTTCACTGCCGCTGCGCCCGTGGTCCCGCCACCCAGGAACGGGTCAACTATCGTCTCGCCTGCGTCGGTCAGCCGCTCTATGCACAGGCTCGCGGGCGTCTCCGGCTGTTGCCAATCGTGGTGCTCCTTGGCGTCCGGCTCCGGGCTGCACCTGAAACAGTCGGCCAGATATTCCGTGCTGCGCCGCCCGCCTTTCACGAACCACAGGAGTGGTCGCCACTCGGGGAGCACGAACTTGCCGGGCAGCCGGGGCGTGGGGCCGCCCTCAAACACTGCTGCCAGCGGCCACCAGTAGCGCAGCGGGTTCGGCGTTGCCAGCACTTGCGGCAGTGCGTTGTGGCCGACGTATGTGACGAGGCTGCCACCCGGCACGAGTATGCGCGCGGCCAGGGCAAACAGATCTTCGTAGAGCGTGCGCGCGGTCTCGTCATCCCAGGGGGGGTCTGTGAACACGAGCGCCACAGAGTTGTCGGGGATGTCCGCGAGTACAGTGCGGAAGTCGCCGTGTCGGGTATCGTAGAGATCGCTGGGAGCAGCATCGGCGATGATAGCCTCGGCCTGCTCCTTGCGACGGGTCCGACGTGCAGCCCGCATGGTCTGTTTCACGTCCGGCTGCTCTCCGCTCAGCAACTTCTCCACGGACGCCTTGACGGTCTCCGGGTCCGTCGCCAGTGTCTGAGCCAGCAGCTTCGTATCCTTGCGCGGTATGCGTCCGCTGGTTGCCAGCTCGCGCACCTCGTCGCCCACGGCGTCGGCCAGGGCGTCCACCGCGTCGGCGAAGGCAGCGTCGCGGTGAAGGGTCATCCGGCTCACTCCGGCCTCCTCTGCTACCGCCTGCAACCTCGTAACATTTTGAGACGAGGTCTGATCCGTCCTCGCGCCCTTCTCCCTCGGCGTCATCCGCACCAGCCACCCGCGCAGATAGCTCGCCGCGTCCGGCCTCAGGTTCCGCCGCGAGAGCTGGTTCAGTATCATCCACCGCCGCGCCTCGTCGCGTGTGTCGAAGGCCATCTCCTGCACGCGGTATGGCAGGCCGTGCTTCTCGGCGAGCGCAAACCTGTTGTGGCCGTCGAGTAGAATGCCAGAGCC
This sequence comes from Fibrobacter sp., assembly GCA_012515615.1. Lineage (GTDB taxonomy): Bacteria > Fibrobacterota > Chitinivibrionia > Chitinivibrionales > Chitinispirillaceae > JAAYIG01. The sequence continues at coordinate 1,830 of JAAYYB010000370.1, forward strand.
CTGCCAGACAATCAGCGGGTCCCGAATGCCCTCGCTCAATACGCTGGTCTCGAGGTTCGTGAGTTCGTCAGCGGATAGAGACGGCAGGAGCTTCTGCAGTTCCGGGTCGATCTTCACTTCTGGCAACTTACTCACGCTCCTGTTTCATCGTGGCGACCTTGAACAACAGCGCCTCTAATGTGGCAATCCGCTGCTGTTTGAACCCTGGCGTTGGGTAAGTCTCATATCTGCGTATGCGGTCAATCGCCATACCCAGCGCCTGTCC
>JAAYYB010000266.1 GCA_012515615.1 Fibrobacter sp.
GATCTGACAAACACAATAGTTTCATTCCTCAATTCCGGCAGAAGTCTGCCGGTTCAGGAGAAGATCGGCGGCAATGCCCCCGCTGTCACAACCCAAAGGGCACCTGATGAAGTGAACAGAATCTCCCGCGAGGAGCTCAAGGAAATTTCTTCTAAATTAGAGGATCTACGCAATAGTCTAAAGGCTCTGATAGAAAAAAATGATACTGATACTCCCGAAATCAGGATCTCTGCAAAAGCAGATGTCCTGGGAAAAGTTCTGTCTGTAGCCAGTGCAATCAGTAAATCAGCAGAAAATGTGTATCCTGACGATACAAATAAAATAGATGTGAGCACCCGATCTGTATTTTCCTCCCTGTTAAGAGAAATTGTATCGGCATTGGACAAAAAGGCGCTTCCAGAATTTACAAGTCAGGAATTTACCAGTACTGTATCTGAAGTCTCAGATGAAAAGATAAGAGATGAATTTCTGGCAAAGTTTCTTCAGAAAATCGGATTCATGGCAGATCAGAAAAATCCCGCAGCCTCCGGGACAGTAAAGATACAGAGCAGTTCTGACCTGCCCGAGCTGCTGCTCTCAATATTATCAGAGCGGAAAGACATTCTGCCTCAGCAAAGAGATCCCGGCAGCACAAAACAGGTTTCCGCTGATGCATTCAAAGATGAAACCATCCGCGCCCAAAGACAATTTTCTCTTCATGAAAAAAGAGTTCCTCAGTCAGAGATAAAAGAGCTGCAGAAACGAATAGAATCTTTACGAAAGAGCATAGAAAGCCTGATGCAGGTTCAGGACAGTAAAAATCCTGAGGTGAGTTTATCAAAAGGAACCGATGTACTCCAGAAAGCCGTATCTGTTGCACAATGGTTCAATGAGTCTTCTTATGAGAAGCAGGTTAAAACAGATGTGCCTGTTAAAAACACCCAGTCCGCATCAGCTCTTTCCTCTATTCTTCCAAACGATGCAGATAAAGTTGATGTAAGTCCCCGGACTGTGTTTTCCTCCCTGTTAAGAGAAATCATATCGGCACTCGGCAATAAATCCTTTCCTGAATTTACAAGCCCGGAATTTATCACTACGGAATCTGAAGTTCCAGACGATCAGGCAGGGAATAACTTTTTGGCAAAGCTTCTTCAGAAAATCGGTATCACAGCAGATCAGAAAAATCCCGCAGCCTCCGGGACAGTAAAGCCGCAGAGCAGTTCTGATTTGTCTGAGCTGCTGCTCTCAATATTATCAGAGCGAAAAGTTATTCTGCCTCAGCATAGAGATCCCGGCAGCGCCAAACAGGTTTCTGCTGATGAATTCAAAAATGAAACTATCCACGCTCAGAGGCAATTTTCTCTTCCTGAAAAGAAAGTTCCTCAGTCAGAGATAAAAGAGCTGCAGACACGAATAGAATCTTTACGAAAGAGCATAGAAAGCCTGATGCAGATTCAGGAAAGTAAAAGTCCTGAAGTGCGTTTATCAAAAGGAACCGATGTGCTCCGGAAAGCCGTATCTGTTGCACAATGGTTCGATGAGCCTTCTAATGACAAGCAGGTTAAAACAGATTTACCTGTTAAAAACAGTCCATCCGCATCTGCTCTTTCCTCGATTCTCAATGAAATAAAAGTTTCACTTGAAAAAAACACCCTGTCGGAGTTTACAAAATCTGAATTCATCAGAACTTTGCATAAAAATGAGTATACAGCCTCCAGGGCCGACCTTCTGACAAAGTTTATGGAGAAAACCGGTAATCCTCTTGAAACAGCTTCAGATATAACACAGGCCGGGGAAAAAAGATCTCCCGATCTTACTGCGGCCGTTATCTCCATTTTATCACAGCAGAAACTTGAGCGTGATATATCTACACCCGAAAGTGCAATTACAGAGAATCCAGATACACAGCCCGATCAGGTCGCTATCGAAAAAGAACTTAAGGCCAAGCTGGAATCACTTAAAAAAGAGATCGATCTTCAACTTAAAGCACTGGAGAATCAGAGCAGGCAGAAACCTAAAGGAAATTTTTCAGACATTTCAAGGACACTTCCCACTCTTCCTGAAAAGCTGGAAAAACTCCTGAGTACATTTACTCCACAATCTCCCCAAACATCTCTCTCCGGCAATCTCAGCCAGGCAATCATAGAGGAACTATTAACTGAGAAGTCAGTTTCAGGCTTTTCTAACCTGGCATTGAAGTCTCTCGTTATTCCTGAAGACAGCACTTTGTCAGATAAAATTAAAAATCTTGCATTCACTGCCCTTGGTTCACAGACCAATCCTGGCATTCAGTCTATTCAAGAACTTCTGGACTTTTTACATGGTAATCTCAAACCGCAGTTTTCTGTCTTGTCAGGACTTCTTTCAGAGGTGGAAAAGTCTGCTTCAGGTATCAAACCAAACCTGTCTCTTTTTTCTTTTATCAAAAAAGAGACATCTGAAACACTGCAGACTTATCTCACGAAGGTCTTTAACTGGTTCGCAGAAAAATCTTCAAATGTTCTAAGATCTGATTTTTCAGGTACAGCGCAATTTCCCGCAGAGCGGAAAATTTTTGACGGAAGCACAACTGCAGAAACCGGACCAGCGCCAACCTTTCCATTCGATAAAGCCGGGCTGATAAAAACTGCAGCAGATATTCTTGGCATTCTGCAGAGTCTTGAAGAGAACTTGACCAAATCACCATTTTCAAGCCCAACACAATTAAAGGATACACATTCCGATCAGAATCTTTTTACGGGCCAAAAGATTGCCATAAATGAAAGACAGACCAGGGCAGAGTTAAGAACAGCCGAAAATATTTCCCGGGTGATCGGGCAAAGTGTGATGAAGGCTCTGAGTGAAATTAAAGATCTTATAGATAGCACTTTATCTGAAGCTGCAGATAGTGAAAAAAGCAGTAATCAGGCATCGGGTTCAGCAGAAAAGAAAACCGGACCAGCCGGGGATGGGCCTTTACAGAAATTTTTGATAAAATCCAGAAGCGAATTGGCAAACCGCACAGAAAATATCCTCAACAGGGTTTCAGGTGAACTGGAGAATACCTTAAAGCGTGTCAATGAGACATTTGAAATTTTTTCCAGAACAGCTCAGAAAGGACAATCCGGTGCAGCAACTCAGATTCCTGTTTTAATAGAAAAAGCTATTGATGAAATAATAAAAAATCTGCGCGACCTGAAGGATTCTCTTCAAGACAGCTCGTCATCACCGCTGTCTAAAGAAATTTCAAAAGCAGAATTACTGCGGAAATCTGATTCTCCTTCGGATATACTACCGGAGAGGGATTTACTTGGTGAAACGGAGTCTTTCTCAAGTAAAGCACAGATTCGCCAGTCGGTTGAATCGCTTCTTAACCGCCTTGAATCACTTCAGCTTCTTGCCAGACAGACACAGACTCCCGCGGGAGATCAGCAGATCATTGCCCTGCCTATGAAAATCGGGGGTGAATGGACGGAGGTCAATGTCAGATTTGTCAAAAAAAACCAGGGCCGGGACAAAAAAGGAAACCAGAACCATTTTTCAGTTTATCTAAATGTGTCGCCATCGCAGCTTGGAGCTATTTCGATCCAAATGGAATACGAGCGGAAAAAAAGCCTCTATCTGGATGTAGAATTTGAGAAAAAGGAAACACGGACCTGGTTCTCAAAAAACAGTGACGATCTGCGGAGATCGCTTGCAAAACTTGACCTCCCGATGGCTCAGATGGTGATCCATCAGGTAAGAGCCGGGCAGAAAAATGAGCCCGTTCAGGAAACGGACGGCACGATTGATATGAAAGTGTGACCGGAAGATGAAAAAGATGTATGATAGAGAGAGGGCGATAGCGCTCAAATACCGGGAAAAGGAAGACAATGCCCCTAAAGTAGTGGCAAAGGGGCAGGGCCTGGTTGCAAAAAAAATTAAGGAAATTGCACTTGCAAACGGCATCCCCATTCATCAGGACAACGACCTTGTCGAGCTCCTTGCTCAGATCGATATCGACAGAGAGATTCCGCCTGAACTCTATGCTGCTGTTGCGGAAATTCTGAGCTGGATCTATAAGGCAAACAAGGAAATCAGAAAAGGAGCATAATGAATATCGCAGGTAAATCGATTATAATAATGGCGGCACTCTGTGGATTCAGCTTTGCCGGTTACGATGTGGTCTTTATAGGATTGCACGGGGAGGGTGCTCCGGCAGTAGAGAAGACCTATGAGCGGCTTCTGCTGGAACAGCTCGCAGTGCTACCGGGAATCAATGCTGTGGATTACATTCAGTCTCAGAAATATGCTCATCTTATCAATTTCAAAGATTACCCGGTTGTCTCAAGTTCAATGGTCGAAGCACTTGAACCGATTGCCAATGAATCAATTCTTTTTATATGGGGGACAGTAAAGGAATACAAAATAACTACCTATCGTAAACTTTTTTTCTGGGTTAAACTCAAAGGTGAGCTTACAATCGGGCTTAATATGTATAGTCTGGCCAGGCGCGGTTACTCTTATTCCGGAGATGTGAAAGCAGAGACAATCAAATCTAAAGGGATGACAGGATTTGGTTCTATTGAGAAAAATGTGCACGTTTCTGCCCTGGACAGGGCAGAAATTCTTGAAAAGCTGGAAAATGAAGCAGTAAAGAGTTCAATTAAGATGATTTCCGCACTGTGCCAGACAGGAACCTCTAACGCAGAAGAACAGAAGAATGAGGAACCGTCAGTGTCAGATATAGTTAATACCGGCTTGGATTCCACAGAGATCTCTGATGTGTTCAACGTTCCAAGTTTTGAGGCCCCCGGAGTAGAATCCGACAGCGGTTCGCTTCAAAAGAATGGAACAAAAAAGGAGTTCAGGGCCGAAAATGCAGCCGGATCCAAGGATACAGCCGCAACCATACCTGACAAAATCAGCGGAGAGTGATAAAATCATATTGGGTCTTTTTGATGAATATGAACTTTATGTATATTCATTAGTTATATATTATTTCTGACCAACGCCTAACAGGAGGAACAACGATGGCTGAAATTGGATCATATAAGAATGTATTCGATGATCCAGCCGAGTATAACAAGCTGCACGATTTCATCCTGGGTGCCATTCAGGAGTTTTCCGATTACCGTAAGGGGAACCTGACTTACGGAGAAATCATGTTTGTGATGGAATGTATTCTGGATAACTTGCGTGGCGGTTCAGAGAAAGACGCACGGGCAGCTAGAATAAAAGGCCTCAATGAAGCACCCACCTTCACAACGCTCCTTTCTATCACGTCCAGACTGGTTGAAACGATGCTGAAAAAGGGTATGATCTCTTCAAGTGAGGAAGCATTTATTTTACATGGTGATGAGTAGGTTTTAATCTTTTATTAAAGGTACCTGTTTCTATGAACCTCAATTTTCCTTATAATGTAGAGCTCCGCTTTCCTGGGGATTTGGAGTATATACCGGCAATCAGGAAGTTTGTTTCAGAGCTGCTACAGGTTTCAGGTTTTTCACAGAAATTCGCCTACAGATCAGAAATCATAGTTGATGAGATCTGCAACAATGCGGTTTCGTACGGATGTACAGGTGAAAACCCGGAGATTGAACTTATCTGTTCCCTTTTCAGTGATAGGATAGAGTTCACTATTAAAGATCAGGGCGGCGATAAAATTAATGTAGAGAAGCTGCATGCGGCTCTTAAAACAGCAGATCTGAACAAAGTCGAAGAGATTAATCGGGGTTTGGGTCTGGAAATAGTCCGTATGCTGTCAGAGAGCCTGGATGTGGCGATCGACAAAAACAATCTTACATCCGTACACGTTGTAAGAAAACGCGAAGACATCTGACAGAAACAGCTTTATTTTAGACAAGAAGAGAGATTATGATGAATGTAGAAATAAAGGAAGTTCCGGCTACCCAGAATGCGGTTATACTGCGGTTCTCGGGTGAGTTGAATTCCGAAAGCATCGGCGAAATCTGCAGCTCTTTTGAAAAGCTTGAATCTGAAGAAAAAAAATTCGCGATTGCAGATATGACCGGGGTATCTCTGATCTCTTCTGCTGCACTCGGTGAGTTTATGGGTGCGAGAAAACGGTTTGTAGAGAAGGGCGGAGACCTGGTTTTTGCCAAAATGAAAATGGATATCAGGACTAAACTGAATTTGATGGGCGCCACGAAGATCTTTCGGGTCTTCAGTGATATCCGTTCAGCTCTGAATGCCTACAAATGGCAGGTTGAGCGAAATCCGGAAGTATTGCATTTGAAATTTCCGTCCTACCTTGAGGTGGTACCTCCGCTGCGACAGCTGATCAGCAGAATCGCAAAACTCAAAGGTTACAGCAATAAGGATTCATTCCGAATCGAAACCATAGTTGATGAAGTGTGCAACAATGCTGTTGAACATGGGAAACAGGGTGTCGATCAGAAAATTGATTTGAAAATGAGTATTGATCCCCAAAAGATAGAGCTGGATGTTGTAAATATGAGTGACCCCGAGAAGATGGATTCTCTGAAAGCACTCCTGAAGCCCAGGAATGGCGCTCAGGGGGAAACGTCTGATTCTAAGCGCGGAAGAGGCTTGGCGTTAATAAAGATGCTTACAGATGAACTGACCGTGGATTGCTCCGAGAAGGGTACCAGCGTTCATATCAAAAAAGTAAGAGAGGAATAGTTTATGGAATCTCAAATCGATCTGGTTTACGAAGATATCCGGGGCAAGGTGAACGCCAAGCTTATCCGTTTTATTGGTGATCTTGATGCTACCAACGTAGAAACCGTCCTGGAGAAAGTCTGCAGTCTTTTTAATGAAGGGATTCGTGATCTTGTTGCGGATTTCAAGAAACTCCGTTATGTTAACAGCACTGGCCTGGGGATTCTTCTCCACTTCAGCAAATCCGCCAAAGAAAAAGGTGGAAGCTTTAAAATCGCAAACATCAACGAGAACGTTTACGAGATAATTGAAATTATCGGAGCGACTTCACTGCTTGAGATTTATGACGAGCTTGATGAAGCTATCGCCGCTTTAGAATAACAACTTTTTTCCATCATTGTCAATTGAGGTAATTTCTATGAGAATTTTTCTTGGTTTTCTTCTAAGCGTATCTGTACTCCTGTTCTGCAGCAAAGAAACTGAAAAGGACATACTGGCTACAACAGGCAACAAAAAAATCAGCCGGGAACAGTATGAAACATTCAGAAAAGTTATGCGGATGTATCCTACATCACTTAACCCCCACTTTCCGGGTCAGCGCTCAATGATTACTTTCATGCTGGAAACCGATGCTATCTTTTCTAAATCAAAATTAAACTTTGCCAAGGGAAGCATCCGCTCAAGTAATGACTGGAAGTGGAAAAAGAGGTACTACCCTGCACAGGTTTACATTCTTGAGACACTTGTTCAGAATCTTGGGGCAACCGAAAAAGAAATTAACGACTATTATCTTAAAAATAAAGAAACTTTCAAGAAAACAGTCCAAGTCGATTCTACAGGTAAAGACTCTTCATATTATGAAGAGATCGCCATTGTAAGGGATCAAATTTCCGAAACCCTGTTTCTTGAAAAAAACAAACCCGATTCAGCATTCCTCTCCAGATACGGGGATTCTCTTCCTGACCAGGAAATGATTAACCGTGAGTGGGTTTATTCCTCCAAAACCAATGTTGCGTCATTTTTCATGAAAAAGCTATATCAGGAAAAGTACGGAACACCCTACCCCGATTCCCTTGATCAGATCTTTGGAGACGGAAAAGCAATTACTCCGGAAGACATGGAAGTTATCCTCACGTGGATCCCGCAGGAACGTATTTCATATTACGATAACCCGCATGGTAAAAAAGAGCTGGCTGAATGGCTGCTCAAGTGGAAGCTCTTCGCTGAGAAAGCTGATGAGATCGGGCTTTCAAAATCCAAAGAGATGAAGTCAATAATGGACTGGGCCTGGAAAATTGATGTAGCAGACCGTTATGTAAAAAACAGGCTTATTCCAGCCGCACAAAATTCCGTTAAGATCGATTCTTCCATGCTTATCTATTCAATTTACGATGAAAAAGGTATGACAAGTGCTGACACGCAGTCAGTCAACACCAAAGCCGAATCTTTTTACAACTCGCAAATAGAAAGCATTGTCGACAGCATGATTTTTGAGATCAGGAAAAGCGCAAATATTCAATTTACTCAGAACGATCTCAGGGATGAAAAAGACAAGAATCCTTCAGATCTGCTCCGTCAAGCCGATTCACTCAGGGATACCGGAAGCGTGGAGGAAGCCGAACGGATCTACAGCACACTCACCCGCGATTTTGTATTTCTCAGTGAAGGCAAAAAGGCGCTTGCTGAGCTCGCAAAGATCCAGATGGAACGTCAACTTTATTCACAGGCTATTTCAAACTACCGTAAATACCTTCTTTCTGGAGCCGATGAAGCAAAGAAATGCAATACTTTCTTCATGATCGGTTTCATCTATGATGAATACCTTGATAGACCGAATCTTGCTGAGGTCAACTACAAATGGGTGCTGAAAAACTCTCCAGACTGCGAACTGGCTGACGATGCAGAGTTTATGATGCTCCACCTTGGCGAACCGATGTCAAGTGTTGAGGAACTGCAGGCGGAAGCTCTCAGACAGGGCAGGAAAGTAGAACCGTTTGAGGAAGATACGCTGGAAATGGAACCCCAGGTTTCCGAAAACCTCTAAGACCACTACACGGGGCAGGCCGGGAAAGCTTCTGCATCTCTCTTTCCTGCCCCAGTTCTCTCCGGAAAACAAAGTCCCTGATAATTACAGTTCCTGCAGAAAGATGGCGTCAGGGCCTTCTCAAAATTTTCAATCGGCTGCGGTACATTCTGCCGGACATCTTTACATAAAGCATACATCTGTGCCGTCTGTTCCCTGATCGTATCAAAAAAACCACTCAATGAGCTCTCATCAAACCGGATCTCAAACTCATCGTATCCGGGATACAGGTAAACTATTTTGGGGAAGATTCGATCCCATGGAATTCCAAAATTACTGTTTGTAGCTGCAGCATATCCCATCAGCTGACTTTTGTGCTTTATTTCATCTTTTGATCCGGTTTTCCAGTCAAGTATATAGATATCATTATCTACCGGCAGAAGAAAATCCATCTTGCAATACGCCTTAAGCCCGTTGAGCCGTGTCTCGCCAAAGCCCGCCGGTTCTATCATCCAGTTCTTTACACTCCTTACAGCAACCATATAGATCCAGCTGTATGAGGGCCCTTCGATGAAATTTTTCAGACAGGCCGCAACTTTTTCATGCACCCTGGACATGTCGATTGATTCATAATATCCATAGAATTTCTCTATAAAGGTCTTCTCGGCAAAGTACTTTTCAGTAAGGTCCCTTGCGTATTGAAAGAAACGTTCTTCGTTAATATCACTATCGCTTACCTGAAGACGCTTGAGAAATTTTTCAAGAACATCATGCACTACATTACCCACCTCAAGGGCAACGCTTGTAAGTTCCCTCAACCTGGTCATCTTGTAGCGGGGGACGTCGGGAACGAATCTGGGATAATAATTGTAGAAATACTGTCGCTTACATTTGTTAAACATTTCAAAGCGGCTGATTGACCAGCCAAGGATCGGGGTAAAGTCGTAGTTCTGATATTTTAACTCCAAGACGGCTCCCTGCGCTGGGATAAGAAATACTACCAATAATTAAAAATAGTGTCTGGCAGCAAAGAGAGGTCCATAATGAGCATTGGTGATGGTGATCTTCAGAATTCAAAGACTTGCCCATTAACTTTTGTCTATCTTAAGGGCTGAACACGAGTACATGAAAGAACCAGCATTGTGATATATGGAATACACTGCCGGTGAAATACGTTAATAATCATAGAAATATGAGTGGAATAGAAAGAGGGTCAGGAATGGAAAAGATTCCTGACATTTAGGATTTCAGAGTGCTGCTATGAATTCTTGAGAGTCGGTGCAGAGCGCCAGCTCTATCTTCAAATTGGTTATGTCGTCATCACAGATATATTTTTCACGTTCGCTGCTGACGGTTACGGTCGGGAGGTGCGGCAAAGAACAGATATTTGCATTCTGTACTTTTGTCATTTTCCGGGCCATCTTGTTTACTTTCCGTTCAGGATGAGCGATTCTGTCGAGCATCTTGAGAACCGAGTCATTTGTGGTAGTGCTTTTTATAGCATCCACCTGATTCTTTGAAAGCAGGAAGATCCTGTCCTCAAAATACATGACAGGAGAAAAGCAGGTCGGACAGTTTAAAATTATCACAGATGCATTTGTGCTGAGGTAAATGTCGGCAACATGACTGCAGTGTGGACACTTAACCGTTAATGTTTTGACCATCTTTCCTCCCGACCGTCTTCTGAAGGCCATTTCAGTGTGGCATCAGTCTACGGGGCTCTCTGAATTACAGTTTCCTGTATTGAACCTGTTTAAATTGTAACACAAAGTTGTAGTAGTGTCAATAAGGATATTAGCGTGGAAAATGAAAAACAAACACACCCGGGACAGTTGGAGTCATTAATAAAACAGTTCAGACTCTGTTTGAGTAAAGTTGCCAGGAAACTGGAAAAACAGGAGGAAGAGCTCAAAGAAAGCAGCATGCAGCTCTGGTATCAGCAGATCGGCGATTCACTTCTGGCAATCTCTCCCCCGCTTAAACGGGGCTCCTCAGAAGAGATAATCACCAATATCTACACTAATGCCGAGGAAATGGTTCCGCTCAACCCGAAACTGGACTCCAGAGATAATGCCCAGCTTTATTTCAAAAAGGCCAAACGCTCCGGGAAAGGCGAATTGATCAACCAGAAAAAAGTAGAAATGACCCGTTCTGAAATGCAGTCGTTTCGCGACATCGAAAAGCAGATCGGGGAGTACAGCAAAGATCACGATCCGGATAATGCAGATAAACTTCAACAGAGACTTTCAGAATTTCTTTCAGAATATCTCCCCAATCTTGACCAGGTTAAGGAAAAGACCCCCTACAGGCATTATCAGACCGAGGGGTGGGACATCTACGTCGGGAAAACCGATAGTCAAAACGATGAGCTGTCTACACGCTTTGCCGCCCCTTCCGATATCTGGTTCCATGTAGCGGGACATGCAGGTTCCCATGTGATTATCAGGAGAACCAGGGACAAAGAGATGCCTCCTCAGAATATTTTAGAGCAGGCTGCAGCTATTTCTGTCTGGTTCTCAAAAGCAAAGCACTGCACCTATACCGAAGTGCATTATACCGAAGCAAGATACGTACATAAACGCAGGGGCGCTCCGGCAGGGCAGGTGATGCTGGACAGGTATAAGACAATCAGAGTTTCCCCGAAATCTCCGCAGGAATTGTTTAAAACTCCATTTTTGGAGTAACCAGGATCCCGCTAAAAGCCTTCCTCAGGGCCTTTCCTGATAATTCAACCCGTTTTCCAGCATCTACATCAGGAAACGGGGAATTTTTGAGAAACATTCTTATTTTTTAAGGACAACCATCAAAGAACTATATTGTCTTTATCATTTTTAATAATGGTCATGTTATGAATCTTAAAATTCTTCTTTTTTCTCTACTGATTAATGTTTGTGCATTCGGTGCGACTACTGTTTTCATCAACGAAGTAATGCCCAGTAATATTGATGCTCTTATAGATGATATAAATGAATTTCCTGATAGCTGGGTTGAACTATATAATGCAGCAGATGCTCCTGTAGACATTAAAGATTGGTATGTTTCTGATGATATTTCAAATAGACGAAAGTGGAAAGTCGATACTTCGCTTGTCATTCCAGCAAAAGGGTATCTGCTCCTATACCTTGACGAATACGACACCCTTCAATTACATGCTAACTTCAAGCTCGATATCGATGGCGGCACTCTATTTCTTACTGAACCTGATGGCATAACTACCAGTGATTCAATTACTTACCAGAAAATGGCTCCCAATCTTTCCTATGGACGTACCACAGATGGCGGTTCCAAATCAGGATGGTTTCGAAAGGAAACTCCGGGTAATTCAAACGCTACCTCATACTCCGTTGAAAATAATCAGATTGCTCCGGTACCCAAATTCAGTGTCCCGGCCGGCGTATACAATGGACCTGTCAGTGTTTCGCTTTCTCTCCCGCAAGGATTTACAGGCCTGAAAATTTATTACACAATAGATGGTTCCGAACCGGGTGAATTTTCACCTGTTTACTTGACGCCGTTATCATTTCAGAATTCAACCACAATTCGTGCTAAAGTAATCGATACTTCATATCTGCCAAGACCATCAACTACGCAAAGCTATATAATCACTGACAGGAAATTAACTCTGCCTGTACTTTCGATTACAACCGACACCTCCTATCTTTTTGATCCGGCACTCGGGATTTTTGTATGGGGTAAAGAATACACAAGTAAATATTCCGAAGAGAACGAGGACTACAAATTTCGCAGCTATAGTAACCTGTCGCATAACTGGCGAAGGCCCATGAATATTGAATATTTCGATGGGAATGACCATGCGCCAGTGATAAATCAGATAGGCGAAATGCGAATATCCGGTGGAGGAAGCCGCTTTCAACATGAACAGAAGAGCTTTATTGTTTATGCAAATAAGCGGTTTGGAACAAAAAGATTTTACCATAAGTTCTTTAACAACAAATCATCAGTGGAAAAGGGAAAAGGGTATAAATCGTTAGTTGTTCGAAATGCCGGGAATGATTGTTCATATGCATTTATACGTGATGCAATGATCCAGAATCTCTATGGAGGCAAAACAAATGTCGATTACCTCGCATATCAACCGGCTATCGTTTATATAAATGGAAAATACTGGGGAATTGAGAACATTCGCGAGCGAAGTAATGATCACTATTATCTTGCCAATTACAATCTTAATGAAGACGAAATTGACATGTTCGACAACTCAATTCTGCAGAATGGTACCGAAACTGCATTTAAAGCTTTAAAAGATCTAGTATCCACTGAATTTACCTATAAGCAACTCGAAGCTATTATTGATTTAGATAACTATTTGCGCTATAGCGTTTTGTATATGTTTGCCTGGAACGCTGACTGGCCCGGTAATAATTATGTATTCTGGAGGCCTGTCAACGGTAAATTCCGCTGGGTATTGAAAGATCTGGATTTTGGATTTGGACTCGACCGGGGTTTCTCCGGAGATACTGCGGCAAATACGGTTTTTTATATGCTTAATCCCGGCATTAATTCTAAAGCATGGGCCTATAATGAGGTTAATACGTTTTTGTTCAGAAGAGTGCTGGCTGATAAAGACAGCGTAATGAAGCAGAAGTTTATTGACTGTTATCTTGTAACACTTGGTGATCTTTTACGCGAGAACGTAATAACAAGTATTGCCGATAGTTTTGCAGCAAATATCCGCACCGAATACCCCTTCCATGCAGGTCGCTGGGATGGTCCTGAAAGGTACACAGCACCTTACTACCGTAATAATAAATCTTTGACACCAGATAACTGGGAAAAAGAGATACAATGGATTAAAACCTGGGCAGGTGCACGTATCCGCAATGTATATGATTCGCTTTCGGCTCAATTCAAGCTGGGGACGTTTATACCGCTGGAAGTGACGACTTCCACAGATGATACTAATATGATTGTGATGAATTCTTTCATGGTGCATTATTCCAGTTTTGACGGAAGATGGCCGGCGGGAAGGCCTCTATCGCTTTCCGTAGCTGATTCTATACACAGCTATTCACTAAAAAACTGGGAAATTAGAAACATTTCCGGGAATGATACTTCTGAAGTGAAAAGTATTACTGAGCGTACATTGAATCTGACAAACCACCTTACAGTAAGCAGTTCAAAAATACTGGTTCGAGCTGTGCTGGAGAAAATCTCAAGCGGCATAGAATCAGGCAGTTTTCAAAATTCAATGGATTTCAAGCAA
>JAAYYB010000267.1 GCA_012515615.1 Fibrobacter sp.
CGGCACTGAAAAGACCATCAACCATAAAGAAGCCATTAAGAAGGAGGTCTTTACAGCATCAGCGACTCCTTCCAGACCAAACAGTGCGGGTTTTTGAACCATAAAGACATTAAGAAGAAATAGAAGGCCGCAGCCAAGATATCCGAAAGAATATCCCATGGACGATACCCAGTCCATACGTTCTTTCTCTGTTACATCAATGAGAAGAGAGTCGTAGAAGAGATTGGCGCTGTTAAACCCTATACTGGCAACGACAAAAACAATAAGCGCCGGAGCCCATTGCCCCTGCCCTATTGAAAAGAGTGCCCCGGTTGCGACTACCCCAATAATTATGAAAATTCCAAGAAGTCTTTTTTTTGCACGCCCGGCATCAGCAATCGCACCCAGAACCGGAGACAGAAGAGCTACGATAAGTCCTGCCGATGCATTTGCCAGTCCAAGTCTGGCAGTGCTTACTGTGGGTTCAACACCTGAGCACCAGTAGCTTTTAAAGAAAACCGGGAAAAAGCCGGCCATAACTGTCAGCGAAAACGCAGAGTTGGCCCAATCATAAAGGCACCAGGAGAAAATTGCTTTCTTGTTGCTCATCGTGGTAGAAAAATCAGGTTTTCTTTTCCTTTTTTTCCGCAGCAGGAAAGAGAACGTTGTTGAGTATTAATCTGTATCCGGGGGAATTCTTGTGAAGCTCAAGCATTGTCGGTTTGTCGCCTACAGCATGACTGTAGTCTTCAGGGTCATGTCCTCCAAGATAGGCGAACTGGCCTTTACCCACCACCCCGTGTATATAATTCACCATCTCAGTTCCAGGCACATCAGCCAGAACTATTATACTTTTTTTTATCACATTACGATTAAAAGAGGTAAGAAGCCCGTGAAAACCCGTTATGGTTGAGCGATGACATTGAACAAGCATAGAGGGCACAGGGTCAAGCTTGGCGCTGAAGTCAAACAGTTCAAAATCACGTGCTTCACGGCGCATGGGAGTATTCACCAGATTGACATCGATATTGCAGAAATGAGAGGCAAGCGGGTCAGTTTCAATCTGGAAATTCTCAAAAGCCATGCAATTGTTGAAATCAAGTTTCTGTTTATATCTGGGGTCAATTCCATCTCCATCATAAACATCCCCGACGATATCGGTTCCCAGAGCTGAAAGAGCAATTTCAAGAGTGTTTGTTGCACTGCACATGGCAAAAAGGAATCCGCCCCGCTCCACAAACTGCCTGATTGCGAGGGCGACAGCTTTTTTGCAATCGGTTACTTTAGAGAAGCCCATACTTGAAGAGAGCCGTTCGAGATCGAGTTTCTGACGCTGATACCATGTTGTGTTTGAAAAACCCCTGTAAAATTTGCTGTATTGACCGGTAAAATCTTCATGATGTAAATGGAGCCAGTCATAGCCGGAGAGTTTACCCGTAAGTACTTCTTTGTCGTAGATTTTGTCATACTCAATTTCTGCGTAAGTCAAAGCCAGAGTCACGGCATCATCCCATGGAAGCTTACCGGGAGGAGTGTAGACCGCTATTTTGGGCGCTTTTTCAAGTGTAACCTTCTCCATATTGTTATTCTGAATATCAGCCAGAATTTCATTCCAGCTTTCACCGGTAATATTTCTGATTTCTACCCCGGCTACCCGTGCCTGGAGTTCAAAATTTTGAGGAGCTTCGGTGGCAAATGAACCACCTCTGTAGTTAAGGAGCCAGTAGACTTTATGGCCTGATGTCAGAATTTTATAGACAACACCGTAGGCTTTAAGATGATCGGTCTGTGAATCATCCATGGGGATAAAAAACATTGCCCTTGCCGGTAAAATCAGTATCGGGATCCATAAAAGAATCAACACTGAAAAGCGGCGCAGTGCACAAATGCCGGAGTTCATCAGCTGCCCGGGGCTAATTTGACAGTTCTGATATTCAGCTCTTTAAGCTGTTCCGGAGATACCTCAGAAGGCGCGTTCATCATAAGATCCTGTGCTTTCTGGTTCATGGGGAAAGCAATAACCTCCCTGATATTCGGTTCTTCGGCAAGAAGCATTATTATGCGGTCGATTCCAGGGGCAATCCCGCCATGAGGCGGAGCACCGTAACGGAAGGCGTTGATCATTCCGGAGAATCTCTGCTCGACTTCCTCACGGCTGTAACCGGCAATCTCAAAAGCTTTGAACATGATTTCGGGGCGGTGATTTCTTATGGCTCCGCTTGACAGCTCAATACCATTGCAGACTATGTCATACTGATATGCAAGGATATCCAGAGGATCTTTTGTCTCTAAAGCTTCCATTCCCCCCTGAGGCATAGAAAAAGGATTGTGTGAAAATTCAATTTTTCTGTGTTCCTCATTGTATTCGTACATTGGGAAATCGGTTATCCAGCAGAAACGGAAAGCGTCTTTTTCAATCAGCCCAAGTTCATTACCCAGCTTCGTCCTGATTTCACCCGCTATTTTTTCTGCCTGTTTTCTATCATTACACACAAAAAAAGCTACATCACCGGTTGAGGCACCAAGCTGAGATGCGAGTTTATCAAATTTTTCCTGATCGAGGAAT
This sequence comes from Fibrobacter sp., assembly GCA_012515615.1. Lineage (GTDB taxonomy): Bacteria > Fibrobacterota > Chitinivibrionia > Chitinivibrionales > Chitinispirillaceae > JAAYIG01. Next base: position 2,546 of record JAAYYB010000267.1, read on the forward strand.
TTTGCAATGGGTCCCTTTACCGCAGCTTCGGTCCAGGTGAGATAGGCCAGCCCCTGTGAGCCTATCGATTGGGCAAACTCCAGCATCCGGTCAAAAAATGCCCTGGGCTGTGATGCTCCCTGCTTTACAACGATAGCACGTACAACCCCGCCCTGTGCAACAACGGAACTGAAAACCTTGAAACCCGAGCCGGCAAACGCCTCTGAAACATCCTGAATCTGAAGCGGGTTGCGAAGATCCGGCTTGTCGGTCCCGTACCTGAGCATTGATTCGCGATATGGGATTCTCCTGAACTGCGGCTTGTCCATATTCCAGCTGGAGAAGGTACTGAACACACTGTGTATGATTGATTCAACAACTGCAAAAATCTCTTCCTGATCGACAAAAGCCATTTCTATGTCAAGCTGATAAAATTCTCCGGGAGAACGATCCGCCCTGGCATCTTCATCACGGAAACAGGGTGCTATCTGGAAATAGCGGTCAAAGCCAGATACCATCAGAAGCTGTTTAAACTGCTGAGGAGCCTGGGGCAGAGCATAAAACTTCCCGGGATGAAGTCTTGATGGTACGAGAAAATCACGCGCGCCTTCGGGTGATGAACTTGTAAGAATCGGCGTCTGGTATTCATTAAAGCCCAGTTCCCACATTTTGCTGCGGATATGCGCGATGATTTTTGACCGCAGAAGAATGTTCTGATGCAGTTTACTTCTGCGCAGATCAAGAAATCTGTACTGAAGACGCAGGTCTTCAGGAACCGGATCTTCAGGGAAGACATTGATCGGTACTATATCACATGAACCCAGTATCTCATAATCCTGAGCCACCAGCTCCACATCTCCTGTGGGCAGCCTTGGGTTGACGTTCTCAGCAGACCTCTCAGCCAGCACACCGTCAAAACGTATAACTGTCTCCTTGGCAAGGTGTGCTATTTTTTTCTGGAATTCCTTATCTGGATAAACTACAACCTGAGTAATCCCGTAATGGTCGCGGAGATCAATAAACAACACTCCACCGTGATCACGCCTGTTATGAATCCAGCCGCTCAACCGCACAAACGATCCGATATTCTCACGACGCAATTCATTGCAATTGTGCGTCCTGTAAGGATGAAGCCCTTCGGTTTCTGCTTTCAGGTCAGGTCTTTCCATTGTCGACAACTGATAATCTGCCACATTCAATTCCTTTAATTTGATCTTTCAGGATACATTTTATGTACTCCTGAGCTCCAGTGACTAATAGAATTACAAAATACATTCAGATCAGCGTTTTTGCCACACAGAATGAGGGTTGTTGTTCAGGTAATATCAGGGTATCGGACTGCTGACTTCAGCAGTCCGATAAAACACGATCATTTTTCAGGAGCGAAAAACTCCTCCTCGATCATTGCGCAGAGCATATGATAAGCCGGAAGATGCAGTTCCTGAATACAAAATGTCACAGAAGAGGGGAAACGGACCGGAATCTGGCACAGCGGGGCAAGTGCTCCCCCGTTTTCTCCAGTGAAACCGATCACTACCAGATCAAGTGCTCTTGCTACTTTGACCGCATTGAGAATATTGCTGGAATTCCCGCTGCAGCTAATCGCCCAGAGTATGTCTCCGGGCTTTCCATACCCTAACACCTGCTGGGCGAATATCATATCGGCTGATGTATCATTGGACACGGCAGTAATCAGTGCCATCTGACTTACCAGGGATATTGACTGAAGAGGTGCTTCCAGATGTGAGGAGATGCGATCTGCATCAGTAAAACCCAGAGAACGGAGTTTTCCTGCTATACCGGGGCCCACAGGTCTCTTTATACGCAGTTTATTCATCAGTTCACCTGTTATATGTTCCGCATCTGATGCACTTCCGCCATTACCGCAGGTCAAAACCTTTCCATGATTTTTAAAACACTTATAAATAGCTTCATAAGCACTGTAGAGGTCGCCCCTGCACTTTTCAAGCTGAGGAAAGCGCTCCAGACAGTTTTCGAAGAGCTTTCTTGTTCCCTCTCTCATTGAGTCTCCCCGGGAAGGATTCTTACTGCGCCTTTATCTGCAGACGATGCAAAGAGAGCGTATGCTTTAAGAGCCTGGGAGATTGGACGGATGCGGTTAACAGGTTTGAATGCATCTGCACCTCTGGCCAGTTCTTCTTTGCGTCTTTTCTCCATCTCATCGCTGGAGATTTTCACGTTTATGGTCCTGTTTGGTATGTCAATTTCGATGAAATCGCCGGTACGGATCAGTCCGATTTCTCCACCGGAGGCAGCTTCAGGAGAAACATGACCGATCGAGAGCCCCGATGTTCCTCCAGAAAAACGTCCATCGGTAATCAGCGCACATTCCTTGCCCAGATGTCTTGATTTTATATAAGATGTAGGATAGAGCATCTCCTGCATTCCAGGGCCGCCCTTTGGTCCCTCATAGCGGATCACTATCACATCTCCGGCCTGAACCTCATTCAATATTCCTTCACAGGCATCTTCCTGAGAGTCATAAACACGTGCTTTACCTGTGAATTTGAATATAGATTCGTCAACACCGGCTGTTTTAACCACGCATCCCTTGGAGGCAATATTGCCGAATAGTACCGCCAATCCTCCATCTTTACTATAAGAATGAGCGCGATCCCTTACACACCCATTCTGACGATCTTTGTCAAGAGTTTCATAGGTTGCATTCTGTGATCCTATCTGCAGATTCCTGCCCATTGCTCCGGGAGCGCTCCTGTAGATCTCTTCTGCATCCTTTGTGCATTTGTCACTCATCAGGTCATGAGTCGCCAGTACATCTTTGAGCATGCCATCGACTCGTTTTGTTGTTGTATCTATCAAACCTGCACGGGCAAGCTCACCTAAAATTCCCATGACCCCGCCAGCCCGGTTCACATCTTCAAGATGATAGGAAGAACTGGGTGCTACCTTACAGAGTACAGGAATTTTTCGGGACAGTGCATCTATATCAGAAATGGAAAAATTCACTCCGGCAGACTGTGCAACTGCAAGCAGATGCAGGACAGTGTTGGTTGAACCTCCCATTGCGATGTCAAATGACATGGCATTGAGAAAGTTCTGCCTTGTGGCAATAGAAAGAGGCAGTACCGATGTATCCCCTTTTTCGTAATATGCTTTTGCTATCTCCACGATCCTCGCAGCGGCACGTTCGAAGAGCCGGGTCCGGTTCTTGTGTGTGGCCAGGATAGTTCCATTGCCCGGAAGCGCATATCCAAGGGCTTCAGTGAGACAGTTCATTGAATTAGCTGTAAACATTCCGGAGCAAGACCCGCATGTAGGGCAGGCAGCCTTTTCAAGCTCATCTATTTCCTGATCTGAAACGTCCTTGTCTGCAGCCATCACCATCGCATCAACAAGATCATACTTTTTGCCCTTCAAATTACCGGCTTCCATGGGGCCGCCGGAGACAAATACTGCCGGAATGTTAAGACGCATTGCTGCGATGAGCATTCCAGGGGTGATTTTGTCACAATTGGAAATACAGATCATCGCATCCGCTTTGTGCGCGTTGCACATGTATTCCACACTGTCGGCAATAAGCTCTCTTGAAGGCAGTGAATAGAGCATCCCGTCATGGCCCATTGCAATTCCATCATCTATAGCAATAGTATTGAATTCTGCTGCAAAACAACCCATGCTCTCGATAATTTTCTTTACCTGCTGACCTATTTCATGCAGATGCACATGACCCGGAACAAACTGGGTAAATGAGTTTACCACTGCAATCACAGGCTTTCCAATCTGTGACTCTGTCATTCCGTTTGCACGCCACAAACTGCGTGCTCCGGCCATTCTACGGCCCAGGGTTGTTGTTGCACTGCGCAAAGTAACAGCCATTCTATTGCCTCCTTAAATCGTGAAATCAACACTCAAGCAAAGGAAAATAAAATAACGAATACACATCATCTTATCAAGGAAAAGACCTGAAATCTTGCAATGATCTAAATGGATGGATATAATAGAATGATGGAGGATATTAATGAAAACGTCTATTATTCTGCAATTTTTACTGACTATTATCCTGGCCGAACCGGTTTTTTCTGCCAGGCCATTTGTACTGATCGATTCTCTATCGGGAAACGCTGAAATCCAGAGAAACGGCAGATATGACTGGCAGACAGCCTCAAAAAATGAGAACCTTTACACAAATGATATTATACGCGTACTTAATGACGGCATGGCTATTCTAAAATGGTCTGACGGTTCAATTCTCTATGTTTCCCAAAACACACAAATCCTGATTAATATTCTGCAGAAGAACCCTCAGGACAAACAGCTCTGCCACTCCACTATATTTTCCGGCAGGGTTTACCATTTATCAAAAGAAAAGGCACCCGCTGAGATCTCGAGCAATATGCGGGTCTACACCCCTGGATCACTGATATCTCTGAATGGGAGAACATCTTTTGAGGTCAGCGTGGATCCTCTTGACGGGACTACAACTGTAAAAGTCACAAACGGCATCGTCGAGCTAAAAAACATAAAAACCGGTGCTACGCTGTTTCTCAGCGCTTCACGTAAGGCAGTTATCAGGGAAAAGACCAGATCCCTAACTCCAAGAGCCCTTCTGGATTCAGATCTTGATTCACTGAAAAGGTGGGTACCATCGGCTCTGATCGACGGGGAAATAGCAAAACAGCTGACCAAATCCAAAAGAGATCATCTATTTATCTCCCGAAATGTACAGGATACCTGCATTTTTTTCCCTTTCTCAAACACCTCCTCTTATAGTGGAAACTGGGAGATCGGCAGCGGTATTACCGGGTTTCTTGCAGAGCGAATGAAAAGAGCAGCTGACTGGATGGCCATTCTGGTTCTTGATTCAGCTGTCAAGGATCCGGTGCTTACAGCTGCTCATCACAACGCAAAGTATGCAATTACCGGTTCAGTTGAAACTTTCGATATTCAGCAACGTGCAGAAATCACCACAAACGCTGATAATTACAAAGAAACCTCAAGCGGCAAGGTTAAATTTGCCGTTCGGATTTTCGATGTTGCAGAAAAAGAGCTCCTGAGTGAAGAAGTGTTCACAGGGGAAGTAACAAAAGAGCTCAATGAAAAAAATAAGTGGAAAACAGTTGACTCGTTAAGGTTTGATCTGGCTGACGAAGCTTTTGTCAATTCTATTATAGGATCTGCAACACTGCAGGCAGTCGATGGCGCGTCAGAAAAACTGACCCGTAAGTTCCTTTTCAAACAGGAATAACAGACAATCAATCGGTTGTTCCCTATTCCCTTTTCTTCCTACCAATAAAAAAGTGGTTTCATGCATAATGCATGAAACCACTTTTAAATAAGAACCCCGATCAGATTACTTCAATACCAGAAGGGGTGCGATAGTCAGAGCTACAACACTCAGCAGCTTGATAAGAATATTGAGTGCTGGCCCGGCTGTGTCCTTGAAAGGATCTCCAACAGTGTCACCGATAACAGCTGCTTTGTGAGCTTCAGAGCCCTTGCCGCCAAAAGCACCGCCTTCAATGTGCTTTTTAGCATTGTCCCATGAACCTCCGGCATTTGACATAAAAAGAGCCATCATCACACCGGAAGCAGTTGCACCGGCCAGAAGACCGCCAAGCATCTTGGGACCGATTTCAGGAATGAATCCGATAACGATCGGAATGGCAACAGTCAAAAGACCGGGAACGATCATCTGCTTTATGGCAGCTGCAGTGGCAATATCAACGCATTTTGCATACTCTGCACGGCCTTTCCCTTCCAGAAGTCCGGGAATTTCTTTGAACTGACGGCGAACTTCACCGATCATGGCGAAAGCCGCTTTTCCAACAGCGCTCATGGCGAAAGATGAGAAAAGGAACGGATACATCGCACCGAGCAGCAATCCAACTGTTACAGAAGGATCGGTGATATCGATAGCGGAGATACCCACAGTTTCCCTGTATGCGGCAAACAGAGCCAGAGCAGTAAGAGCTGCAGAACCAATCGCAAATCCTTTTCCGATTGCAGCGGTTGTGTTTCCGACTGCATCAAGTTTATCGGTTCTCATACGTACTTCTTTTTCCAAGCCGGCCATTTCAGCCAGACCACCCGCGTTATCGGAAATCGGGCCGTATGCATCAACAGCAAGCTGAATACCGGTTGTAGCCAGCATACCAACAGCAGAGATAGCTACTCCGTACATTCCGGCAAGATGAAAAGCCACCAGGATAGCTGCGCAAAGGCAAAGAATCGGGAGAGCTGTTGAGACCATACCATTGGACAGACCTGCTATGATATTGGTGCCAGGGCCTGTTGTAGAGGCTTCAGCAATTTTGCGTGCAGGGCCTTTTGATTCTGCAGTGTAGTACTCGGCAAGCATTCCAATTGCCACACCGGCAACAAGACCTGCGATAGTAGCCCAGAAAATACCAGCAGACTGATATGTAACTCCACCAAGAGTAAATGTGGCCGGAGCCAGACGCTGGATTACAAAATAAGAAACAATGGCCATGGCAATTGAAGCACCGAATGATCCTGTATTAAGAGCTGCCTGGGGATTGCCACCCTCTTTTGTTTTCACAAAGAAAGTACCAAGTATTGACAGGAGAATACCAACACCCGACAGAACCAGCGGGAGTGTGACCATGCTCATATCACCAATAGCAGCACCAAGAACCATGGTACCGACTATGGCACCGATATATGATTCAAAAAGGTCTGCACCCATACCGGCCACATCACCAACGTTGTCACCAACGTTATCTGCAATTGTTGCAGGGTTTCTGGGGTCGTCTTCAGGAATACCGGCCTCAACTTTACCAACAAGATCAGCACCGACATCTGCACCCTTAGTGTAGATACCGCCGCCGACACGGGCAAACAGAGCGATTGAGCTTGCGCCAAGAGAGAAACCTGTTATTATGGGCAAAACGGTTCCTTTTACAACAGCTATATCAGCAGCATTTGGAACGATTTTGCTTACGACGAGAATCGCTACAGAAAGCCCGAGCAGACCCAGACCAACAACGCACATACCCATTACTGAACCACCGGCAAATGCCACTGCAAGAGCCTGAGGAAGCCCGCGACGGGCAGCATTGGTTGTTCTCATGTTGGCAGCAGTTGCTACCCTCATTCCGAAGAAACCAGCCAGAGCTGAACAGAATGCACCAAGAACAAAAGCCCCTGCAGTGTACCTGATCCAACCAGTGTAAGCTACAGCCAGAAGAACGGCAACGGCTAACACAAAGATAGCGATTACCTTGTACTCACGAGCCAGAAAGGCCATTGCGCCTTCACGGACCGCTTTACCGATCTCCTTCATTTTTTCCGTACCTGGATCCTGCCGGTTTACCCATGCAGTTTTGATCCAGGCGTACACCAGGGCTATGGCACCACAGCCTATAGCCGCATACAGATACGTCTCATTCATAACGCCTCCTAAAAATTGAGATGGATACAGGGATCAACTTCAGAGTGGATTCACGAGAAAAATAAAGACAGATTGTCACGATAACTCTCGAATTTCTTTACATATAAACAAATAAAGGATTAATAAAATAATTGTTCCCTCCCCCGCTTGCAACTACTGAAAGACAGTTATTACCTGACCTGTAAATCCGGGGAGGGATGAAGTGCATCAAAGCCTTGTAGCTGAAAGAATTGTGCGAATCTCAAGTGCACAACACTGGAGGTACAGCAAGATTTGTGAAAGCTTTAACCTGAAAGTCGCAGTTGGGGAGAATAAAAAACCGTAAGATGTTGAGATGATAAGACTTGAAGGCATTGCAGGTCTTATCGACAAGGTGATAAGATCAAGATGCCTGAAAGCCTTAGCGCCCAACAGATTACGATTTTTTGCCTCATCCAACTGCGATTTTCAGGATTATTCAAAGGAACGCAATTTGCACCAAAGATTGGTCAGAGCTTGCCGAATTTCAAGGCCTGAGAGGAGTCAGAATGCAGTCTAAAGGCATAAATCTCAATACTGCCAGTTATGAAGAGCTTGCGCAGGAGCTACAGATTAGTGACCGCAAAGCCCAATACATCCTGGAAAATCGTCCATACAGCAACTGGGATGACTTCAGAAAAAAAGTTCCGGATCTTCCAGATTCCACAGTAAGTGATCTGAAAAGAGGAAACGCTGTCATAGAATAGGCTAAGGCGGAAAACCTCTGAATTTTACCGTTTGATTGTATCCGGCTTCAGTGGGACCGGTGAAATCATAACTGGAGTTTTGGAACTGTCTGAAACCGGACTGTTCTTTCCTGCCTGAATTGTCTCTCCGGATAGTGCACTGGAACCCGACTCAGTTGTGACATTTGAATCGGCTCCAATCTTATTTTCAGGCACCGAAATAACCTCTTCAGCATCAGTCGCCTTTATGAGTGAAATACCCGTTTCCTGTTCAAGTTTCTGCAGAACTTCATGCGCCGTATAGGAAACAGCATCATCGGGATCATTTGCCAGTTCCTGCATCAGGTAAACAGCTCTGGTCTCTTTGATTTTCCCAAGCCCGATAAGACACTCGATTTTCATCTCAGGTGTATGCGCCTGGGCCAGAACCTCTATCAGAGCATCAGCGGCCGCTTTTGTCCCTATTTCTCCTAATATTGAAGTTGCAAGGGTTCGTAACTTGAGATCTTCTTTACGGTCCTGGGCCATTTTGCTGAGAGCCGGTATCACTCTCCCGCGGTAGTTGACCAATTCCTGAATTAAACTTCTGGCCCGCTCCGGTTCAAACGGTTCCTGTGAATAGAGAGCTTTTAAGGCAACCAGCTTCTGTAATGCCAGGAAGTCAATCTGTGCCTGTCCGTCAACACTGCTGTCAAGGATCGCTGTAACAGCACTATTTACATTCTCTAATTTGTTATTTCCGGTATTAACGACATGCTTAAGGCTGTCAACCTGTTTAACAAGGCTCTCAATTTTTTTATTCTGGTATGAAAGCCGTTCATCAAGACTTATAAAACCATCATTTTTTCTACTCCCGATAACGCTCTGGAACTTCAGCCCGACCCAGACACCCGGCTTTACAAACGGGTTGCCCGGGGCATCATCTGATTCGTCAATGGTCTTCTTTTTGGAAAACATTCCCGATATATCAACCGCTCCGGCAGAAAGTTCAAATCGGTTTTTCAGAAATCTCCAGTTAATAAACGCTGAGGGCCTCAATACCCTGTCTCTTCGATGTGCCTCAATGGTCAGGTACATTCCCCTGCCGAAATATTTTTCTACACCAAGGAATGGATTAATGGCTTCATTCTTGTTTCCGGGAATGGAAAGGATGCCGCCATGGAAACGGATCTTCAAGGTATTAATACTTTTGCCCAAAGCAAGGTATAGTTCGTTCTCCAGAGTATCAGGACTTTCATCGTAATAATAAGCCTCTTTGTGGGAGAAAATATTTCGGACACCAATAGCAATTGAGGGAACCCAGGTGTCAGTCTCACCCAGAACTCTTGCCTTCAACCCCAGATTAAACCCGCCAGCATATCCGGCATCGATATTAACCCATTCAGTCAGCCCCAGAGTTAATGTCGCTGTCGGTTTGTAAAAAAATTCTTCTTCACTGTCTTTAGAGAGGTAAATCTGGCCTTCAAGTGAAAAACCGCCACCCTCAAGAAAATCCGCATCAGGAATTATATGTGTTGTACTCCAGCGTGTCAGCGAGTGGGCGTCAAATGCAGAAAGATAAAATATCAAAAGCAGCGGAAAGAATTTGTGAGATGGTCTCATCTGTTCTATTGATCTGAAAAAGTGTGCAGGCCATCTCTTAAACGATGGCCTGCATAAGTTTATTTTTCATTCCCCGGAGTAAGCATATCTTCTTCCTGCCCGGAAATCATATTTTCCTGATCCGGCTCATCATCAGAAGCATTCCGGCACTGCTCCTCAGGCATCGGCTCATTACATTTCTGATCCTGAAGCTCAGCATCCGCCTCTTCAAATGCGGGCTTGGGCAGACGATCACGTATTTCTTTGAGCAGACGAATAATTATATCATTCTGCTTTATCAATTTCTCACTGAGATTAAGAGTCTCTCTCTTGTATCTGTCTGTACGGCGTCTGGGATGCTGGGAGTTAAAATTGTTTGAATTACCATTATTGTATGAAGAGTTGCCATAGCCATTGTAATTAGATCCAGAATTATACATATGATTTTTCTCACCGAATTTAGACATCATTGGTTTACGGTTTGGTTGGTTAAGCATACCACGTGATGATTCATCACTGCTCATGAAAAAAACTCCTTTCTTCACCATGGAAGATTTTCTAATTGAAGGGAATCGTTGCCCACGTGTTTGTTCGTCCCAGACTCTGCTGGTGCCGACGAGGTGTATGATGTACGATTTTCTCTAAGTATATAATTTCGGAGACTGAAGTGACAAGGGTGTAATGATGTCCAGGTTTTATGAGAGCTCTTCTTAGAGATTCATTCTCGTCTTAAAGTAATCCTTAAGTTTTCCATAACAGTCGTTTGAATTTATGTCCTCTCCACCTGTCTGGTGTGAAAACCATGTGATCTGCCGTTTCGCGTATCTTCGTGTGTTTCTCTGAATTGTCCCGATTGCAGTATTTAAAGTGCACTCCCCTCTTTGAACACAGAACAACTCTTTGTACCCCACACACTGCATACCTGGAGAGAATTGATCATATCCACAGTCAATCAGTTTCAGAAACTCTTCCAGGAGTCCGTTTCTGACCATACATTCAACCCTGTCATTTATTCTTTTGTAAAGTCTGTCCCTGTCTTCAAAAAGTTTTCCAACTACAAACTCTACTCCTTCGGGTGCACATCCCTGCTTAAGAGAGGATATTTTATTTCCAGACTGATAATAAACAGCCAGAGCTCTTACTATCCTCTGCAGATCATTTGGATGCAATTTATACGCAGATTCAGGATCTTTTATCTTGAGCTCTTCATGCAGTGATGCACTTCCTTCTACCCTTCCCCTCTCCATCAGCTCGTCTCGAATGTGAGGATCCGAATCGACCTGCACTCCCATACCTTCACTGAGGATTTTGAAATACATCCCTGTACCGCCACAAATCAGAACTGTTTTTGAAACAGATGCTTTTTCCCTTATTATCCTCAGAGAATCTTCTGCGAATCTATAGGCGGAGTAAGGTTCAGAGGGATCAATTATATCTATGAGCCAGTGTTTTACTTTCTGAAGCTGTTCTGAGGTCGGTTTGGCAGTTCCTATGTCCATTTTCCTGTATATCTGCCTGGAATCGCAGGATATGATTTCCCAACCATACTCTGATGCAAGCTGAACAGCCAGTTCAGTCTTCCCGGTAGCTGTAGGACCAAGGAGCACCGGAATTTTGATTTTTGTCTCTTCCAACCTTAGAACCGCCTTGATTTGATCAGATGAAATTGGCTATTTTGTTAGTTACCTTCAGCGGACTACCCGTATAAAGAAGACCCGATGCGATTTCGAATCATCCTTTCAACAGTCCTTACCATCCTGCTGTTTCTTGCGATACTGTTGGGAATACGTTTTGGATACCCGGATAAAGTAGTTACTTTTTTAAAGGTTTCCCATCAGGAAAATAAAAAAGTTACCCCCGCAAAACCGGTAAAAAATCATTTATCGTTAGATTCCGCCCTCGCACAATGTTTCAGGGATCTTGAGATATCGCAAAACCAGGTTACTAAAAAACTCATACCTGAGGATTCCACCCTGCAGATTAAATTTCAGGTCCCCCGGGGCAAACCGATGGAGTGGATTGTCTGGTTTGTCTCATCCTGCATGCTCAAAGCAGATTACATAAATGTTGACTGTATTTACCATTCTGAACAAAAAGGCTGCAGATTAAAATTCAAGAGTCTAATACCAGATCAGCCCGGAATCGCGATGCATATTATTCATTCATCAGCATTTTTCAGTAAGACAGCCAGGATGGCAATACTTGTTGAAGATTTCGGGTTTTCTGCTGATGAAACAACCATCGGTTTTCTCTCCTTTCCGGAACCACTCACAGTTTCGATGGCAAGCACAAAGAAACTCTCCACCTGGACAGCTCAGATTGCCAATGAATACCACAAAGAAATTATAGTAATGCTTCCGATGGAGCCTTTGCCTGCATCTTCCCGGTACAGCAAATCAGCGATCTTGGTTCACTACCCGGAGGAGAAAATACGCTCCATGCTAAACACTGCCGCAGAAGCTGTTCCAAATTTCGCGGGTTTTTCAAATTATTATGGTCAGAAGGTACTGGAGGACACCCGCGTCATGGAGATTATCTTCAGCGAAATCAACAAACGCAACTCTTACTTCATTATGACTCCGGAAACCCGTAAGTCGGTTTCAAAGCCCCTTGCAAGAAAAATGAACATTCCTTTTGGAATCATAGATTTTACGATCAATACGGACCTTTCTGCCGCCGCGATTCAGGATTCGCTCAACCATTATGCAATCGTGGCCCAGAACAAAGGAAATGTGATTTTGAAAGGGAAAGCTACTCCATCTTTTATCAAAGCGCTGAAAAATGGCCTGCCCGATTTGAAACAGAACGGAATCGGACTTGTTTACGTCTCAGAAATAGTAAAAGCTACTGCTAAAGAGAATAAAAAGTAAGTGCCCTATCCCGGAATTGCATATAAAACAGGGCGTATTGTAAATTGCATTCTCACAAGAGCAGAAGCATACCTGCATAAAGGAGTATAGAATGGCAACTTTAGGGGTGAATGTAGACCATATAGCCACAATTCGTCAGGCCAGGGGCGGAATAGAACCGGCCCCTGCTCATGCTGCTATGATTGCCGAGCTCGCAGGTGCATCCGGTATCACTGCCCACCTCCGTGAAGATCGTCGTCATATCCAGGATAGAGATATATATCTTCTGAAGCAGACCATCTCTACCCGCTTGAATTTGGAAATGGCACCCACACCGGAAATGATAAAGATAGCAGTAGATGTGCTTCCCTACATGGTAACTCTTGTTCCGGAAAATCGTCAGGAACGCACAACTGAGGGCGGCCTACCGGTACGTGAGCGGGAAAAGGAGCTCCAAAAGGCAATTGAGACATTCCGTAACAACAATATTCTGGTAAGTCTTTTTGTTTCTCCAGACCTTAATGAAATTAAAGCAGCTAAAAGAACCGGTGCAACCCATATCGAGCTCCACACCGGACAATATGCCAATGCATCGAGCGGTCCGGCAGTTACCGAGGAACTTGGGAAATTGAAAGATGCCGCAATGGCGGCAAATAAACTTGGTCTGCATGTAAATGCAGGCCATGGACTTAATTATCAAAACGTCAGTCCTGTGGCAGAAATCAATTATATGGAAGAGCTTAACATCGGACATTCCATTATATCCAGAGCAGCATTGACCGGATTGGAACTGGCTGTAAGGGATATGATAGCATTGATCTGACAGTGATCACAACAATCTGCTTCAGTCTTTTTGTATCAGTGTAAGCGTTTAAGAGATTGAAGCTGTTGCCTCAGCAGTTTCCTATCAGAAGCGCGCCCGGAAAGGTCTCAAAAAGATCACCCGCATACATTATTTCATCTGAACTCAACTGCCTCCCTGTCAAGGCATCTGTATATGATGTTCTCTCACCGGAAGGCATTTCTATATAGGAATCTTTCCAGATTCTGCGCCCCAGTGGCAGTTCCTGGGGGGAGATAATTGAAACCAGGAATCTTGGAACAGCAATGATTGCCCGATTTTCCTCTCCATCTCTTGTAAATGCGACTATGCTTCCCTTAAAAGTCCCTCCGGTTTTAAGAGGTTTATAAATTCCCGATTGAAAGAGTTCTCTGTACCTTTTCCTTGCCTCAAGACACCGGTAAATAAGAAACATCTTTACCCTGCCTTCATTTCTCTCCTCCAACAGGCTATTGATGAAATTCTTATCTGTTCCACCCTGCTTCAATTCTTTGAGAATAAGAGCCCTTTTGCGGTAATCTATCTCACGTCTGTTGTCGGGATCAACAAGATTGAGATCCCAAAGCTCTGTGCCCTGATAAAAATCCGGCAGCCCCGGAGCAGTAATCTTAAGAAGACACTGAGAAATCGAATTGTAAATCCCGAATGCAGATATTTTCTGAAAGAAGCGGATGAATTCATCGATAAATTCACCTGAAATATTTCTGTCCAGAGCCTTACAGATAAATTCATTCAATCCTTTTTCGTACTCGACATGAGGATCAACCCATCCGGTGTGCACCTTAGCCTCACGTACAACCTTTTGCATATATTCCCTGATTCGATTCACAAAATTCTGGTAGTCATCACCGGGATTGTACGCTCCGATCAGAGTTTGATAAAAGAGATACTCATCATTTGAATCGGGGATATAGCTCTCTTTGTGCATTATTTTCAACTTCAAATTAATTCTGCTGCATTTCCTGATAAATCTTTCCCATTCACGCGGCATTTCAGAAAGCACATTGATTCTTGCCCTCACATCCTCGCCTCTTTTAGTGTCATGAGTAGAGGTGCTGTTCATCGTGTTTGGCCAGGATTTTAGCCTGGAAGAGCAAAATGAGTGAAAAGACGCTGTTCTGATTCCAAAAACCCAGGGCCAGCCCCCCACTTCGTTGAGTGAACAAAGACGATTATAAATGTAAAGGACAGTGTCCTCAAAGCCTTTTGCCATCAGAGGTCCGGTAAACTGCTGAAATCGCATGACCACATTTGTCCATTCTTGTTTCTCTTCTTCTGAGGCCGACTCATCATACTGGAGCAGAAGAAATCGTTCTATAAATGCAAACTCTCTTGAAAGGCCCGGAACCATGCTTAAAGCATCAGAAATTGCAGTCTGAAGATGATTCCGGTCTTCATTACTGAAGGACTTGCCATTGATGTAAGACCGGTAAACCGGAAAGCTTGACAAAAGTTCCACAAGTGCACTTCTGAGTCCATAAAGAGTAATGTCTGTTCCACGCCGGTCCCGTCCACTAACCTTTTTTATTAAGTGAGCAAGATTATCTATGTCCCCGGCCATGTGCTTACTTATAATGAGTCGTTTTTTCTCAATCAGCAGATTTTTGGCATCAAGCCTTTGTCCTGTAAATTCTGTGTACAGTTGCTCGAATGCATTTCTGTTTTTAAAATAGCAGAAGAGATTATTTACATAGTTGCAAAAATCATAACCGGTTGTACCCTGTATAGGCCAGACCCCCGGAAGAGACTCATTAAGGCCGAGGATTTTTTCCACGATGATAAAACTTTCAGGAGCACCTTTTCTGAGCCTTTCAAGATAGAGGTGCGGATCGTAAAGACCGTCAATGTGATCTACTCTCAACCCGCTTATTTTTCCTGCATTTATAAGCTCAAAGATAAGCTCATGAGTGTCACGGAAAACCTGCTCATCTTCAACCCTTATGGAAATCAGATCGTTAACAGTAAAAAATCTGCGGTAATTGAGCTCCTCTGTAGCGACTTTCCAGAACGAGAGTTTAAAAACCTGTTCTGAGTGAAGTGCATCAAGCAGAGAAAAAGTCTCAGGCTTTCCGGGAACCCCGTTTATCTCCTTAATTGCATCATCGATAAATTCCCTTATTACGCTATCGGTTGTATAAAGTTCCCACAGTATTGCCTTTGTAAAATTGACCTGAGTCTTCCTGGATTCCATCTGATGTGCTGCAGGAAGATTTTTTATCGAATAAAGCACTCCAAGAAGCTTCAGGAAACCGGGATGAGAAACACCTGATCCGACTTTTAGTTTGTCAATATTGAGGTCCAAAATACGGGCATAAGTTTCAATTCGAAGCGGAAAGAAGTGCCCGTAGTATCTTATGGCAAAACCACTTTGGTCGTATGTTAATTTTATCTCACCCCGCTCCAGACACTCTCCATAAACACCGCCCAGAATTGGTGCCAGGAGCCTGCCCCGGAGCGATTCGTAAGTGTGGTTCCAGTCTATATCGAAGTATTGCAGAGGAAGAAAATCGGGCCCGTTCTCAAAAAGATCCATCAGGAGGTGGTTGCCGCTATCAAAGGCCATATGATTTGGAACAATATCCTGAATCCAGCCTAACCCTGCCTGAGCGACCTGCTCTGTGAGCCGGTCAAAATCGGCCCTGTCCCCGATTTTTTCATTCAATAATCTGGGGTCAGCAATGTCATACCCGTGCTGGCTACCCTTACGGGCCTTAAAAATCGGTGATGCATAGATGTGAGAGATACCAAGCTCCTTGAGATAGGGAATAATTGATGAGGCATCTTTAAAGGTAAAAGAAGGGTTAAACTGAAGCCTGTAGGTTGAAATTGGAATATCCATCTACTTCTTTTCCCGGGGATGGTTAACTTCATACAGATATGCAAATAGAATGCCGCGGCAGACCAAGTCCATTTGGCATCATTTATGTTATTCTGCAATAATGAATTTGTCCTTACGAATTCAGCTCTGTTATGGCACCTCCTGAAATGATATCTGAAATGAACCCGGCAGCTGCTTCAGTTAAAACAAGCACAGAGATAATTACCGAAAACGCTAATCCCAGGATATGCAAACTTGGAGGAGTCCAAATAGGCTGTCCCAATACAAAAAGAGCGCTTATCTTCAGTCTCTGGGACGGGATATTCGCAAACGGGATGCTGGCTCTTACAGAAACATTTTCTATAGCTGCCGCCGTATATCTCAGAACTCCTTCAGTGCTGATTGCTTTGCTTGGAAGCCTCCCCCTTCTGTTGAGTTCGATTGGACAATTTTTACTTCCTTTCTTTGTAGATTCATCCAAGGGACGTAAAAAGTATGTGACTAAAGGCACCACATACCAGGGTATCTTTCTTCTTTTAATTGCTACTACCGGATGGCTTCCCGAGAAGATCCGCCCATGGTCATTTCTTCTCCTCTTTGCCCTGTATGGTTTCAGTGGGAATGTCATCTCGGGACTATGGATTGCCTGGATGGGAGATTTGGTGAATTCCTCTGTTAGAGGAAGGCATTTTGCATGGAGAAACAGAATATTTTCAACCACTCAGCTTATCTGTGCCTTGTGTGCCGGATTGATTCTGCGTCAATTTACAACAGATAGTGCTCCATGGCTTCTTTTTGCAGCCGTTTTTTTCACTGCAGCAATGTTTCGCCTGATGTCGACCCAAATGCTTGTTCTGCAGAACGAGCCGCGTCTGCCCCTGGCCAGCGCCCCTCTTTCATTGCCATTTACAGAAATTCGAAAGAACAGGCCATTTCTGTACTACAGCATCACAGTTGCTCTTATGCAGGGTTCGGTAGCTATTGCGGGTCCGTTTTTTAATGTATGGTACGCCAGGGATCTCAA
>JAAYYB010000029.1 GCA_012515615.1 Fibrobacter sp.
GAGCTGCAGGTGTTGGGGCCATCTCCGGCTGTGCTTGAAAAGATAGCCAATGAGGTCAGGTATTCGATACTGATAAAGACACGGTCCCCTCAAAAAATGAACACTGTTCTGGCTGAGGTTCGCAGGAAAAATTGCCGCCTCTCCAGATCGTTGAAGCTTATGATAGATGTTGATCCAGTGAATATGCTTTAAAAGGGAATGTGATGGTAAACAGGTTTAAATCATGCAGATAGAACCACAGGCGTTTCTATGCAGGGCAGGTTCTATTCTTAAAAATAAAAAGGTTGGAACCATAACAAAAATCCTGCTTACAATTCTCTTTGTATTGATTGTAAATAGAAGCATAAAACATGGGCAGATTGCAGTGCTTTTTGGACGGCTGGATCCTCTGTTTCTGGCGGGAGCGTTTCTATGCGGTTTTGTTTCCCTGTATCTGCAGATGCTTCGTTGGGCAGGAGTGCTGAAAGCTCAGGGGTTTTTATGCGGGAAACGGGTAGCCCTTAAAACTCTGTTATGGGGAAACCTGCTGGCATTTATTACTCCCGGACGACTCGGGGAGTTTTTCAGAGGGTTTGAGCTTGATAAATCCCGTAGAAGCGCTTCTGTGATTGCTGTGATTATCGACCGGTTTTTCGGACTCTTTGCAACCATACTTCTGGGCTTTGCTGCAGCTGTTTTTTTTGTTCTCTCAGGAAGGTCTCTTCCTTTGCTGTTTATAATCATACTGACAGTTTCGGCTTTGTCTGTTCCGGTGATTTATTTCCTGATGAAATCTGGTTTTGTAAACAGATCAGTGCGGTCAAAGAGAGTGGTGACTTCGCTGAATTTGTTTGTGAATGATCTGATCAGGATGAAGTGGAACAGCGCAATTTTTCTTTCTATAGCAGCACATCTCTTTCTTATTCTGCAGACTGCACTTCTTTTCAGGATGTTTGGAGGGCAGTCGCTGTTTTCCGGTAGTCTTGCAGCTTCTCTGGCTTATGCCCTTATGATATTTTTACCCTTCTCCATAGCCAACATAGGAGTAAGAGAGTATACCTTCGGATTGTTTCTTGGAATTTCCTTGAATCCGATCCATTCAGATTATGTTTCTGTAGTAGCGCTCGGAGCGTCAACAATAATATTGGCAATGAATATCATTCTCCCTGCAATGGCGGGTTTAACATGGGCTTTATTGATTGGTGAACGCCCCAAAGAGCAGAAAAAAGTAGAACCGGTGGAAATTAAACCAGAAGAATATTTATAGATGGAAAAAGTGATCGATAGATTTGAACACCTGTTTCGGCTGAAACTTGAGAGCTGGACGCCATTGAGGAGCGGATTGCACGATTATTTCCCTCAGCATGAGATAGACTGTCTGGACAGGGCTGAAAGAATGTTTCAGGCATCTCAACGAAAAATCATTTTCCTTTCTTTTGAAAACCGTCTCGTTGAACTGGGAGGGCTTGCCGCTGTTACCAGGTACTTGCCACAAGCTCTGGTTGAGACTGGTGAGCAGGTTATCATGCTCTCACCTCTCCATTCAACAGAGAGAGCCAAAGCAGCTCTTGAAAACGGAGAGCTTGAAGAGTGCTTTCCGCTCACAAACTTTCATCTCTGTGCATACAGTGGAAAAATCAGATGTTATAAAGACCTCAAACAAAAAATCCCGACATATTATTTGAACGTTGAGAAGCAGTTTACTGCTGGAGAGAATCCGTACGGGTACTGTGAACCGGAATTTCTACTGCTGGATTCCCTGGTATTCTCTGCAGGCGTTCCTTTTGCTCTTAAAAAACTTGGCATTACAAAGGATATTATAATCCATGCAAATGACTGGGAAACTGCGCCTGTTGCCGTTACAGCAAAATATGCCGTGATAAGCGGTCTTCTTGAGCATGCAAGAACAATTCTTACACTGCACAACAGCTTTGATACGGAGATAAGAAAGAGACGTAAGCAGATGTTTTTCGGCAGAGAGCTTCCGGGGGACACGGTTCTGCAATGTTCAATTCCACTTTTAAGCGGGCCATTGACAACGGTGAGCTCTGCTTTTGCTCATGAACTTCGGAATGACCCCATACAGAAAGGTATCTTTGTAAATCATCTGCAGGCTTGTTTTTCACGCAACCCGCCTTTAGGAATTGAAAACGGAATCTTCGGGAACAACAGAGGACCATTTGAAGAAATCATTCTAAATAATAAGAAACAAAAAGCATTCAAAGAACTGATTTCCGAAAAAACGAAGTATAGAAAGCAGCTCCTTGGGGAATTAAAAAATTCTGATGACACCCGGATAATCGGCGGGTTCAAATTTCGAAAAGATGATTCATCGATGCCGTTGATCGTAATGCTGGGCCGTCTTGATTTAACGCAGAAGGGTTTTGATGTCATATTTCATGCCTTCGAGCGGTTGCCCAGGGGAAGCGCAAAGCTTCTTTTCTGCCCATCATCAAATAATGGTCCTGAAAACCTGGCGTTTTTCAAGGAGATGGAGAAACGGTGCAGCGGCGATATAGTGATACTGCCATTCAGGATTACAGATGCACAGTATACACTCTTCCTGAGGGGCGCCTCGTTTCTGGTGATGCCCTCTTTTTATGAACCGTTTGGTTCTGCAACAGAGGCGTTTTTGAATGGAACCCCTGTTCTGGCCAGGGCAACGGGGGGATTGTTTACACAAGTTAATCCTCTGAACGATATGGAAATTCCATCGGCTTATAAAAGCATCATACATTTCGACAGATCCCTTTTTCCTCCAAACGGAATCCTTTTTCGGGAAAAGGCGGAAACTGAAAATCAGGAAAAGCAGTGGGGTGATCTTTTAGGACTTGCACCGGAGATGAGAATCGCCAATCCGGTTTATTCAGCAATGGTCAAGTCTGCACATGATGCACTTGGTATAGCAATTGATACATTTTCTGACTCGCATAAATATGTATCTTTAGTATTCAATGGTTTAAAACAGGTAGAGGGTTTCTCCTGGAAGAGTGCTGCGGGCAAGTACAGAAAAGTCTACGATGCAGTTTCTTACAGGGGTGCATAGTGTTTGTTTGACAAAAAGATCTGTTAATTCTATAATTATCAATAGAAGAATTGTCTTCAGACCATTTATGGAGGTTTTTTATGACGACAGGTATTATCATCGGAGTGGTCATCGGGATCGTTGTCAGTTCAATTTACTGGGCGCTGATTTTCAGCAATAATAAGAAAAAAGTCAGGAGAGCTCAGGAGGAACGGGATAAGATAATTGGTCCTGTTGCCGAAAAATTGGCCGATATCGATGCCCTGATGGCATCTTTCAGGTCTGGTCTTGTTCAGGATGAGGAATTCAGAAAGTCTCTTCCGCTGAAGCTGGAAGCTGTGAACAGACTTCTAAAGCCCAATCTTCATAAGCTGGATGTTTATTATGTAAAGTATGTCGAAAACCTGGTTAGAGATTTTAATCGCTTAGCCTATCGCAGATCTGACAAAGCAAAAGAGATCGCAGAAGTTATGTCGTCGATGGAAGATGTTTCTTATGGCGAATTTCAGGAAGAATCTATTGAACAGGAAATTAAGCCAGATGATGAGCCGCGTTCTGACATCGCTCAGTCACTAATCGGTATTCAAGCTGTCGAATCCCCTTTAAGCCAGCCAAAAGAGGAGGAGATGGAAATTTCTCTGGACTTTTCGAAAATAGATGCTGAGGAAAAGGCAGAGGTCAAAGATAGCGATCTGGTGTTTAATTTTGAACAGCAAATAACAGATATCAATGAAGCTGAAGTAATAGCTGAAAGTAAAGAACCTCAAGAGATAGTTGAGATCAAAGAACCCGAAGAAATAACTAAGATAGATGAAGCCGAAGAGATAAGGGATGCAGCTGTCGGGGCTCAGGTGCAAGAAGAGGAGATCGGGCAACAGGTCACAAAATTCGAAGAAAAAACCGAAGAAGCGGAAGTCGCTGAGTCGTTCTTTAAATCTCTGGAAATTGATGAGCCTGAGCAAGCAGTTGAAGAAGAGCTTTTCGAAGTGGAGAAGATAGAAGAGAGGCTGCAGGCTGCTCCAATAGAAGAGAAAAAGATTGAAGTTGAGGATGAAGAGTTTGCTATGGAGACAATAATGGATCTGGATATGAGCAGGCTCCCCCGTTCACCTCAGGATTTCCCGATTGAGCTTAAAATTCCATCGTCTCCTGCACCCGCAGAGGTCTCCGATTTTGAAGAGAATTTTAAAGAGATTGAGGCCACGATCTCTGATGAAAGTGAGCCAGAAAAGTTTAACCTGAATATTCCCGAAGCCGCACCAGCAGAAGAGCAGTCTGAAAATCTGGAGCTGCATAAGGAGCCTGCTGCGGCTCAACCTGCAGAGGAGATGGAATTTGCGTTTGATCTGCAGGATGTAGTGCCTGATGACGATATCTTTGAACTGGAATTGACATCTGAGCAGAAAGAAAAAACGGAAGAGAAGCAGAAACCCAAGCAGAATGAAAGCAACAATGACACACTGACCGGTGATGACATCGCAGATAAGATAGATGCTTTTTTCAAGCTTTAGGGCACCTCATATTTAGACTCCCATTTAAGCCCGGGGTAAGAAACTCCGGGCTGATATACGTAGCCCTTTCAGGGCATTAAGACTGATTTCGGCCTTTAGAGAATATCCGGCTGGATCGGGTTAGAAGAGTCCCGGCTTGTAATCTTGCAACTTCTGACTTGTGACTTGTGACTTACGACTTAAAGGGCCACTTTCTCTGTCTTGATATCTCGTAAAGCAGAACTGATGCAGACGCTGAGACATTCAATGACTGAGTTTTTTCTGTCATAGGGATAGATACAAAACCTGTGCAGAGTTTATTGAGGTAGGGTGGTATTCCTCTGTGTTCACCGCCAAGGACAAGAACAACCGGTCCTGAGAAGTCTATCTCTTCCGGTTTTTTCCCGTTCTCCATTTCGGCACCTATTACAGCATAGTTTTTTGATCTGAAATCCTGGACCAGTGCTTCGAGGTTCTTAGGTCTTCCAATGCACAGGTGTTCAAGCATGCCTGCGGAACTCTTGGCGACCGCCGCATTCAGCGGTGCGCTGTTTTTTCTCTCCAGCAGAAGTGCATCTACCCCGAATGCAACGCTTGAGCGGATGATTGAGCCAAGGTTTCCCGGATCTTCCACCGATGCCGGAAGGATAACCAGGGGGTTGGGTCTGGTGGAGAGCATCTTCTGAATCTCATCGACAGAGCAGTAAGGTTTCGCACTGCAGAGTGCCGCGACACCCTGATGCTTTGTTGTGCCTGTTAACTGCTGGATTCTCAGCTCGGGGACCAGGTTATAAGATAATCTCTCTTTTCTGCAGAACTTAATCAGATTGAATAATGCGGGATTTCTTTTGTCTTTATCAAAATAGACATGATCAACCGATTGAAGCCTCGTCTGGAGTAACTCTTCAACTGCGTGTATACCGTAAATAAAGTTTTCCTGCTGCATCTTTTCTCTTCTTATCTTATGAATGGGTCCGGTTTCCTATTCGAATTTTCTTTTCTTAGACGTAATAATACTCTATGATTTGCATTCTGCTCAGGTAATTGTTCAGTTCTGGATACCTGAGGTGCGGTGACCCTAATATATTTTTCTACAGTTACCGCGACAAGTTTTCAAAGGAGGCCTATAATGGGTTTTGTTGGCGGACAAGAGCTGATCCTTATTCTGATTATTGTTGTTCTTCTGTTCGGCGCAAAAAAAATCCCCGAGCTGGCCAAGGGTCTTGGACTGGGCATAAAGGAATTTAAAAAAGCATCAAAAGCTGTTCAGGATGAAACCACAGACAAGACAGAAAGTATTCAGGACGGGAGCAGTAAGAATACGTGAGTTCCAGTGGTGAGATGCCTTTTCTGCTTCATCTGGAAGAGCTGAGGTGGAGAGTTATAAAGATTTTCCTTTCAGTGGTCTTCTCTGCAGTGCCCTGCTGGATTTTCTGGGAGAGGATATTCGATCTCATCATGATTTATCCTCTACGGCTTGCCTCTCCCAAGCCAAAGCTGATATATACTACTCCCGCTGAGACTGTTGTTTTAAGCATCAAGATCGCTTTTGCCTGCGGGATCATAATTGCAGCTCCTCTGATTTTTTACCAGATATGGAAGTTCGTGTCTCCCGGACTCTATAAGAAAGAGAAACGTGCAATCATTCCTGTAGTTGTCGCTTCGACACTGTTCTTTATCATGGGTATACTTTTCAGCTACATTACATTTCCTTATGTCATGAGATTTCTGACCATGTATGCAGCAGAGCGGTTGGATCCCATGTTCAAGGCAGGCGATTATTTCGGATTTTTACTCAAGATCAGCTTCTCATTCGGTGTGGTGTTTGAGCTGCCTGTGATTTCATTTGTCCTCTCGCGCATGGGGATTCTGAGTGCAAAATTTCTTATCCGTCATTTTCGATACGCTATTGTGATTATCTTTATCGTTGCGGCAGTGCTTACGCCCCCTGATGTGCTTTCACAGCTTCTTATGGCCCTGCCCCTTCTGGTTCTTTACCTGATCAGTATTTTAGTTGCCGCTTTTTGCGGGAGGAGGAAAGAATCAATACAGGACTGAGTTTTTCAGAAGTACTTGTTGTATTGACTCTGGTACTGGTTTTTTTTGGATCCAAAGAACTGCCCGGCTTCATACGCAAAGTGGCTGGTTTTTTGGCTCAATTTCGTCGATACAGTGAGAAGTTGAAACGGGAACTTGATGATATCGCAGGTGTGAATGAGCCATATTCTGCTGTTACCAATGTGGTTAACGTGCAAAAAGATCAGATGCGTACCAGATACATCGAACAGCGCAAAAAACTGGAACCTTCTGTGCGGTCGGAAAAATCCGGATTGATTTATGAATATCTCAAATCTGCAGATCACTTCAAAAATGCTAAAGCGGTAATGATTTATGTAAATACCGGAAGTGAGGTGGAAACCAGATCCGCGATAGCTGATATGCTTCAGATTGGCAAAAGGGTTGTGGTGCCGTTCTGTATCAGCGGATCACACAATTTAGGACTTGCAGAGATCAGAAATCCTTCTGAGGACCTTCTGCCCGGCGAAATGAACATTCTCGAGCCGCGGACCGAGTTGCGTGGAAACTTTTTTAAAAGCGATCTTCAGCTTATTGTCTGTCCGGGAGTTGCCTTTGATACACTCGGAGGGAGGCTTGGCAGGGGAAAGTCTTATTACGACAATTTCCTGCGGGATCTAAAAGGCAGGATTCCTCTGTATGGATTTGCATTTGACTGCCAGATAAGCCGCAGCGCCCTTCCTTTTGATTACCATGATATACTTATGGATCAGGTCATTACTGAAAGCGGCCTTCTCATTGAGCTTAAGCCACAGGAGCTTTCTTCCGTGCCCGATCTGAATCTTTCGCCTGCAGGGTAACCTGGAGAAAAGATGATCTGGACGATACTTCTATACACTGCATTGATTATCGCCGGCCTGTTTTTGCTTCTTATCCTTATACTTCTGCTCTCACCGTTCTACATAGGCACTGAATTTTCCAGAACCGAAGAGAATATCACAGGCGAAGTCAGGTTCTGGTGGCTGAATAAACGATTTTTGAATGTTGCTTATGATTTTACCAGCAAGAATCTTGCGGCCAAACTGCTCTGGTTTCATATAATGCCGAAAAACGAAGATGATTCTGAGCATAAAATCCCCATGCCTGAGAATCTATCCGCGGAAAAGGTAAAGACCGATTCGAAAACGCCAGAGGAACACAGAATTGCTGCGGAACCATCTGTCAGAGATGACATTGAAGATGAAGGCGACGCCGGGAGTACGGAAGTTCCTCTTGAAGACAGCTTTTCAGGCCGGGAAAAGGGCGACAGCGTAAAGCCGGAACCTGAATTAAAAAAAGAAAAAATGGAAGAAGCCACCCCAAAAAGGGTTGGAATAATAGATAAGCTGAAAAGAAACAGGGCTCTGTTCTTCCTTCGTGATGGTAAGTGGCGCGGAAAAGTAACAAAATGGCTGGTCAGGGTGCTGCGTTCTTTTTTTCATATCGTAGCGTTTGACAGGTTTCAGATGAGGATCAAAGCGGGCGTTGAGGATCCCTCTGTTGTGGGGCTCATTTATGGATTCTTTCAGGCTGTTCAGCACGGTTTAAGCGGGCAGTTTCAGAATGTCCGGATTGACTTCGAACCGGTTTTTATGGATAATCTGTTTCAGTTTGAAGGTGCAACGGGGATCAGGAGTTCTATTGGAAAACTTCTGTTTCCAGTGATTGTAGCCCTGTTTACGTTTCCATATCTCACCACACTGTGGCTGTGGTGGAAATCGCGAAAAATCGTAAAGAGCGGAGTGTAGTAACAGGTATGATAGAGAGCCGTCATGGCAACTCTGGTGCACATCTCTATCGGGTATGATCGTGGTGAAAATGATTCTTTCGGGCAAATTGGTACAGAAAATATTGCCTTGATAGAAAAGTAAATGTATATTAATGCCCGAATTGAAATTTCGGTCCCTTCGTCTAGTGGTTAGGACACAGGATTTTCATTCCTGCAACAGGGGTTCAATTCCCCTAGGGACTACAAAGGGAACTTTCATTGAAAGTTCCCTTTTTTTATTCTCTTCATTATCCAGTCTTTCTTTCGATCAATTAATGATAAAGTGATCGCTAAAACTCTTCGCAGGTCATATTTTTAGTTACTGACTTGCCGTTTCAGGGGTTGTATGGAAACCAGAATTTTCAGAGACTGTGTCTCATCTTATATACGCACCGATACGATAAACTTTTCTGAAGACACGAGTGTGGATATGGTTCTGAACCAGATCCGCAGGAGAAATATTTCTGACCAGATTGTCTATTTTTATGTAGTAGACAGACTCCAAAGGCTTAGAGGTGTCCTGCCTTTGCGCCGCCTCCTTTCAGCATCTCCGGAGCAGCTGGTTGGAGAGGTGATGGTTAAAAATGTTGTGACGGTCTGCAGTGATGACTCTATTGCCAATACTTGCAAGGTTTTTACTAAACACAAATACCTTTCTCTTCCTGTCATTGATAAAGAAGAAAAGTTCATTGGCGTTCTGGATGTGACAGCCTTGACGGGAGGTGATATGAATCCCGGGCAGAAACAGCA
>JAAYYB010000268.1 GCA_012515615.1 Fibrobacter sp.
GAGCCTTTAGCTCAACATGATCTGAAATCAAAGGGTTAAAATATGCTTCGGACTGAATATGTCTCGAAAATTCTAAGATGGATGCCGTTCTTCAACGGCATGACGTCCGTAAATGGTTGTGCTGAAAGGGTTACTTATGTAAATACTGCAACAACCGAACTCCGTCATTCCTGCGAAAGCAGGAAACCATCTTCTCCGGTCTCGGCAATTCTCAGATGGATGCCGTTCTTCAACGGTATGACGATCCGTGGCGGTGTTGCTGAAAAGGTTACTTCTGTAAATAACATAACATTCCACACTCCGTCATTCTGGTGACAGGATGTTCAATAATTCTCTTTAAGTATCGTTTCCATCCTGCCTGCGATAATATCCCAGTCAAGCGACTTTGCCCATGACATGGCATTGTTCTGCAGTTTTTCCCGGAATGCGCTGTCAAGAAGCACCGAGGATGCTTTGCGGCAGTAATCATCGATATTTTCCGGCTCATATAACAGCCCCGTGATTCCATCCTGTACAGAGTCGCGCAAGCCCGGAACATCACTGGAAAGAGATACAGTCCCGCAGAGATTTGCCTCGATATTGTTAATCCCCCAGCCCTCTTTTGATGATGGGTTTACAAACAGAGTCGCCCTGCTCAGCAGATCCCGCTTTTCCTCTTCACTGATTCTGCCCAGGAAAGTTACAGATTCCGCTACTCCGGCATCTTGGGCAATCTTTTTAAGATCATCAAGGTAATCGCCTCCCCCGGCAACCTCAAGCCTGACATCCGGCACACTCTTTTTAAGCACCGGAAGCGCCCTGATTAAAAACTGGACATTTTTATACTTCATGAGCCTTCCGACATAAGCCAGAACAGGCGGGGCAGACTTTGGAACTGACTGATAAAAATAAGAGGTGTCAATCCCTGGCTCGACTATATGTATCTTTTCCCCTGACACGCCACCTTCAACGATCTCTTTTTTTGTGCTTTTAGAGATGGCAATGAAACGTTCTTTTCTATAGATCAGTGGAATAAGCTTTTCCATCAGGTATACATAAGAGGCAAAAATGAAATTAGTTTCCCTGTAAATAGCCCTGCCGAAAAAGTGCATTACCATGTGCAGTCTCGGGCGGCTCAGATAAAGAGGAGTAAAAAAAGGAAGTTTGTTCAGGTCCTCTATTACCAGATCGAATTTCTTTCTGTTTTTAAATACCCACGGGATAGTGCTGAAGTTAAACAGGAATTTGTTTCCAGTGCGGATAATCCGTATTCTTTCAAACATCTCTTCTTTTTTATCCCCGAATCTGTGTGCCAGTACAGTCACATCATATCCATGCGAAGCTATACGTTTAAAAATTTCATGATAGTAGGTCTCCGCGCCACCCGCTTCGGGGTTTAGAATATCGCGCCAGTTTATTATGAGTATAGATTTCATATCAACCCCATACAGTAAAGAATCTCATGACAAGAAACAGAAATTTGCCGGTTTATCAGTATAGATTCAGTTTTTCATTAATACAAGAAAAAGAAGTGATCTCACGGTAGAGGAGCAGATATGATTCGGGTTGCAAAAACAATTGTATTGCCCCGATGGGTTTTTGTTCAATTGTCTGTTGTGGTTCTACAAACATTTTGGCTCTGGCGGGCCTGGAATATGACGAAAGAGAGATCCGGTTACATGCTAAATGATCCATCTACTCTCCTTCTATCCTGTAGGCATTAATGCCGACTCTGAATCGAGAAAGTCCGGTGAACCGGCCCCGTAAGGAGATACAAAACCCGATTCCGATAAATTTCCCTTCCTAATTCTTACTGTCCTCTGACTTCTGTCCTCTGTCCTCTGACATCCAAACCCGCCTGTAATTCTCTTCAAGGCACCTTGTAAACTTCTCCCCATCACAGAGAGAAGATGTCGAAATTCTCTCTCTTAATCCTGCTCTGGTTTTTAAGAGTCCATCAACATCCGCAGCCCATTTTCCTGCGATTCTCACATAGTCATCCGCCGATTCCGCAATGAATTCAGGCATCCCGGCCATCGAGAGCACACATGCGACCATACGCCCGGCGTGACGGTCCCCTCTGAGAGTAATGACAGGTACACCCATCCAGAGCGATTCGCAGGCTGTAGTATGCCCGCTCCAGGGAAAGGTGTCCAGAAGCAGGTCGATACGGGAGTAAACCGCAAGATGCCCCGGGGAAGGCACCTGGCTCTGGAACTCGATTCTGTCCGGATCAACTCCGCACTTATCAAATGCCGCTTTAAGCCTGGAAATTGACCTCTCGGTCAGTGTCGAACGGAAAATCAGCAGTCTGGACCTGTCAACTGCGTTCATCACATCCGCCCAGAGCCTGATCACCTTTTCATTCAAACGTGCAAGCGTATGAGTTGATCCGAATGTCAGATACCCGTTTTCAACCGCTGGGGGAGCCGTTATTTCAGGCGCATTTTCAGGGGGGGCATAGCAGCAGAAGCCGCTCTCCAGCCTTATCAGCTTTTCAGTATGGCATACTTCTTCACCATCGGGATCGGCTACGCTGTCGCTAAGACGATAATCTATTGTATAGAGGCCGGTTGTTCCGGGATACCCGAAACCGGTGATCTGCACCGGGGCTGCCCTCTGGGCAAAGACTCCAAGGCGGTTGCCGTTCATGTGACCTGCGCAGTCTACCAAAATGTCAATTTCGTCGCTGATAATAAGCTCTACTGTTTTTTTATCATCAAGGCTCTCAATCTCTCTCCAGTTATTCACCATACTCTTGAACATTTCAGTTTTTATGTCTCTATTTACAGTCTGCGAATAACAGAATACCTCAAAGTTGTCTCTGTCATGATTCCGGATAACCGGCTCCATAAAAGATGCAGCCGGGTGTTTACAGAAATCAGGAGAGAGATATCCAATTTTCAGACGACGGTCAGGATTTGGATCGTTAGTAAATACTCTCTGAACAGGTATTCTGCGACTTCCCCGCTTCCGGTGCTCCTCAAAGAGCTGGCTGCAGCTGTATGAGGGATTGTAACTCATGGCAAGAAGGAGGTTGTCTTCTGCAAGGCAGTATCCGGGATCAATCTGCAGGGCTTTACGGAAACACTCTTCAGCCTCTTTTATTTCTCCGGCTGCAAGAAGACTTTCGCCCAGATTCACAAATACTGGTGCAGAGTCCGGTTTGAATCTGAGTGCATTTTTAAAACATACTATCGCTTCATCGAGTCTGTTCCACTCCCTCATCAGAGTGCCCAGATTAAAATGAGCATCAGCAAAGCCGGGGTTCTTTTCCAGGGCCCGGACATAACACTCTTTTGCGCGCACATGGTCTTTCTTAAGAATGAAAGTATTACCTAAACCATTTAGAATATCAGGTGAATCAGGAGAAAGGGCGAGAGCACTATAAAAACAAGAGAGAGCATCATCGTAATTTTTGAGTCCGATATATACTTCTGCCAGGTTCACAAACAGCTCCAGGCTGTTTCCCCGGATTGACAGTGCAGCCTTCAATTCTTCAAGAGCCTCGGCAAAACGGTTCTGCTCCTTAAAAACCATTCCCAGACTTAAGTGTGCCTCAAATGAATCAGCTTTCAGCTCTAATGCATACTTGAAATGTGCAGCTGCCCTATCGTACTGCTTAAGCTCTCTGAAGGCAGACCCCAGATTAAAACGGGCCGCAAAGAAATCGGGCCTCAGTTTAAGGGCATCTTCAAACTGCTGAGCTGCTTTACCATAGTTACCGCAAACTCTGTATACATTACCCAGGGCAAAGAGGATATCGGCAGATTGAGGGAAAAGTGTCCTTGCATGTTCAAGAATTCCCCCAGCCTCATCGGTTTTCCCGGACCTGAGCAGCTCTATTCCCTTTTGGTAAAGTGATTGCAGAGATTGGTTGTTGTTTTCCGACATGATTTTCAGCGTTCTCCAGAATTGGATTTTAACCGATAACCGCAAGCAAGTCAAGTTGCAAGTCACAAGTCACAAGTTGCAAGTCAATAGGGAGTTTCTGGAAGTGGGTGCCCCCAATAGAAGCAATGAACAGGAATAAAGACTTTTTGGAAGAGGGGTTCCCTCTTGCGTTTCAGCCCGCTTAGGAAAGCGGTCTTCCACTATCACCCCTTGTTGTCCACCAGTTATGCAGGCAGGTGTGGCCGTCACATTTGCAAACGCCTTTGCGGCCGCACCGGCGAACTGTAGGTAGATTAAAACTGGTTGTAGCCTGGAAGAATTCAAGCA
>JAAYYB010000269.1 GCA_012515615.1 Fibrobacter sp.
AGGCTTGAAGGCATTGCAGGTCTTATCGACAAGGTGATAAGATCAAGATGCCTGAAAGCCTTAGCGCTCAACAGATTACGATTTTTTGCCTCATCCACTTACGATTTTTAGGATTATATTGCAAAGACTTTTTTGAATTTTCCGGCAGGCTGGACGTATTTTAATAAATTCCCTTGAAATCTGCAGCGGTAAAGCCCGCTGTTTCTGTTTTGATTCGCGGAGAAATAGTGCAGAGAATCCGGAAACTATTCTTTACACTCGCTAAGCTGGCGGTTACAGCCGCCGTAATTTTCCTTCTGGTAGGAAAGCTCGGGTGGGAAGACATCATTGCTACAACTATGCAGGCCAAGCCAGTATGGCTGGTAAGTGGACTGCTTGTATTTCTGGCAAGCGGTTTCCTGGGTGTTGTGCAATGGAGAATACTGTTGAAGAACAGGGGTATACCTCTGCCGTTCGGGAGATCTTTCCGGCTTTATTTTGTAGGGATGTTTTTCAATAATTTTATGACCGGCGGGATTATCGGTGATGCGGTAAAGGTGGTCTCTATCAAGTCGCGTGACGGAAAGGGAATGGCAGGTCTTGCGGCCACTTTCCTGGACAGGTTTGCGGGTCTGTGGGCAATGAGCGGATTTGCGATAATCGGAAGTATTATACTGCTTGCACGGGGTTCGCTGTCCAGTGGAAAGATCGGAACCGCGGTTATCTCTCTTGCTGCTACTTTTCTGCTTTTCGCCGGAATTATGGCATTTCTTGTCAGTAAGCCTCTTCAAAACCTCTTTTTTAAAATCACAGGTTCCTTTAAAATTTTCAGCAGGTTTAAAGTGGATCAGATAATTTCTGAGATGCTGTTAGAAGCGCATGATGTGCATGTGATAGGTAAAGTCGCCCTGCTCTCCGCTCTGATACAGCTTTTAAGGATAGGGGTTCATGCTCTGGTTGCAGGATCCCTGGGTATGCTCTCGGCTTCCAATTTTCACTATTTTTTCATTTTTGTGCCAATTGTTGCGATGCTTATGACAATCCCTCTTCCTTTTGGAATCAGGGAAGCAGCTGGCGGGGCACTGTTTACACTCGCCGGTTTCCCAATGGATGCCGCCTTTGTGATGGGCTTTCTGGCTACACTGGTAGGACTGGCCGCCAGCATGGTTGGCGGACTGTTCTTTATCACAGATAAAATTGTAGTTCGGGGAAATAGAAATGAAGAAAATCTCGATTGTAGTACCGCTGTGTAATGAAAAAGAAAGTCTGCCGCCACTATTGAAATCTATCACAGAAGTGATGGGTTCGGTTGGCAAAGATTATGAGGTGATCTTTGTTGATGACGGAAGTACCGATAATTCTTTTGATGTCCTTCAGCAGATCCGCTCTCAGTACAACGCAAATATCCGCCTGTACCGCTTCAGCCACAACAGTGGAAAATCTGCTGCTCTAAGCCTGGGTATCAAAGAAGCATCAGGTGATGTCATCATAACAATGGATGCAGATCTGCAGGATGATCCGGTTGCTATTCCGGAAATGCTTCAGAAAATTGAAGAAGGCTGGGATGTGGTCAACGGGTGGAAAAAGAAACGATATGATCCCATCACTTTCACTTTGCCCTCAAAAATCTGGAATTTTGCAACATCTGTGCTTTCCGGAGTAAAACTCCACGATTTTAACTGCGGGTTTAAAGCCTATAGGGCCGAAGCGGCCAAATCGCTTGATATCTATGGTGATCGTCACAGATATCTGCCGGCACTAGCATTCTGGGATGGCTTCAAGGTCACTGAAATTCCCGTTCCCCATCATGCCAGACAATACGGAAAATCAAAATACGGAATCGGCAAATTTTTTAACGGTCTGATGGATATGCTGACTCTGCTCTTTTTGAGAAGATACCTGAAGAGCCCGCTTCATTTTTTCGGATTGGTCGGTTTTGTGATGATAATGTTGGGGGGCGGGGTACTTGGCTATTTCGGGATAGAGTGGATTATCACCGGAAGCATGCGCGTCAGGCCGCTTGTGGTGCTTTCAATGGGGGCAATAATAATGGGAATTCAGTTCCTCTCGTTCGGTTTTCTCGCAGAGATGCTCATTCATATGGCTCCCAAAAAACTCTACAGCGTTCGTGAAAAAGTCGAATAATGAAAATTCTGTGCATCTGCCCCATAGGCATCGGAAATTATCTGCTTTTTTACCCTGCCTGCAGGCTGATCAGCTCTTTGAGGCCTGAAATCGAACTGCATCTGCTCGCTCTTCGATTTCCTATCTACGATATCGGAAAAGACGATCACCTGTGGAAAAGAATTCATGTAATTGATCCCACAAAAATCTCAAAAGCAGAAACCGTATTCTCTTTGCTCAATGAAATCAGATCTGAGCGCTACGATGCAAGCCTAAGCTTTTTTCCCTCAAATAAATGGCAATACAACCTCCTCCCTTACCTGTGCGGAATAAAGGAACGGTTTGCTTTCCGCTATCCTCTGAAACGGCTTTCCAGTCTCTCTTTTCTCAGTAACAGAAAAATTCCGATCGATTTTTCTCTGCATGATTTGCACCAGAATGTGCATCTGTCGGCACTCTTTCTTGAAAAGGATCTTAGCAATCAGAAGCTTGTCTTTCCCGATCTTTTCTCGAATGCCGAGGAAAAAGAGGCGGAGGAGATGTTAAAAGAATCACTGCCGGTACGCATTGCGGTTCACCCGGGATCCAGTGCCGAGCATGGAATGGATATCAAGCGCTGGAGTCCGGAAAGGTTCGCTGCATTAGCCGATAGAATCTGCAGAAAGCTTGGGGCTGAGGCGTTGATCTTTGGTGGTCCCGATGAGAAGGAGCTGAAGACCCGGGTTGCTTCTGGAATGGTTGAGGCACATAGAATTATTGAACCTGTAAATCTGAGATTAACGGCTGCTTTGTTGAAGAAATGCAGTATTTGCCTCTGTAATGATTCCGGGCTCATGCATATGGCAGCGTGCATGGGTGTGCCTGTTGCAGCCGCCTTCGGCCCCACTGATGAAAAACGGAATGGCCCTGTTGGGAATTGCAACTTGATTTTACGAAAACCAACCCCTGGATTCCCTCTCTGGAATGCCAGAAATGTCGGGGTACGCTCAGTGCCCAGGGGAATTGATCCTGAAGCCAGCCTTAAAGCTCTTACTGTTGATGATGCCTGGGCCTCGGTTGAATCCTGGCTGAATACACAATTTTTTTGAATCTGAGCAATTTTTACCCCAGTCGTACCCGTATCTTTATATATTTATAGGCCTTAAAAATTAGTATTTGTCTATAATTTTCGGCACGAAAATTGGATAGTATAACTATGAACACACAATTTGGTGAAAATACTCTCAAGGAAAAAAAATGAACGAATTTAACCTGTTAGTTTCACACCGCTTTAAAGAACAGCAGGAAGCTTTTGATGAAATTATCAGCCTGCTCAATAAGCTGGGGGACTCTCAGCCTCAGGTGGTAGATACATCTGTAAAAGGGATTATCGGTGTTAAGACTCAAATTGATGCGCGCACTGTAACTGCAAAGCTGCGGGAGCTGTTCAGGGAAAATCACGAAAATATTAAATTCGCCATCAAATGGGTACCGGTCGATAACTGGTGCGATTCCAGTCTCGACATAATGGTAGAAACGGTGCAGAAAGTTAAAGACCAGATTGGCCCCGATGAAACGTGGGCTATGGATATAGAGAAAAGAAAATACCCCAATGTCAGAACTTACGATATTCTTACTCGTCTTGCCGAAAATATCAAAGCAAGAGTAGATCTGAAAAAACCCCAGAAAATCCTCAGGGTCGATATCATGGGTACCGAAGCAGGAATCTCGGTTCTTAAACCCGAAGAGATTTTCTCAATTTCCAGAGGATGAAATTTAAGGGACGCATCTTGTGCGTCCCCCTTCAAAATGCCTGTATTGGTGAACATCTCAGTTCCAGACAACTGATAATCTCCCTCTCAAGAAATGTTCCTGTCAAGCACTTCGTCTGTATTGAGAATGATTGCCGTTTATCATCTCCAGGTACTTTCCGACTGCCACCTGAGCCTGATCCATCGATTTGCTCTCGATCTCCTTCTTTATCGCGTCCAGGGCATTGACCCTGGCCGAAAGTATTCGTATCCCTGCACCAATCAGCAGTGATGCTGTTGCAGGATCAGATGCAATTTCTCCACAGACTGAAACATCTTTATTGTAAATAAGCGCGGCCTGGGCAACGCTCTTTATCATCTTTAAAAGTACCGGCAATGAGGCACGGCGGAATTCCTCCAGCTTCCGGTTCTCCCTGTCTGCAGCAAATGTAAATTGCGTAAGATCATTTGTCCCGATGCTTAGAAAATCTACTTTGTCCATAAACTGGGGAAGAGACCACACAACAGAGGGTATTTCAACCATTATTCCCATGCTTATTCCAGATCTGTTTATCCTCTCTTCAGAGATTATTCGCTCCATGATTTCGTAAAGATAATCAAGCTCCTGAATTATGGAGACAAATGGGACCATTATCCTGACAGGGCCATATTTGCTTGACTTAAGAACGCTCCTGAAATGACGGTCCAGAAGATCGGGGTTGGCGAAAAGATACCTGATCCCTCTTAAACCCAATTGAGGGTTTGTTTCTGCCGGAACATTGATGAATGGAAGGGATTTATCTGCACCCAGGTCCAGAAGACGTATCGTTACGGGTCTGCCTGCGGCGCTCTTATGAATCTCTCTGTAAAAATTCAGTTCCTCCTGCGGATCAGGATATTTTGAGCGCCCGAGATAGAAGAATTCAGAACGGACCAACCCGATTCCTTCTGCACCATTCTCGATTGCGCTCTCAATCTCCTGAGGAGTATTGGCATTTGCTTCAAGTCTGATCCTTATCCCGTCACGGGTCAGGTAATGATGGTATTTTCTAACTTGATTCTTTTTGGAAGTTCCATTTTTCTTTAACTTATAGGAGGCAGTTTCCGGGAGAGTTGGGTTGATGATAACTTTCCCTGAGAAGCCGTCTATTATTATCGTGTTATCGGAATGTACTATGGAAGTTACGCCTGGAACATTGATAATGGTTGGAATGCTGAATGACTGTGCTATTATGGCAACGTGAGAAACTGCGCTTGCTTCCTCAATTATCAAGCCGGCAATATTTCTGAATTCAAGAAGCGCAATATCTGAGGGAAGCAGATGCTCCGCCACCAGAATCGGGTTGAGCCTGGCACGCAGAAGGGGAGCAATGCGGACATGCTCAATTTCCAGCAGATTTCTCAACAGTCTGTAATAAACATCCTGAATGTCAACTAATCGGGTCCTTACTGTTTCATTTTCTATGCTCCTGAAACGCTGCTCAATGTCACCGATTTTAACTGATAATATGTGCTCTACATTCAGTCTTTCAATCTTTACGGCATCCCTGATACTCTGAAGAAATGTCGTATCCTGCAGAAGCTGAATGTGGGCGGCGAAGATATCCGCTATATCTTTCTTACCGGTGTCGATTCCAGCCTTCTGGAGTGAGGAAAGCTGTTCTTTGCTCTTGTCGATAGATCGCTGAAGCCTTGAGAGCTCGAGGTTTATGTCTTTTATGGGGAAGAAGTTGTTTTTCAGTGATTCCAGATCGATCTGTTTGAAACGGTAGGCTCTTCCAATTGCAATTCCCGGGTTAAGCGTGATTCCAGATAACTCAATACTGACTTTTCGGATTGCCTCTGCCATTTAATTTTCTCCCAGCATCGCCTCAATAGTCTTAAGCAGATCGTCGATATCGAAAGGCTTTGTGATATATTCATCTGCCTTGAGAATCGATTTGCCGATTAGCTTGTCTTTTTCTGTGCTTTTAGCCGTGAGCATGAGAATTTTCATTCCGAAATGCTCAAAATGATCTCTCATTATCTTCAATACCTCCCATCCATCCATTTCAGGCATTATCACATCGAGAAGCACTATATCAGGCTGCTCATCTGCGAGAATCTCCAGAGCCTCCCCGCCGCTGGAGACAGAGATTACCTCATATCCTCTTGCCGCAAGATTGAATCTGAGGAGCTCTCTTATTACTGGATCATCATCGATCACCATTATTTTAATATTTTTCATGCAAATTTGAGATCAATTTGGGTCATTCGACTCAGTTGCCGCATTGAGCAACAACTGCATATTTATTCTGTTTTTTTTAACCACCGTGACAGTCTCCTTAAAAGACTACGGTATATTTTTTTTATTATTCACTCCTTACCGGACCCCGTAATAACAAATTGCTGTTTTGACTGATTTATCCTGCAAATATCGTGATATTTTGCTAAAATTGATTTTCTTGTCTCCGAAGTTACTCTCCCGGTGAGCAGCGGATTTTAATGGTATGGAGATTGCGAATGCCTTTCAGGAGCCTGACTGACAGGGTAGCTCTAACCCACAGATACAGGGAGTTTGAAATACCATAAAGCATCACTATTACCTCGGCAATTAAATGTTGCTCAAAGTGATAGTGCATAATTTATTTTCAAGATATGGAAAAACGAGATTTTAGGAAGCTTTCTTCTGATGCGCAACTTGAAATAAAAAAAGCAGCGCTTAAAATGGTTAAGGCCGGTAAATCTCAACTCTATGTCGCCGA
>JAAYYB010000369.1 GCA_012515615.1 Fibrobacter sp.
AAGAGTCAGGATGGATTTCTGAAGCTGCTCGACAATCTAAATGCCGATGGGACCACCGTCATCATGATTTCGCACAACCTGGATGCCCTGGCAGAACACACAAAACGCATTCTGGTTCTTGAAGACGGCATTCTGATCAGAGATAGCAGCACCAGGGAAGTGCTCACTGACACACTATTCTTAAAAGAACATGGATTGGGAATGACGCAGGTTGGGCGAATCAGCGACGGTTTAAAGAACTGCAACCTGCCCTTACCTGACCTGCCGCTAACCATGAGAGAATTGTGTTCTGCATTGCTGAAGGTGTCGGCATGACACAAACACTCACAGGCATTTACCTTCCAGGTAACACCTTCATTCATCGGTTGGATGCACGGGTAAAGTTTTTCAGTTTCTTTGCCCTGGTAATCGCGACACTTTTCACTAATAGCTGGGTCGGTTACCTGGTTATGGGAGTTATCAGCCTTGTTCTGATCTATGTGAGCAAGTTGAGGTTTTCTCAAGCTATCGGATCGTTGGGCAGGATGAGATGGTTCCTGGTCATAATTTTCCTAATGAACCTGCTGTTTTTTAGCCCTGAAAATGCCTGGTTTTCGTGGTGGTTTTTTACACCTTCCTATGCGGGTTTTTTGCAGGCAATCAATGTCGTATTCCGGGTTTCTGTAGTAGTGATTCTCAGCAACATTCTTAACACAAGCACGCCTCCTATTGAACTAACCCGCGCAATGGAAGCTTTGCTGCGCCCTCTCAGTTACCTTGGCATACCCACCGGTCAGATTGCAATGATCATCTCAGTGGCAGTCCAGTTTATCCCGACTTTAACGATGGAATCTGACCAAATTCGTAAAGCCCAGATCGCAAGGGGTGCCCGGTTTGAGAGCAGGAAACTCACTGAAAAAGCCGCTGCGATTGGACCGTTGGTGGTACCAATCTTCCTTTCTGCTCTCAGGCGGGCTGACGAACTGGCGCTGGCAATGGAGGCAAGGGGTTATCAGTCCAGCCAGAAAAAACCGGTTAGGAAAAACATAAAACTTACCAGTGCAGACGCTTTTGCAATTTTTGCGTCCCTGGTTGTTTGTATATCTCAAATTTATTTTTTGTAATCAAAGAACAGGAGAAACCATGAACCAAATTTCAATAACAAAAAAATCAATCATTGCTGCAGTTTGCCTGGCGTTGTGCGTAGTGTTGCCACAGGCCTTTCATGCCATCCCAAACGCAGGCTCAATTTACTTGCCGATGCATATTCCCGTTTTACTTTCTGGGCTTATTTGCGGCTGGTCTTTCGGCTTATTGGTCGGAATT
Source organism: Fibrobacter sp. (assembly GCA_012515615.1). GTDB lineage: Bacteria > Fibrobacterota > Chitinivibrionia > Chitinivibrionales > Chitinispirillaceae > JAAYIG01. The sequence goes on from JAAYYB010000369.1 coordinate 1,306, forward strand.
TTGGGTCCGATTCTCTCCAGCCTTTTCACTGGCATGCCCCCGGTTGCGGTATTACCAACCATGGTGGTTGAACTCGCGATTTATGGCTTGATGGCAGGCTTGCTGTTCCACTTGATTAATACCAAGAAACTGACACTCGACCTTTACATCAGCCTAATTGGTGCCATGTTGGTTGGACGAGTTGTTGCGGGATTAGTCAGAGCTTTTATCTTCAGCCCGGGTCAGGTCACAATGAAAGCATGGGTAACCAGTTATTTTGTCACTGCATTACCTGGAATTGTCATCCAACTCATCCTTATCCCCGCGAT
>JAAYYB010000270.1 GCA_012515615.1 Fibrobacter sp.
CTGGTTCCAGGAGAGTGCCTCATCGCTGGTTATATGAAATGCTTCTCCTATTGCCTCGTTGTTTCCTACAAGACCCGATATTCCTTCTGCAAAGTCTGAAGCTGCGGTTAGAGTCCAGAGTGATTCACCTCTGTCATGAATAATAATCGGCCTACCATCGAGGATGCGTTGAGCGACGGTGAAGTCGTTGCCGCTTAGAGGTGAGGGGATCCAGTTTTTGCCGAAGGTGTGAGAGGGTCTGACAATGGTAACCGGAAAAAGAGGGTTGTTCACGCTCCAGAGGTATTCTTCGCATTTTATCTTATCTTGTGCGTAGGGCCAGAATGGATTACTGAGTGGAGTCTGCTCTGTTACGGGGATTTTTTTGTGGGGTTTTTCATAAACGGTTGCACTGCTGATAAAAATAAACTGACCTGTTTTCCCTTTGAATATCTCAAAATCGGTTTTGAGGTTTTCAGGGACGAATGCGAAAAAGTCAATTACAGAATCAGCTTCACAGTTTGAGAGAATCCTCTTGAATTCTTCTGTATTGTTCCGGTCGGCTTTGATATGGGTGTATTGAGGCGGAACGGGCCTTTTTCCGGTTGTTACGACGGATATGGAGTGACCTTTCCGGTAGAGGTTAGCCGCAACTTCGGATGATATGTTTCCGGTTCCTCCGATCATGACAATTTTCATATAGATTTATCCTTAGTTTAGTGATGAAGTGCTATAAATATAACACTCATTGCAGAGGACATTTTGTGAATCAGAGATACTTATGGTACAGGTGTTATAATTCATATATTTAGAAATCAGGGCTTAAGAAGCTGATTTGCGGTTCTTTATTGATTTTTTCAAAGGTGTTATAAAATTGTCATGGGCAGAAATCATTTTATAGCCGGACTTTTAACTTCAGGAGGATTTAATGTGTACTGGATTAATTAAAAAGGCGGTCTTGCTTTCGGTATTTGCATTTTCTATCTGTTTTGCTCAGGATCAGCAGGCACAGCCCGGATCTGGAAGTTTTGCGGCTGGTGGTATTGCTGGAGAACGTCCCTGGTTAGGCGGATCAGTTAAATACTGGTTTACAGACAATCTCGCAATTGACGGGGTTTTAGGTTACAGGTGGAATCTTCACATGCAGGCCAACCTGACCTATAATCTTGACAAGTTTTTTGATTTCCCCAAGGGAGAGATGAGAGTTTTTTTCGGAGGCGGAACATGGGTTGATTTGCCTTCCGGTGTTGAGTTTGGTATGCAGGCAAAGGGTGGGGCAGAGTGGTTTATGCCCTGGGCTCGCTGGGGTGTATTTGCGGAAATTCTTCCGGGAATCAACTTCCTGTATCCACATCGAAGCGACATTTTTTCAGGGAATATCGGGGCCAGGTATTATTTCTGATATTTGAACTGAAGCGGCTTGCAGTCTCAAAGCTGTTTTGAATATTCTTTAATTTCTAAAGACTGGGCACGGTAAAAAGGCTGTGCCCAGACTTTTTTTAAGAATGTGCAGCTATGGCTCATTTGAAGTTTGCTTATTAATTCTATATATATATATGGTTGCATGGATCAGGGGCAATTAATCATATTGTATTTCCTTTCCGGGCAGATAAACTGGAATAATATAGAGAGGAAGTGTGACAGATGGATGTGGTGCCGATAAAAAGGGCGCTGATCAGCGTATCAGATAAAACAGGAATTGTGGAGTTTTCAAAGGAGCTGGTATCCCGTGGTGTAGAGATACTATCAACCGGCGGGACATCAAAAACACTGAATGAAAACGGTGTTCCGGTCAAATCGGTCGACAGCTATACCGGGCATCCGGAAATTATGGACGGCAGGGTCAAAACGCTGCATCCAAAGGTACACGGGGGCATTCTTGCGGTGCGGGAAAACCCTGAGCACATGAAGCAGATGGCTGAAAACGGGATAGAACCGATTGATCTGGTTGTAGTGAATCTCTACCCTTTTCAGAAGACTGTTTTTCGCAAGGATGTCACGATTGAGGATGCTATTGAGAATATTGATATAGGCGGGCCTACCATGGTAAGGAGTTCGGCCAAGAATCATGCCTATGTTTCAATTGTAGTCGATCCGGCCGATTACAGTCTGGTTCTCAGTGAGATGTCCAGACACGGCGGGCTTACCTTTGAGAGCAGGAAAATGCTGGCTGTGAAGGCCTTCAGACATACTGCTGATTACGATGCAAACATAGACAAGTATTTGTCTGGAGTTTATCTTGACGAACAGATCTTACGAATGTCTTACGTAAAGGGAAAGTCGCTGCGTTATGGGGAAAATCCTCATCAGAAGGCGGTTTTCTTCAAGGGGAAAAGCAACGAGCCGTCGCTGGCTAATGCCCGTCAGCTGCATGGCAAAGAGTTGTCGTTCAACAATATTGTAGATGGTGATGCGGCATTGGAAGTTATAAAAGAATTTTCAGATTTCGCATCGGCGGCCGTAATCAAGCACACCAATCCCTGCGGGTTAGCTACGGGTAAGAGTTTGGATCAGGCATTGGAGGCGGCCTGGTCAGGAGATCCGGTATCCGCGTTCGGCAGTATTATAGCTGTAAACAGGATTATGGACCGCAGTGCGGCGCAGGTGCTTGAGGGACGGTTTGTTGAGATGATAATAGCTCCTGATTTTACCCCTGAGGCGCTGCAATTTTTGCAGGAAAAGAGCATGGCAATCAGGCTTCTTGCTGTAGGTGATTTGCCCGGTTCTGAAAAAGAGTCTTTTACGATGAAGCATGTTACAGGTGGTCTTCTCTGGCAGGACAGGGATACCACAGTTTCTGAGAAATGGGAAAATGTGACCGGGGAGCATTTCCCTGAGCGTAAAGAGATGCTGGGGCATTTTGCATGGAGTGTCTGCAAGCATGTGAAATCAAATGCTATTGTGCTTGCACATGAGTATGCTCAGGGTTTTTACAGAGTGCTTGGTATGGGTGCAGGTCAACCGAACAGGGTTGATGCACTGAGGAAGTTAGCTGTTCCCAAGGCCATAGAGAATCTGATTCGTGAGTATCAGGGGGCGGGTCGTGAGATTCCGGAAGAAATGGAGTTTCCGGAGTTCAAGGAAATGGTAATGGCTTCAGATGCATTTTTCCCTTTTCCGGATGCAATTGAAGAAGCGAGTGAAGCCGGTATACGTTATATTGTGCAGCCCGGAGGATCGAAGCGTGATTCAGAGGTAATTGAAACCTGCAACCGATATGGGATAGCGATGGTTTTTACCGGTACGCGGCACTTTTGTCATTGAACCGGGGCACTGTATTTGCTCCATTCCCGGGGTCGTTTTGTAAAAGAATCGAGAAAGAAAAACACTTAAAAAGGATATTCAGTATTTATGGCAAAACATCTGGTAATAGTTGAGTCGCCTGCGAAGTGCAAGACAATCTCCAAGTATCTTGGGAAGGATTTTGCGGTTCGTGCAACGATGGGGCACATAATAGATTTGCCCGAAAAAGAGCTGGGTGTGGATATAGAGAAGGATTTTCATCCCAAATACACGACTTCCAAGGGGAAACGGCGGATACTTCGTTCGCTCAGGGATGAGGCGTCGAAGGTGGAGGATGTTTACCTGGCGCCTGACCCTGATCGCGAGGGTGAAGCTATAGCCTGGCATGTTGCAGAATCGATAAAGAACGAGAATACAACTGTAAAACGGGTGATGTTCAACGAGATCACCAAGCGTGCGGTGCTTTCTGCAATCGACAATCCCAAAGACATCGACATGAACAAAGTCAATGCGCAGCAGGCACGCAGGATATTAGACCGTATCGTAGGTTATCAGGTCTCTCCGATACTCTGGCGTACTGTATTCAGGGGATTGAGTGCGGGCAGGGTGCAGTCTGTTGCATTACGGCTGATCTGTGAGCGCGAGGAAGCGATAAAAGCGTTCAAGCAGATGGAATACTGGTCGATACACGGTACATTTGAATATGAGGGGTCGTCTTTTTCTGCAAAGCTGTTGTCAATTGACGGGAAGAAAGGTGATCAGGAGCATGCCCTTATTCCTGACGAATCTGCTGCGAAGGCTGTGATGAACCGCCTGAGAGGTATAAACTATACCATCAAAGATGTGACCCGATCCGAAAAGGTTCGCAAGCCGTATCCGCCATTTATCACTAGTACACTTCAGCAGGAGGGTGCCAGGAAACTGGGGTTCTCGGCTGCAAAGACGATGATGATCGCTCAACAGCTTTACGAAGGTCTGGAGCTTGGGGAACTTGGTTCGATGGGTCTTATCACCTACATGCGTACCGATTCAACCCGCATAGCTACTGAGGCTCTGCAGGATGCTGTAAAAGTCATTAAAATTCTTTCGGGAGACAAATACCTTCCTGCGGCCCCGAGGCTTTACGGAAAGAATAAAAATGCCCAGGACGCGCACGAAGCCATCAGGCCCTCACAGGTAAATCCCGACTTTGCTCCTGAGAAACTGAAACAGTACCTGTCACGCGATCAGCTGCGTCTATACGAACTTATCTGGAAACGCTTTTTGGCCTCGCAGATGGAAAACGCCATTTTCGATTCTACAAGGGTTGACATTGAGGGGGATGGGTGCCTCTTCAGAGCAACCGGTTCTATCATCAAGTTTGACGGATTTCTGGCGCTTTATGATGAAACTGTTGAAGACAATTCTGAGTCGGGGGAAAGCCAGAACGAGAGGCTTCCTGAATTGTCGGCACAGAAGCCTGTTTCACTTAAAGATCTTCTGGAAAAGCAGCATTTTACGCAGCCTCCGCCTCGTTATACCGAAGCGTCGCTGGTCAGAGAGCTTGAGGACAAGGGTATAGGAAGGCCCAGTACATACGCCCAGATTATTGATACTCTGAAGAGACGAAAGTATGTTATGCTTGAATCCCGTCGTTTTGTGCCTTCCGAGGTTGGCATAATGGTAAAGAACATACTTGTAAAAGAGTTTACAGATGTGTTCGATGTAGGCTTTACAGCCGATATGGAATCATCTCTGGACAAGGTAGAAGTGGGGAGTGCAGACTGGGTACAGGTTCTTAAAGATTTCTACGGTCCCTTTTCCGGGCGTCTTACCGACGTGCGTCAGAGTATAAAGGATCTCAGGGCTCAGAATCAGGAAGTGACCGAACGGACTTGCCCCGGGTGCGGAAAACATCCACTTGTGATCAAGTGGAGCCGCAATGGCAAATTCCTTGCTTGTCAGGGATTCCCTGCCTGCAAGTATACTGAGCCTCTGGAGAAGACAGAGACTGTGCAGACAGATGAGTTGTGTGATAAATGCGGAGCCCCGATGGTTATTCTTACCATCAACGGAAACAGGTTTCTGGGGTGCTCCAAGTATCCGGAGTGCAAGAACACAAAATCCATGTCAACTGGTGTACACTGCCCTCAGAAGGATTGCGAGGGGACTCTTGTGGAACGCAAGACCCGTCGGGGCAAGATATTCTACGGTTGCAGTGCATATCCCAATTGTACATTTGCGACTTGGGACCGTCCTGTCGATCAGAAATGTCAGAAATGCGGCTTTCCCATGATGGTTTATAAGGAAACCAAACGGAAGGGTGCAGTAATGAGGTGCGTTTCCTGCAGGGATGAGATTCTGATCAGTCAGGGCACTTCAGAAGGGACCGCAGAGGCATAAGGCTCTCTTTAAGGCTGATTGTATGGTTTTAAACGATAGAGTCAGGCCCCTAACCTGACTCTTTTTTTTTCGAGGCGTGTTGATCTTTGGTTAATAAAACTGGTTCTACAGCGGCAATTATAGGGGCAGGCCTTGCGGGGTGCGAGGCTGCACTGGTTTTATCCCGGATGGGTATAGAAGTCGATTTATTCGAGGCTCGTCCCCACAGAATGACTCCTGCACACAAGACATCTTCTCCTGCAGAGCTTGTCTGTTCAAACTCTTTTAAATCAGATCAACTTCCATCAGCGCATGGTCTTCTGAAAGCGGAACTGGCTGCTCTTGATAGTCCGCTCCTGGATGCGGCAAAGAGATGTGCCGTTCCGGCCGGTTCTGCGTTAGCTGTTGACCGGGAGCTTTTTTCAGAGACAATTGATAATCTCCTCAGAGAAGAAAAACACATCGAAATTATCAGGCAGGAGCTTTCCAATCCCCCTGATGGTTATGAGTTTTGTATTATAGCAGCCGGGCCTCTTGCATCAGAAAGCCTTACCAACTGGTTAGCGGAGACATTTTCATCTTCATCACTTAACTTCTATGATGCAATTGCACCGATTGTGTCGGCGGATTCAATTGACAGGTCTACTGTATTCAGTGCCTCGAGGTGGGAAGACGGAGACGGTGATTATCTGAACTGTCCATTTACAGAGGAAGAGTACCGGATATTCTATGATGCACTGAGAGAGGCGGATCAGGTAGTCGCGCGTCAATTTGAGGATCAGAAGTTCTTTGAAGCCTGTCTTCCTGTTGAAGTCGTGGCCGGGAGGGGTTATGAGGCTCTGGCCTTTGGTACGCTAAAACCGGTGGGCCTGGTAGATCCGCGCACAGCAAAACGGCCATTCGCTGTTTGCCAATTACGAAAGGAAAACATTGCCGGGGAAAGTTATAACATGGTAGGTTTTCAAACCCGCCTGACAATCCCTGAGCAGAAACGTGTTTTCCGCCTGATTCCAGGTTTGGCCGGCGCAGAATTCATGAGGTATGGAAGTATTCACCGCAACACATATCTTGATTCGCCCCGGATTCTTTCAGAGGATCTCTCATTCCGAAGCCGTCCTTCGCTCTTTCTATCGGGGCAGATATGCGGAAGTGAAGGATATTCTGAGAGTGTGGCAACCGGACATATGGCAGCGCTGTCGCTTGCCGCAAAGATGAGTGGTTATACATTTACTCCACCGCCTGCTGAGACAGCACTTGGATCTCTTCTGCGCCATGTCACCGGTTCTAAAGAGAAGGTCTTTACCCCCAGCAACATTCATTTCGGGCTTTTCCCGCCTCTTGAGAATGCAAAAAGGGGCAGGCTGGGAAAGAAGGATAAAAAAGAGGCTCTTTGTCGAAGAGCACTGGACAAAATAAACGAGTGGAAAAAAGATCATTCATTCAGCCATAACCAATCGCTATGTGCTGAATGAATTCGGTTCTAAATGGCTGTAAGTGAGTTTGAGAGTGCTTTTCTGATTTCCTCGGGAATTCTTCTGGCTCGTCCATCGGGACTCATGCAGGCCAGTCGTACACTTCCTTTTACAAGCAGTATGCCAGACTGATTCTTAATTAGAGTATCAAAGCCTACGGTTGCAGATGTGATTTCAGTGCATACTGATTGAACATCGAGCAGATCATTATAACGGGCGGGGGCACGATATTTTATGTTTGCTTCAATCACGGCAAACAGGATGTTGTTCTTCTGATAATTTGAAAGATCTATTCCTTTTTCCCGAAGAAATTCCGTTCTGCTGCGCTCCATGTATTTGAGATAGTTTGCGTAATAAACGACGTTGCCGCAGTCGGTGTCTTCATAATAAACCCGGATATTCATCTATTTTGCCTCGATATTGAATTCTTTGATTTTTCGCCACAGAGTTGAACGTGAGATGCCAAGTTTTTTGGAAGTTTCGGTATAATTGTAGTTGGTTAGTATAAGAGTTTGAGAGATGTGCTTTTTTTCCATTTCCGAGAGGGTCAGCAGTTCTCCGGAATCGGCATTGGAGTCCTGGCTTGGCCCGGAGAGCAGAAGCCTGTTACGGAACATGAAATCAGGCAGATCTTTTTCTGTGATCTCATTACCTTCTGCAAGAACCACTGCATGCTCCAGAATATTTTCCAGTTCCCTGATGTTTCCGGGGTATTCATAATTTGCCAGAATTGCTTCAGCGGCTTTTGAAGCACGGTTGATTCGTTTATCAAAAAGCTGATTATACCTGTGTACAAAGAGGCGAATAAGGTTGGGAATTGTTTCTTTTCTCTCCCTCAAAGGAGGGAGGTAAAGATAGAAGACGTTAAGGCGGAAGAAAAGATCCTCTCTGAATTTACCCTGTTCCATGAGTCTGGTCAGGTCTTTATTTGTGGCGGCGATGATACGTACATCGACGGTTCTGTTGGTTGTCTCACCGATTCTTCTGAATTCCCTCTCCTGGAGAAACCGGAGCAGTTTTACTTGAGCGGTCATTGAGAGCTCGCCAACCTCATCCAGGAAAAGGGTTCCAAGGTGGGCTTCTTCAACTAGTCCTGGCTTGTCGCGGTCTGCGCCGGTAAATGAGCCTTTTTTGTATCCGAAAAGTTCACTTTCAAACAGGGCTTCGGGAATGGCACCGCAGTTCATGGCCACAAACCTGCCATCGGGCCTTTTAGACAAGCGGTGGATTATTTTGGAGAAGAATTCTTTTCCGGTACCGCTTTCACCGCCAATGAGGATTGTTGAATTTGTAGGGGCAATTTTCTTGGCGTATTTCAGAACTTTTTCCATCGATGGTGAGCCGGCCATAAGGTCAGAGAGAAACTGCTGCTCGAGTTGAATCTGATCGTTACTATGTTCTATGCGTAGTTCAATTTTGTCCAGAACCGATTTGAGGTCGGTCATCTTAAACGGTTTTACCAGATAGAATGCGGCACCATTGCGGAGAGCATTTGTGGCTTCCTCAAGCTCATTGAGGGTGGTAAACACAACGATTTCTGCGCTGTATCTGGTACGGATATAGCTTACAATATCAAGTTCTATAACCGGCATTCGTTCGATATCCAGGAAGACGATACCGACTGCAGACTGTTCAAGAGATGAGATAGCCTCGGTTTGGGAACCGGACTCTGTGACTTGAAATCCCTGCAGAGAGAGGTTTTCTCTGATTTTTGCTCTGAATGGGATATCTGAGGAGATAACCAGTACAGATTTATCTTTTTTGTCTGAATTATTTGCAATATTTGACATAGTAATCTTATGCAGTAGAGCTGGAAATATGTTAATTTTAAACCAGTTCCGAGTCTTTTAAAATACGTTTAGAAGTCTGTTTTTACAACCCATCATTTATAGATGGCCGATTTTCGAAGGTTAACCGATGCGCCGCAAAAAGGTCAGGAGAAAGTTTCTAAATCCTGCCAGACTGATTGAGATTACAATTGTAATCGTTTTACTTTCCATAATTGCAGTTGTTGTGATGGGATTCTTCCCTTTTTCCCACCCCAGGTTGAGAGATTATGCCAATACGGTTCTGATCAAAAAAGGAGCTGGAGACTGCTCCGTTGAAAATGTTGTAGTCACACCCTGGAAAAAAATCGAATTGTATGGTCTTGACCTTCGGATAAGCCGAAATGGTCTGAATGGCCATTTTCAGATTGAACGACTCAAGCTCTCATGCAACCTGTTTTCTTTATTGCTGAACTGGGGAGAGCTGAAAAAAGATTTAGCCTATCTTTCCATCACTTTTAAGGAACAGCTCTTTTCCAGACCTTATGTCACCATGGATGAGATAGTGCGATTTAGAACTCACCATAATAGTTTAAATGATCTTGAAATTGACAAGGGAGACGTAGATATAACCAGAGGAAATGAAATTACTTCTTCCATACAGAATCTTTCAGCTCATGTTTTTTTTGAGGAGGATAAGGCAGAAGAGATCCAGATGTCTTTTGAAGGAGAAAAAATTTTTGCAGGGAGAAATATTGCCGAGCATTTTAAAGGAACCGCAGCCTACAATGACGGCAGGGTGAGATTCAACAAGTGTAAGGGCCGGGCATATAATGGCAAGTTTAAAATTAACGCGACCATAAATTTATTAAACAGGTATCTGGAAAAATCTGATATGGCCGGTTTCGATTTCGATCTTCAGAGTTTTTGTAATGATCAGCATTTCCAGAAAGGAAAGATCAGTGGTAAAGCCGATATCGAAATGAATCTGCGTGGGTTCCTGAATATCGACTCACTGAGGGGTACCGCTGTTGTGACAGCCTCAGATGTGTCAGTTTCGGAATTCCCCATTCAGAATGCATTTTCAATTTTTCTGATGGTTCCTCAATTTTCCAGTCTTTATTTTCAAAAAATCAGAGCAGATCTTGAGTTTAAGCCGCAGGGAGTTATCCTTACCAGTATTAATGGGAACGGGGAGATGCTAGATATTGAATCGGATGGCTGGATTGATAAAGGAGGGACACTAAATCAACAGATGCATGGTGAGATTTCCGAGGCACTGGTTGAAGATTTATCAAACTTGGTGGTAAACTCACTAGAATCAACAGAAAGGAATGGAAGGCTCTTTAAATGCAGGGTGTATGGCAGTTTATCCAACCCCAAAATTGAACTCGACAAGACGATCTTGAAGAAAGCTGTCGGGAATGTTTTTCAGAACGTCAGGCAGGGATTTCAGGAACTCTTTAAGAAAAAGTAGATCTTGATAATGTCGGAAAAGTAAATTCAAAAAGATCAGTTTATTGCCGCCGTTGCACTCATCACACAAACCCAATAACAAGGAACGAATATGGAAATAATAGTTACGCCCAATTATGAGGAAATGAGTAAAACATCCGCGAAAATAATAGCCAATGAGATCAGACGTAAGCATGACCTGGTACTTGGATTGGCGACTGGTGATACACCTGTGGGTACTTATGAAGAACTGGTTAAGATTCACAAAGAGGAGGGGCTCGATTTTTCTAAAATCAGTTCTTTTAATCTCGATGAGTATGTAGGGCTTGCACCGCTTCACAAGAACAGTTATAACTACTTCATGCACGATAATTTTTTTAAACACATAAATATCAATATGGCAAATGTTTATGTTCCACAGGGCAATACAAATGACCCTGAGGAGTTCAGCCGTTGGTACGAGCTGCAGATAAAACGGGTCGGCGGAATTGACCTGCAGATTCTTGGTATCGGCGGTGATGGACATATAGCTTTTAACGAGCCCGGATCATCATTTGCCAGCCGTACCAGAGTCAAAGCTCTTTACAAGCAGACAATAGAAGACAATTCCAGGTTTTTCTCGAGTATGGAAGAGGTCCCAAGGTTTGCAATCACAATGGGAATCGGTACCATTCTGGAAGCAAGAAAGATTCTGCTTATAGCAAACGGCAAGAAAAAGGCGGATGTTGTGGCTTCGTTTATTGAGGGACCGGTAACAAGCCAGATTACAGCGACCGCTTTACAGCTTCATACGCATGTCACTGTTGTTCTCGATCAGGACGCCGCATCAAAGCTGACACGCACGGAATATTATAACTGGGTTCGGGACAACAAGCATATGGTTCACAAATCGGTGGGCCGTTAGCCAGATTCGGTGTTCACAGCATCTGCTGTGAACACGCAACTTTTCCCCTGCAAAGAAATGAACATTAGGCAAAAAATAACAGGGAGCCTGCAATGAAAACCAGGATAATGGAAATTATCGGAGACCACTGGCGATCTTCTGAACATATAAGAAACTTTCAGAGCATAAGGAGCAGTAAGAACAGCCGGTTGTTTGGTGACAATGTAAGGCCCCTTTCTTCTGAGGAGATAAAAGTACTCCAAACGCAGGGGAACAGGTCCGGGGAGTGGGACAGGATACTTGTTGTACCGGAATTCTCAACTGAACACATTTACGATAACCTGTTCCGGGGTAAATGTGTGCTTGGCGGGTTCAGGGGCCGCGACATGCAGGCTTACGAGGGAGTGGAATTTCCGTCTGGTATTTACAAAAGTGTAATCTGCAACTCTGAAATCGGCAACGAATGCCTTGTCTTCAGAGCTGGTATGATATCAAGCTGTGTTGTAAAGGACAACACAACAATTTACGAAACTGGAAGTCTGATCTGTACTGGGAAAAGCAGTTTCGGAAATGGCAGGCTCATATCCGTTGGGATAGAAACAGGCGGACGCGAGGTAGGAAGTTACGCAGAGATTACTCTTCAGGTTGCCTCGGAAGTCGCGCTTAACAGAGATGATCCCGGGCAGCAGGAATTATATGAATCTTTTATAAAATCATATGCTGATGAGTGCAGTGCCTCATTCAGTTTGATCGAGGAAGGGGTTGTAATCCGCAATACTTCCAGGGTAGAGGATTGTTTTATCGGGAAGGGCTGTGTTATAGATGGGGCCTCACTGGTCCAGAACAGTACTGTACTGAGCAGTCTTGAGGAGCCGGTAAACATAAGTCATGGCGCGTTTGTCCGTAATTCGATTCTTCAGTGGGGATGTGAAGTTACCTCCATGAGTATTCTTGATGATTCGGTGCTGACCGAGCATTCGCATGTTGAGCGCCATGGCAAGGTGACATCAAGCATAATCGGGCCAAACACCGGGATTGCTGAAGGTGAGGTCACCTCATGCCTGATAGGGCCTTTTGTCGGCTTTCATCACCAGGCGCTTCTTATAGCGGCGATCTGGCCTGAAGGAAAGGGGAATGTAGCTTACGGAGCCAATGTGGGGTCCAATCATACATGCAAGGCTCCTGATCAGGAGATCTGGTGCGGTGAAGGGCTTTTCTTCGGACTGGGAGTGAATATAAAATTCCCCTGCGATCTTACACGGGCCCAGTACAGTCTTATTGCCACATCCGTAAATACGCTTCCTCAGCGTATCGAATTCCCGTTCTCGCTGATAAATACGCCATCTTTTCATCCGCAGAATCTGCCGCATCTGTACAATGAGATCTTTCCCGCCTGGGTTCTTTACAATAACATTTACACTGTGATGCGCAATGAGGATAAATACCTGAAGCGTAACAAAGCCCGCAGGAGCAAGTTTACACCTAATGTGTTCAGACCGGAGATCGCAGACTCGATGATAAGAGCCCGTGATGCGCTTGTTAATGTACCGGTGACTCTTGAAAATTATACCGATATGGAGATAAAAGGGCTCGGGAAGAATTTCCTTACTGAAGCAAGCCGGGTGAAAGCTGTTGAAAGTTATAATTTTTATATCGAGTATTATTGCCTCCTGGCTCTGAAGGATGCGGTATCTGCCTTTATCGGACATGAAAACGTGAAATTTAATGGAGATATCTTGACTTTACCCCTCAGTTCCGGATGGGAACATGCGCGTAAGGTAATTATTTCTGAAGGGTACTCCGGGAGGTCCTTAAAAGAAAACCTTCAGCGGTTGATTTCCATAAAAGAGAAGATTGCCGGTGATACAGAAAAATCAAAGCTTCGAGATGATTATCGCGGCTGCAGGATAATTGATGATTATCCATATGCACATGAATCAGCCACGGAGGATAGTTTTGTCAAAGAGATGTGGAAAAAAGCAGCAGAATCCAGAGCTGAAATAGAGAAAATTCTTTGCGTATTGTGACCATATTACCCGGAGTTTTACATCTCTTGTAAAATTCCTTCCGGACCGAGTTGGAAAATATCATACTTACCCCCAGGGCGCTTGAACGCAGGCTCAAGCGCCATCTGCTTAAAGAGCCACAGAATTTTTTTGCCATCATTACGCCCGGTTTTGAGCATCTGCTGAAAAAAGAGATAGCCGGAATGGGCATACCAGTAACCAGGGAGATCTGCGGGGGAGTGGAATTTTCCGGACCGATAGATCTTATATATTCTGCAAATTTACGGCTTAGGACAGCAAACAGGATTCTGATGCGCATCGCCTCTTTTACCTGCAGATCATATCCGGAGCTTTACAATAAATCAAAGCGTATCTCCTGGGAGCTTTATACAGGCTTCAACAGGGAGATCTCATTTTCAGTCTCATCCACAAACTCAAGGCTTCATCACTCACAGCACATTTGCGATGCGGTTTTCGGGGCGATAAAAGATCAAATGGAAAAGCTCGGCCTCGAAATCCAGAGCCGTAAAGAATCTCCGCTCAAATTTTTCATCCGTTTCGCGGATGACGAATGTACGATCAGTATTGACACCAGTGGAGAACTTCTGTACAAACGGAGTTACAGGCTCCAGAGTGGATGTGCCCCGATACGGGAGACCACTGCCGCGGCTCTTTTAATGGAAGCAGAATGGCAGAGGTATAATGTGGTGGCGGATCCGTTGTGCGGATCAGCTACATTTATGCTCGAAGCGGCACTGATGTCACATAACAGGGCTCCGGGTATTAACCGTCAATTCGCCTTTTACACATGGCCCTCTTTTAATGAATGCAAATGGGAGCGGTATAAGAGCCAGGCCAGAATGGAAGAGACCAACGGTTGCCAGACTGTGCTTATTGCATCAGATATCAGTTCCGGTGCTGTTGAGGCTGCACAGGAAAATCTCTCGAGGCTGGAGCTCGACGGTGCAGTCAGGCTTTCGAAACAGGATTGTTTGTGCTTTGAATGCACTTTGGACAAGGGTCTGATTATTTCAAATCTTCCCTATGGAAAACGGGTGGGGGCTTCAATAGAGCTCAAGGAATTTTACAGGAAATTCGGGGCTCATCTGAGAAAAAAATTCAATGGGTGGAGTTTTGGATTTGTTGTAGCTGATAAGGATTTTGAGAAAACAGCTGGACTCAAGATCCGAAAAGAGACGGGATTTGTTAATGGCGGGATAAGGGTTCGTTTTGTGATGGGAAAGATAGTATGAGAATTGGCGGCTGCGTTGGTCAGCTTCCGAAAAGATCCTGCTGACCCGAGGTGATTTTATCGAAACTTGTTCCAATTAGTTCCAGTACCGAATCTGCCACAGGTTTGATCTGACAGTCTATATAGTGGGTATAGTCAATACCGGATGATATTTTCTGCAGCGGCTGGGGCCCCTCGAGAGTGATCAGGTACTTTATCAGGTGTCCCGGCGAGTCTAACTGTTTTGCAGCCTGAACATGAGGGGGAATATTGAGTGTGTATTCCTCAACTCTTTTACGCAGCCTCTTTTTATAGATCAGTTTATTATCAACAGAGCCGCTCTTTAATTTCAAAACCACGTCGTTAATGTACTCATCCAGAGGCTTTCCTGAAAAGACTCTCGTAATGAGTTCCTGCTGAAATTCTTTTGCCAGATCGGTCCAGTCTGAACGGGCCGATTCCATTCCTTTAAAAACGAGACTGAAACCTGATTCGTCAAGAATACTTCCGCAGTAATGTTTTTTGCTTCCGTGAGCAGCGCCCCTTACAGCAGGCATAAGGAAATGACGAAAGTGGTCCTGATATTCGAGCTTGAGTATTGAATTGACATTGAAGGTGCTCTTGAGGTGCTCTGAGAGCCATGTCGTTATTTCTGTAGAGAGTGCTTTGCCGATCTGGTCTGCCTGGAGTTCTTTTCCGGGTCCCAGAAGTACAAAAAGGGAGTCAGTGTCCCCGTAAATAACTTTATAGGGAGTGGAGGACGAAATATGGCTGACAGTTGTTTTGAATATGTACTGACCGGTTCTGGTGATCGTTGATGCCAGTTCAGCAGAAAAGAATCTGCAGCCTTGGGCGCCGAGCACACCGTAAAAGCTGTTCATAAGGATTTTGATGGCCTGGGAGAGATATGGATTGTTGCCTTTTTTTGCTGCTGCACGAGCCTCCAGCAGATTATCAATAATTTCCGGAAGGATAAAGGTGTCAGAAGAGAAGAGGGTGCCTGAGGGATTTCTTAGAGGACTGGCAGATGGTACAATATAACCGAGTGGATCTATTTTGAATGTAGAGATTATTGACGGGTAAAGGCTTCGGAAATCAAGCACCAGTACATTTTCATAGATGCCGGGGACAGGTTCCAGTACAAAACCGCCGGGGAGAGGAGTGGATGGCGACTGGACATCTGATACATCCCCTGCCACGTAGCCTTTACGGTGGAGTCGGGGAAGATAGAGATAATCAAAAGCCGCTATACTTCCACCGGTCCGATCAAGGAGATGCCCGCTGCGTTTTGAGCGCTCAATTGCATTAGGCAGGATCCCTGCTTTGTCAAATATCTCTTTAGTCAGTACCGCGTCTTTGAGATTGTATTTAGCAAGAGAGAGCTTGTCGTAATTGAATCGTCTGTCGATTTCATCGATCTTTTCCTTGCCTGTCAATTCAAT
The DNA here is from genome assembly GCA_012515615.1 of Fibrobacter sp. GTDB lineage: Bacteria > Fibrobacterota > Chitinivibrionia > Chitinivibrionales > Chitinispirillaceae > JAAYIG01. Next base: position 15,839 of record JAAYYB010000270.1, read on the forward strand.
CTCTTTAGTTTCCTTGAGCATTTCAGAGGCTACAAAGTTCAGTGAATACTCTTCAAAGGTATGAAAATTGGCCCTGAGCATAAGCGGTACATCCATTACAACCCTTCCGGGTATCCTGACGCTCCATTTTGTTCCATCTGCGTTTTGCACTATTCTGGAACCGGTATCACGGCCCATATCAAACCGTACAGAAAGATCTTTACACCTCTGCTGGATAGTTCTGAGGTCGAATTCGACAATGTTCCACCCGATAATCACATCCGGGTCACATTTTCCCAGATATTTGAAAAAATTTATGAGAAGATCCTTCTCATCCCGGCAGTAGAAGATCCAATCCCTGCTCTCACCTTTGCCTTCAATGAAAACGGCATCACCTGTGCCATGACATGCAATACTGTAGATACGTCCTGTCGATGCCTGCGTTTCGATGTCGATTGACATGACTTTAAGCTCCGGTGATACATCGGTTCCGCGGATCTGGGGATTACGCATCAGAATTGTCCCGTTTTCTCTGATGATGTGGCCGAGTGCCTCAAATCCGCCATTTACAAA
>JAAYYB010000271.1 GCA_012515615.1 Fibrobacter sp.
TATGCGGACCGCCTCCCGTTTAAAGGAAGCATCATATTTCTTTCTTGTTTTCTTGGACATGAACACACCCTCCATGAATAAAAATATTTTGGTAATAGGTGTGTCCACCAATTCGGGTACAATTCACCTTCTTTTCTTTTATAAAATCAAGTAGCAATACAGGATCTTTTCGCACTTTTTCACTAACAATGGTAATGGATGCGCCAACCATAAGGGGCGCGACAATTTGCCAGATAGAAGCAACGAATACCATATTGAAATTTTGGCAAACTTTATCTGTCATTCGTAACTGACAGACATCAATCTTTGTCAAAGCATGATTTATTATTCCCTCATGGGTGAGAAATACGCCTTTAGGTTGGCCGGTCGATCCGGAAGTGTAAATGACATAAGCTAAATCTTTTTTGCCAACTTCCACAAAACCATCTGATACATTTAATACTTCATTGCCAAATAATGACCAATCGATGGATATGCATAGAATTGGAAATTTCGAAGATTCGCAATTATCACTGCAAAGCATATATTCGGCATTACAATCATTTATATAATAAACAAGTCTTTCATCCGGACAATCGGTGTCAACAGGAAAGCAAACTGCCCCAATTTTCAGAATCGCCAGAATCGATGCAATCTGATGAACTGAGCGATTACACCGGCAAATCACCACATCACCCTTCTTAATTCCATTTTTAGCCAGAATACCTGCAGCATACAACATTTGTGCTTTTAGTTCACTGAAAGTTACTTTGGTATCTTCCGTTTCAATTGCAATTGCCATTGGCGATTTTGAAATTTGCTTTTCTATTAGCTCAATTATCCCTTCGTCCTCTTCCAAATGGCGCTGTTCTCCATGCATTTTACAATACAAGGAAAGACGTTCGGTTTCGTCAACAAGATCAATTTTATTTATAAACATATCGGGGCTATCGCAAAGTAATCGATAAATTTTAATAACATAGCCCAAATACTTGGCTAATTTGACATTTTTAACATTGACAACACCTTTTAAGTAGAATTCGCCATCTATTTCAAAAAAAGTAATGCGAGTACTTCCGTTGAAAAAACTGCCAAAACCCTCATGAATAGAATCATCTCTTACCACAACCATAACAGATGAATGATCAAGACCCAATTCAGCAAGTTCAACATCCAGTGGATAATTTACGTTTTTTAGAGATTGTGAAAGATCTTCCTTAATGCTAAACAACAGATCTCTTAGAGACATTTCTGGTCTTATCTTTTGACGTAAGAGGACAAAACTGTTGATTAGCTTTTTCGTACTTTTTTGTTTTGGAATTGGAACACCCAGAACTATATCGGTATTCCCGGTCAATTTTGAAAGTAGGCAAATAATTCCAGAAATAAGAAATATAAAGCGCGATGATGGAGAATTATTGGTGAATTTTGCGAACTGTTCAACTATATCAGTCGGAACTCTTATATTCGTTTCATCTCCAGAGCAAGTAACTTTGCTGACAGTTGGAAATTCGGTAACAGTAAAAGGATCACCAAGTTTATCCCGCCAGTAGTTCCCTTGGCTTGCAGAATTATTAATTTTTAGTTGTTTCTGAAATAGATTAGCCATATTATTGATACCCTTATATATTCATCACAAAATCAGCATCGTCAACATCAACATTTTCCAGGGAACTGTTCAGTTCTATTTCTGCGATTGTTTGCCTGGGTTCTCCAAAAATCGAATCTATAATTTGAAAGTAGTTCTCTGCGAATTCACTTATAGTTTCTTTGTCAAAAATTCTTGGATTATATTCAAATTCAATACTGAAGTTTTCTGCAATCTTATGAATTTCTAATGTTAACGCATTTTTAGCTGTTCTATTTTTAAAATTGTGTGTTGTGAAATTCAGCTCTTCTACAGATGCACCAGAAAAATCAAAATTTTGAAAAATAAATACAGCCTCATAAAGGCCCTGCACACCCTTATTTGCAGGTACTTTAAAATAATCAGAAATCCATTCAGGCTGAAAATACTGATTGTCAAGAACACTTATCACTTTTTTTGAAACATTATGAATAAAATCCAACAGACATAGTGAACTGTCTATGTTAATCCGGAAAGGAAGTACATTCATGAATAAACCAACTATTTTCTCAAATTCAAACCGAGTTCTACCACTCACAGGGGAACCAACCATAAGATCATTTACACCTGTGTATTTTAGGAGGAGGATATAATAAGCTAAGAGCAAAACAGAATACTCTGATACTTTCTCTCTTTTGGTTAAATCCGAGACTTTAATCGATAGAGATTCCGGAAATTTGAAAGATATCGTATTTATCTCATCCAAGATTTCATTATAAATTGAGCTGGGAAAAAGAAGTTTTGTAATAGGTTGTTCAAACTCCTTTTTCCAAAACTGTAATTGGTTTTCAAAACGGTTTTCCTTCTTTTGCTGAAAATACCATTCAGCATAATCTACATAAGATGTCAGTCTATCAGGAATCGCTTTCTTCTGAAAAAATGTTAGCAAATCTGCTGTAAGAATCCCCATTGAATGACCGTCCGCAATGATGTGATGCATATCAAATAAAAGTAGCGTTTCGGACCCTGTGTTTCTGCAATATCCGACTCTGATAAGAGGTGCTTTTGATAAATCGAAGGGGCGGATAAAATTTTCCAGATTTCGTTGAATTTCGACATCACTAAAAGAATAACATATATCATTTTTCAATTTTTCAATTCGAAATGCTACATTCTCATGTACTTCCTGCATTAAAAAATCTTCAACAACTCCAAAGGATGTCCGTAGAGCACCATTAGCGTTGCGATATATTTCCATGGCTCCACGTCAAGCGCCCACCACTTCGGTCACGCGAGCGCGAATGAACCCTCTGAGACCAAGCCACTTTTCCAGGTGTTCCGCGTCATCGTCACGCTTGAATTGTGCCCGGTTACCGGAGTTGATGCTGATGGTTCGAGGCGACTTCGCCCCCTTGAAGAGCACCTTGAAACTCGCTTTTGTAATCGAATTTCTTGAAGGAATGAAATCGTATCCGCCATCCTGTATTGCGGCAAACAGGTCATCGGCTTTGCGAACCTCGGTCATGCCATGAGCGCCGCCACGGAAAATGGAAATCTCCACGAGTTTGATATCGAGAATTTCAGGAACATCACCGCACAGCAGTGATTGCTCTCTGTCGGTGATGAGAGGTTCAAGCGTGAATTTACTTTCGTCCGTGAAGAACTCCTTGTCATCGAAAAGATGCAGGCCGAACACTTCACGGTATTTATCGATAGCACCTTTCGATTTCGCATGGATACGAACTTCACCAAGGAAAGTGTTGTATATGACGACATCCGTTTTTTCCGGCTGGAAGAAAAGCGGTGCGCTCTTACCGTCTTCGATAACGCTCTCGCGTGTAAATGGTTCACCATGCCGTACCAGAAACCAAACGTAGGTTCCTTTCGGCAGCATCGAGATCTTGGCAGAGCGACCTCGTCTTTTCGAATTGAACCAGTCGTTCAGATCGTCTTCGATCGCATGAATCGTTTGCCGGGAAGGTGTGGTGAATTCAGGCACCGGATCTTTCTCGGTCTTGAAATACCTGAAAGAGCGGATATTGGTGATATACTGCTCCGCGTGGATTCTCTCGATCAATTCCCGGTTGGTCATCCATATCTGGATTGCCAGATCGCACGCAGATGCTCTGGAAGAAATTTTCGCATCGAGCTCTGTGCCTTTGATCGCTTCCTGCAGAATGTCGAAAGCATCGTTCGAAGACAGCTCATTGACATAAAAGAGCGCTTCGGACAATTCCGAAGGTGTCTCGCTGTTCGGATCGAGCAGTATATCGCTTAACAGGTCATAGTCGATTTTGTAATCGTCATGTGAATTGATCACCGGGAGGTCGAGATTTCGTCCGCTCAAGTAAGACGCGTATGGTGTTAAAAATTCCACCAAATATCTTGTCCCGATTTTGCGCAGCATCTCGGGCTTGCAGAAACGTCGTGGTATGGAACTGGCCATTTGGGTTCACTCCTGAGCGGTCCTTTTTCTCGCTCTCGAATTCTGGTTATTGTTTGTCCAGCCAACCACCTTGCCGAGGATCTTTATATCGTCCTCCGGGGCGACTTGGATAGGTTTCATGTTTTCGTTCTCTGGTATCAGTTCGACCAGTCCATCGAGAATTTTCAGTCGCTTCACTGTTGCATCATCGTTGAGTAGGGCGACCACGATATCCCCATTTTCGGCCAACGCCTGTTGCCGCACGATCACCAGATCCCCGTCGTCGATTCCAGCGCCGATCATGCTCTTACCCGAAACGTGAAGGGCGAAATGTCTGCCCGATCGCACCTTTTGTGAATCGACCAGTACTTCGCCGGTGAAATTCTCTTCAGCAAAAATCGGCTGCCCGGCAGCGACTGCTCCGATGATGGGAACCGGCACCAGCTCCATCGCGATCTCTCCCGTCCTGTTCGTAACGGTCAATCCACGAGCCTTGCAGTCTTCGCGCCTGAGATACCCCTTCGATACGAGCTGATTGATCCGGTCGTAAGCGCTTGCCTGACTGATTCCGAGAATGGCACTAAGCTCCATGACCGTCGGAGGGTAACCCTTCTCATCGGCGAATCTGCAGAGAGCTTCGAGCGCTTCTGTTTGGGCAGGGGTAATGGCGTCGATCTTCTTTTTTCCCATCCAGGGGAATCCTTCCATTGCTTAAAACCGCAAGTCTCGATCTATGTTATTCGACCAAAAATACTACCCAAACAGATATTTGGTCAATGAAATCCTGAATTTCGACATCCGGTATCCGGGCGCGGTAAATAAAGAACTCGAATCCGATTGCGGGTGCGATGAACCGATTGACTCTTACCGTGCATTCCGGGGAGATCTGACGTGTGTACGAAATCGACATTTTCTACCGATCTGAATAATGCAGCCTCTATCCTCGCGCTGGGTGTATGGCGGCTCAAGAATAGTCGCAATGCACTGAAATTGTACGAGTTAGAAGATGTGCCGAATGGAGAGAAAGACTTGATTTTCCATGGTCACCTGTCGCAAATTCATGACAACCCGAGTCCGAAAGGTTCGGCGAAAAAAGGCCAAAAGAATCAGGAGTCATGATGAGCGAAACTACCACAAAAAAGACCGAGGGCCAGGGGCTTCGGGAATCGGTGATCAGGCAGCTCGCGCTGCTCAGAACCTTGTCGATCGATGAGCTACGGGCCAAATGGAATGAACTCTACGGAACCGAAGCGCCCTCCTACAAAAGCCAGTTCATGATGAAGCGATTGGCGTACAGAATTCAGGAGCTCTATTTCGGCGGCCTCCCGCAAGCCGCCAAAAATGTCCTCTCCGAAATCGCGAGTGGTGATCAGGTGGCATCAGCCAATGTCGTGCTCGCGACAGACAAACCTGAAGGTGACCAGCACCTTGCCGGGACACGATTTGTCCGCTTCTGGAATGGGATTCGGCATGAAGTCCTGGTTCACGAGCATGGCTTCGAATACAACAAAAAGCTGTTCAGATCCCTCAGCGCCATCGCTCGTGAGATCACCGGCACTCGATGGAACGGGAAGGTCTTTTTCGGAATCAAGAAATCGTCGGTTACGACCATAGAGGAAGATGCGAATGAGTAACGCAAACCAGAAAAAGATCATTCGTTGCGCAATTTACACACGCAAGAGTCATGAGGAAGGACTGGATCAAGAGTTCAACTCACTGGATGCTCAGAGGGATGCTGCGGAAGCGTATATAGAAAGTCAGAAGCTGCTCGGATGGCGAGCATTGCCGGATAGATATGACGATGGTGGGTTCAGCGGTGGAACGATGGAAAGGCCGGGCTTGCAGAAGCTGCTTCGGGACATCGATGACGCCAAAGTCGATATCATTGTCGTTTACAAGATAGACCGGCTTTCCCGCTCGCTTCTCGATTTCACACAAATGATCGACTCCTTCAACAAGAAGGATGTTTGTTTCGTTTCCGTCACTCAGCAAATCAGCACGACCGACTCGACCGGGCGGATGATGCTCAATATTCTCATGACCTTCGCACAATACGAACGTGAGGTAATAGGTGATCGCATCAGGGATAAAGTCGCGGCTGCCAAGCGGCGGGGGAAGTACTGTGGCGGTGTTCCGATCCTGGGATACGATATCGATCGGGAGAACAAGAAGCTGATCGTCAACCACTACGAGGTGCCGGTCGTCAGACATATCTTCAGACGCTTTTCTCAACTTGGATCCGCGAAGAAGATGGCTCAGGAACTCAACGAGCAGGGATATAGGACAAAGAGCTGGACTACCAAGAAGGGACGGACACGTTCTGGCGGAGAATGGAATACCTCTCATGTCTACCGGCTTCTTAACAACTGCATTTATGTCGGAAAGATCGCGCATAAAGATCGGCAGTATGAAGGCGAGCACGAAGGCATCGTGGATGTCGAAATCTGGAAGTCGGTACAGAAGATCCTTTCCGAGAACAAACCGATCAAGGTCGCACTATCGAGAGCAGAAACTGTGGCACCGCTCAAAGGTGTCATTCGCTGCGGCCATTGTGATTCTTCCATGGGGCCGACTTACGCAAAGAAAAACGGGCGACGCTATTCCTATTACTTGTGCGAAAGAGACACGAAACGTGCGGTGAGTCAATGCCCGGTTCGGCGCGTGGCTGCAGGTGAGATCGAAAGTGCGGTTGTCCACCAATTGGGAGCCGTGTTCCGGTCGCCGACATTGGTAGCCAAGACTTTCTTCGCGGCTCGTGAACTAGAACGGGCAGAAATAGATCGGCTCGAAAAGCGGAAGAATGAAATTTCTGATGAGCTGGCGGGACTGCGTCGGGAAGCTATCGAACTCATGAGGCCCGAATGCACAAAGCCGGATAAGGAACAGAAACTGATGCAGGTCAACCAGCGGGCAATTGAATTGTCGAGAGCACTAACGAATGTGACTGAGCAGAAATCAGCGGTTACCACCGCCAATATTACCGAGAGGGATATCTCGGAGGCCTTTCAGAATATCGAGGAGTTCTGGGACGTGCTCTATCCGGCGGAGCGAAATCGGCTGATCCGGCTGATTGTCGAGAAGATCGAAGTGCGGGAAACGGGGATCGATATGGAAGTGAGAACCGGGGGATTGGCGACATTGATCACCGAGCTTGCCGGTCTGACTGTCGAAATCAAGGAGAGGAAATCGTGACGAAACAGGCCACTATGACTGTAGCCGAAAATGGAAATATTCGGATCCACATTCCGATGTTTCTCAGGCGCAAGCAGGGTCGAAAGCTCGTGTTCACCGCAAAGACTATCGACAAGCAGGATAGCAACCGGCCATCCACGATTCAGGAGCCGATGCATCAATCCTTGGCTCGTGCCTTTGCCTGGACAGAACTTATCGAAAGCGGCAAGGTGAAGTCAATCGCGGACCTGGCAAAACGGCTGAACGTTGACGGCTCCTATGTTACCCGAATCATGAAGCTCTCGACTCTCGCGCCCGATATTGTTCAGCGGATCATCAACGGGGAAGAACCCGATGGTCTTTCGCTGACCATCCTTAATGAGAATTTCCCGGAAGAGTGGGACGAGCAGCGGAGGAAATTCGGGATCGCATAGTCAGCGAGCTTCTCCAGTAATTCGGGAAAGCTTCAGGCCGGACGGGTTCATCACCGTACCGGCCTTTTCTCTATCCGGTGCTTTGAATGGCTGTGAAATTAAAGTTAACTCCGCTTCCCAAATACTGTCTCTTCAAAATCGGACTCATGGTTCGAAATCCATTCTCTGAATTTTCACCGAGTGTTGAAGTTTCACAACCCGATTTTTGGCCTATTTTTCATAACCCTATATATTTCAATGGCTAAACGCAGTTTGAGGAGTTTCGGACTTAGTCCGAAAGAAACGGAGAATCCGGCGGAGAACAGAGAAAATGTAGGGAAAATGCAGTTCCTCATGTCAATCCAAGTCCGATTGTGGAGAAATGTCGGCGGGTCAAAATATGGCGAAATTCACTGGAAAATCGGCCAAAAACAACAAACCCTCCTCACGCGGTATTCTCCGCGAGAGAAGGGTTCGAAGTTTACAATTGGTGGAGGTGAGGGGAGTTGAACCCCTGTCCGAAAGCCATTCAATATGAGCCGCTACATGTTTAGCCCGCCTTTTAATCTCACCCTCTTGTGCGCGAACGGACCCGCTTACAAAAAGGCCAGTGCCGGAATCTTATCGGGAAATCGGCACCCCCTTCCCGACCAGCACCTTAATAGCTCAAATGCAAAGAAGTGCGCTCCACATTCGAGTTGCCGCCTTATTAGGCAGCCATTGCGTAAGAATAATCTTCGGCAATTATGATTTTCACCGGATGATTAACGAGGCCAACCGATGCTCCTCGACATGCTGCTCAGTATCTCCTGCCTCCCGTCGAAAGCCAGTACACCCCCGAATTTTAATGTGAATTCTCAATTACAAATTATAATTTAAAACTAAATATCTATAATCGTTCAATTACGAATTACAGTCCATAATATATAATTAATACGTTTAATTTCGAGAACTATTTTTCTTTTTTTAAGGTCTTTTGAATAGTGCCAAGAATTCCTATAAGTTCTTCACAATCATCAGTGGGCAAATCGCTTCTAAATGACCTTTTTTAAATCCCGCAATTTATAGTCGTAATTCGTAATCATGCAGATTCACGAATTATAAACTTGGTAGGCAGTTCCTTGTGCTTAATGCCCGACTCCCTGCCTTCTATTTTGTCAACAATCATGTTGATCGCATAATCGCCCATCTCAAGCTTGGGCTGACGGACCGTGGTTAGAGATGGCTCTACGACTTCCGCAGCCGGAATATCATCGTAACCTACTACCGCACAGTCCTGGGGAATCCGGAGACCCTCTTTTTTGGCCTCTTTAATGATACCGATCGCAACCATGTCTCCTGCAGGCACAAAAACCGAAGTAACTGCGGGCTTGACCTGATGGATTTTTCGGAAAACCTCTTCCCCATTGGGCATTGTGTCATCATCAACATCGAAAACAAGTTCGGGATTAAATGCGATATTGTGTCGCATGAGGGAGTTTTTGTATCCCTGCAGGCGCTCCTCGGTAGGGAGACCGTGCTTGCGGCTGATCACACATGCAATGCTGGTGTGACCCTTACTGATCAGGTAATCGGTTGCCTCTGCAGCGCCCTGTTCATTATTAACATAAACGGAGTCCAGATTTTCACATTTTCTGGCTACAACAATGCTGGGAACACTCTCATCACGAAATATGTTAAGATCCTCTTCGGTAACTGTCGAGCTGATAAGAATCACCCCATCGATACGCCGTTCGCGCGCCATCCTCTGGAAAAGCTGAGACTCGCTCTCATTCTGTCCCACAGTATCGAATAGCTGAACAGTGTACTCAATGTCGCGATTGGTGCTTTTAATTCCCTGGAGCACTCTGACAACGAAGGAGGATGCCAGGTTGGGAACAATGACCCCGATTGAATTAGACTTTTTTGTGGCGAGTCCTCTGGCGATCACATTAGGATAGTAGTTTAATTCCTTTGCAATCTTGAGAACTTTTTTTCGTGTGGCATCGGAGATATTCGGTTTATTGTTAATCACCATCGAGACAGTGGCGCTGGTCACACCGGCGCGTTCAGCGATGTCTTTTAAGGTTACAGTCATTTTTCACCATCCTTCAGAGAGAGTTAACCCGTTAAAATTTTACATTCAATAATAACTGCGCGCCATCATCTTTTGGAACCAGATCAGGCCATAATATCATTTTGTCATTGTAGTCGTGAAGATGAGCATCGACTACAGCATCGAAGATACTGTAAAAGTAGAAAAACAGTGAATACCAGAGGTAGGTATTTCTATTACGGAATGCACCGCGGCGCTTAGATTCCCAGTCACCACTGAACTCATCGTATATTGTGTTTTTAATCTCGAGTTCATTGTAGGATAATTTATCTTTATTAAAAGCCATTTGTTTTTCGGCCTCTTTCATCGACCTGTGGTAATTAAAGGCCACAGCCCCAAGAGACACCTGCGTCATAAGGACCATTCCGGCTTTTGAGAGAGAACCATTGTAGATCTGTCCCAACCCCAGGCCCGGAATCGCCGCGAGCCATCCTGCAACAGCCGGATCTCTGTAGCCGCCGCTTTTAATGAGTCCGCTCCCTCCCAGGGCGTCAAGCACATTAAAAGCATGCACACCTACTGTCCAGGACATCGCATTGTAGAATTTATGTCTGGCTTCCAGAGCCTCGTGTTTTTTCATCCTGTATCTCTCCACCCCTCTGGCGCTGTCGATCCCAGTATCCCCTTTAACCTCTTTTAGAAAATCGAGGGCCAACTCTGATCTGTTCTTGGATGTCTTATACCAGTAATATCCAAAGGAAGCGGTAATGGCTTCGAGTGCAAGAAATGTACCAGCCTTGAGATAATGCTTAGTATAAATCTGCCCTCCCCCGGGCACCAGAAGAGACGCCGCACCAGCCATGGCCGGCTTAAAGAGCACTCCTGAGCTGTCAGCATTCCCAAACTGAAGATCAGGTTCCAGTGCAAAGAGAGTTCCAGTATAAATCAGCAGTATTATTCCAAACAGCAGTTTTTTCATAATTTAATCCGTTAAATAAAAATAATATAATGTAGTACCGACAGAACGTATTACGATCAGGTATTTACCATAGTACAAAAAATCGGATAGGCATGTTTTTAAGATATTCACCA
>JAAYYB010000372.1 GCA_012515615.1 Fibrobacter sp.
AACCCTGGCAGCATTCTCAGGAAGAGATTTCGTTATTCCGGAGGATGTGGTCGAGGTGATTCATCCGGTGCTGCGGCATAGAGTGATCGTCCGGCCTGAAGCTCAGCTGGATAACGTAACGGTGGACGACATCCTGGACAGTATCGTTAAAACTGTTGAAATACCCAGGTAAAGGATAAATTATGTTTGTTGGCAAACGCTTCATCATTTTAATCCTGTTGGGAATTATTCCGGCAGCAATGTCACTGGTACCGGGAATAGGCCTCTATGCCCTTTTGGTATATAATGTGCTGCTGTTCATTCTGCTGGCTGTGGACTTTTCCCTGACACCATCCCCCGAAAGCTTTGAAATTCGAAGGGTGATGGATCAAAAGCTCTCCCTTTCGGTATGGAACCAGATTGATCTGGTCGTCGAGAACCCCATTGCGCATCCGCTGCGCGCACAAATCCGGGATGGTATCCCGGATAGCTTCGGTACCGAAAATGAAGTGATCACTTTTGAAATGGCAGGTCGGGAGGAAAAAACCGTCTCATACCGGGTTAAGCCCATCAAGCGCGGGGAGTACCGGTTTGTGGATCTGCACCTTCGGATAACCGGTGTACTGGGGCTTTGCGTCCGCTCAAAAACCCTGCAGATTTCCGACACCATCAAGGTGTTCCCTAACCTGAAGGATATGCGCAATCACCATCTGTTAATGATCCAGAAGCGAAGGCTGTTAACCGGGTTCCAAAAGGTTCGCCAGCTTGGCGTTGGCACCGAATTTGAAAGCATTCGGGAATACAGCGATGGGGATGATTTCAGGCACATTAACTGGACGGTGACTGCCCGGGAAGGTCGATTGCATGTAAACCGGTATGAACCCGAGAGGAACCAGTACGTTTACATTCTGATGGACACAAGCCGGGTCATGAACGAGGAGATTGAGGGGATCACCCGGTTGGATTATGCGGTAAATGCCGCGTTCATTGTGGCCGAAACTGCGATGAACCATGGGGACAATATCGGGCTGATGGCCTTTGACAGCGACATCCGCAGGATGGTCAAGCCCTCGAAGGGTACGGTTCATTTCCAAAGGTTGGCCGAAAGCCTGTATAATATTGAGATCAGTGAGACCTCTGCCGATTATGAAAAGGCATTTTCAACACTGCAAAAGGTGCAAAACCGCAGATGCCTGATTCTGCTGTTCACCGATCCCTACAACTTTGAGCATGCCCGTGAGATCACTACTGCCTGGCACAATTATGCGCCACGACACAGGGTGGTTGTGTTAAGCATTAAAAACCCCTTATTGGTGGCCGAGGCGGAGAAAAAGGTAAAACAAAACGAAGATGCGTTTACAAAGAGTGCAGCGCTGAAGCTGCTTGATGACAGAAGAAGAACCTTCTCCATTCTGGAGATGTCCGGAATTCCGGCAATGGAATCCAAACCGGAAGAGTTTACGCTGGATGCGGTAAACCGCTACATCTCGTTGAAAGCAGCCCAGACATAGGCAAATCAATGCTATTCCGCTTGAACGGTACCGGGCAACATCGTCATTCTGAGCGTAGCAAAGAATTCTTCTCCCGTGTTATTTCCGGCGGAGCTGGAAATCTTCCCCAAAGTGTCATAAACCCTTTCTCCATGATCAGGATGAAACTAAAACATTTTTTAAGGGAGTGTTCTAATTTGAGCCAGACAACATTTGTTCTGCTGACAATATTGGTTATTGCCGGTATCATCGTTATCTTTGTCATCAGTGATAAAGCTGCTAAAAAAAAGCGGATGATATCATATTTAAAACAGCTTTGGGGCAGTAAGGAGCCTGGCAAAGACAGAGTTTTTATAGCAGAAAACAGAAAATCCATCCTTCTGGCCAAACAGGCCGATCATCCTTTCTGTATAGACGATATTACTTGGGATGACCTGAACATGGATTCGGTCTTTAAGCGGCTGAACTATACAAGAAGCACAGTAGGCGAGGAAGTGCTGTATTCTCTTCTTCGATTCCCTGTTCTGAACCGGGAACAGCTGAGTAAGCGTGAGAAGCAGATTTCAATGT
>JAAYYB010000272.1 GCA_012515615.1 Fibrobacter sp.
TAGTGAGCACCCCTAAAATACTGGTGGTTAGTGGATCCGCCCCGGTCACTGGCGCATGCGTGTTTTCGCCGGTCTTCTCTTAGGGGCCATTGTCCGCGAGTTTATGGCCCCTCCCCGGCGAAAACGCACGTAAGCGCCAGTGCGGGGCTCCCAGGCATTTTTGCCTACTTTTGTTGCCTTGGACAAAAGGAATATAATAGAAACAGTACGATAGTACTGGACTCCTTACCTTTAAAGAACTGAGTGACAAAAGTAGGTCGCCGAAGGCATCCGTTCTAATCTTTTTGAAATAAATCATTTACAGTTGATAATAGCTTAGAATGTAACAAAAAAACACCCGGAAATGTCTGAAGAGCCAAAAAACTTATCATTATCTGCGGCCGGCTGAAATCTGCCTCATTCTGAGATTAATCAAAGGCTAAAAGAGAGAAAATTCATGAGTACTACTATCCTGTTTGTCATAATTGCCATCCTGCAGGCTGTTGCGGTCTGTTTTCTGATTCTGATTCTTTTCCGTAAACAGGTAATCGACCCGGGTTCCGTAAAGCATCTCCTGGAATCTGTTGAAAAGAGTTATGAGCGGACGGAGAGTGCTGTCAAAGGAGAGATCTCCGGCTTTCGGGCCGATTTTTCCAGAGATCTCAAGCAGTCCCGGGAAGAGCTCTCCGGTTCTGTAAACAGTTTCAGCGCAACCCTTACCGGGCAGCTGGGCTCTTTCAGGCAGGAGATATTCAACCAGATGTCAAAGATGTCAAACATACAGATGGAGCAGCTGAAGAGTTTCGAGGGAAAGCTTGTCCAGCTCAGGGAATCGAATGAAAAGAAAATAAACGAACTCAAGCTTTCGGTTGAGGGAAAGCTCAAAGAGATACAGACCGGTAATGAAGTAAAGCTTGAGGAGATGAGAAAGACCGTTGATGAGAAGCTTCAGGGCACACTCGAGAAGCGCCTTGGTGAATCTTTCAAACTGGTGAGCGAACGACTTGAGCAGGTGTCAAAGGGGCTCGGGGAGATGCAGTCTCTGGCAAACGGGGTCGGGGATCTCAAGAGGGTTTTAACAAATGTCAAGACGCGCGGAATCTGGGGCGAGGTTCAGCTTGAACTGATGCTTGAGCAGATAATGACACCTGAGCAGTACGGGAAAAATGTCTCCACAACAGGAACCGCCGACCGGGTAGAATTTGCGATAAAACTTCCTGTAAAAAACGAGGACCGAAGCGAATTCGTATGGCTTCCAATAGACGCCAAGTTCCCGGCTGAAGACTACCAGCGTATCATTGATGCACGCGAGAAGGCAGACAGGGTTGAAACCGAAGCTGCGGTAAGGAGTCTTGCCATAGAGATTGACCGGTGCGCAAAAACGATAAGTTCCAAATATATCGACCCGCCTCAGACAACCGATTTCGGTATACTCTATCTTCCTGTAGAGGGTCTTTTCGCGGAGGTCATCAGCAACACCGGGCTTGTTGAAAAGATCAAAAACACATACCATGTCATGATTGCCGGACCCACAACGCTCTGGGCAATCCTTAACAGTCTTCTTATGGGATTTCGTACACTTGCGATTCAGGAGAGAACCGGCGAGGTGTGGAAACTTCTGGGAGCAGTTAAAACCGAATGGTCCAAATATGATAAGACACTGGAGATGGTGCAGAAAAAGCTTAACGAGGCATCGAGTTCAATTGACAAAGTACAGGTGCGCACACGCGCCATCGACAGACATCTTAGAAAGGTGGAGGAACTTCCGGTCCCCGAATCCCAGACACTGCTGGGGGATATGAGAGAAGATTGTGCCGATGAGACTGTGGAGGAGAGCGAGCTTGATCAGGGGTGATTGCCGCCCGGGTCTGTCATTCCCGCGAAAGCAGGACCCCGGATCATTTCGTTTCTTTCAACGCTTTCATCGCATTGGGTACGGTATCTTTGGGGGAAACTTTATACCAGGCCTCAATTATTTTCCCCTTTTCGTCAATGAGAAAACTTGA
This sequence comes from Fibrobacter sp., assembly GCA_012515615.1. Lineage (GTDB taxonomy): Bacteria > Fibrobacterota > Chitinivibrionia > Chitinivibrionales > Chitinispirillaceae > JAAYIG01. Next base: position 1,986 of record JAAYYB010000272.1, read on the forward strand.
CCGGATAATCCCCATGTACTTTTTACCTGCCATCTTCTTTTCACCCCATACCCCGTAGGCATCGGCGGCTTTGTGTTCAGGGTCTGAAAGCAGCGGGAACCGCAGGTTGTGCTTATTGTCAAACGAAGCCTGTTTTTTCGGCAGATCGGGACTGATACCGATAACCGCCACACCCAGCTCAGCCATTTCATCACGGGCATCCCGCACAGAACATGACTGTACGGTGCATCCGGGAGTTTCCGCCCGGGGATAGAAATAAAGCAGCACTTTTCGTCCGCGGTATCCGCTGAGCTTCACATCTGTGCTGCTTTGATCCTGAAGTTCAAAATCCGGGGCTTTATCGCCTTTGACAAGTTTAGACATGTGGTCACCTCTTATTAAAAGACAAACTTTAATGAAATTAATTTGTTGTCGGAACTATTCAAACTGATTTTATTGCAGCTTCCCATTCTCTGTATTCATGCCGGGCTGGTCTGGCACTTTAAAGTAAAATGCCGCCGGAGAGAAGAGTTCCGTCCCTGTGGTAACGTCGTTATTGTTTTCATATAATACTTCTGCTATTATTCAAGATGAGAGTTTAAAACGCAGAGCATTTATACTTTGTGTCCTCATTTTTTCACCTTTGCGGTTTTTCCTTTGTGTACTTTGCTACTCTACCGTTTAAATTCCGATCTTATTTCCGGTTTTTATTCTATTAAACCATTTACTAACTTTTTGGCTCAATGTCATCCGGATATCGGGAATGTGAACGAAATTTACTGGGGTACGTGTCGACTGATCGCTGAGCATGGGGATATCAAGTTGTGTGTTTAATGGAAACCGCGGCCAATACGGAGGTACAGATCATAGATTTTTTTCTGAAGAATCCTTTTCACAAAGAGAAATAGGTGTGTCGCAGAAAAAGTTGTCCCTGTAATGCAAGAAGTATATAATGTGAAACGGTCTAAAGTTGGCCAAGAGTTCAGCCCCTTATGCCCAGAGAAAAGGTCTTGTTCCTTAATGGATAACCCGGTACTACACAAAGCTGATATTTCCGAACCGGTCTGCTTCTCCGACTCAAAAAAAACCGGAGAAAAAAACCGAATACACCAGCTTGATTTCCTGCGCGGCATTGCCATCATTCTTGTACTCTTTAATCACCATGCACTTATCCCATGGATTCAGAAACGGGGTGCCAGCGGGGTAGACCTTTTTTTTGTGCTCAGTGGATACCTGGTTTCAGGACTGCTTTTCTCTGAATACAAGAGGTTTGGAAATATCCGGCCGTTTCTTTTTCTTGCACGAAGGGCACTTAAAATATACCCGGGGTTTTATGTGCTGATATTTGTCACTCTGCTTATCTCTTTTGGAAAAACACTATTTTCCGGAGACTGGCCTTATTCTCCCGGTTCTATCCTTTCGGAATTGACATTTACCCAAAACTATTTCGGTGGGATGTACGTGCACACATGGTCCCTGGCTGTAGAGGCACATTTCTATTTTCTTATTGTATTGATAATAACCACTCTGCTAAAAATGAACACTCAAAAAATATCAGCAATTCTTCCTGCGCTTCTGATAACTGTAATTGTACTCTGCCCGATTTTTAGAACCATTACCTTCAATATTAAACCCTATGATTTCTGGACACATTTTACACCGACCCATCTACGGTTAGATGCCCTTGCGATAGGTGTGCTTATTTCTTACATGGTCCATTTCAGCCCAAAGTTTGTAAATTATACAGGCAGGAAAAGCATACAGCTGCTTATATGCGGTATTGTGCTCTCTTTACTGGGATCCGGGTCCGACAGCACCTCTGCAGCAGCTTATGCCATGTGTCACACATGTAAAGCTTTAGGATTCGGGGCTATCGTGCTTTCCTTTTTAGTCAATCAGCCCCTTGCTGATATGGTAAAACGATTTACAGGGAAATTCTGTTATGGATGGATCTGCCGAATCGGTTTTTACTCTTATTCCATCTATCTCTGGCACATGTTCATCATTAAATATGTCCTTGGATTCCTGCATCATGGAGAATACCTTGGTTCTGTAGACAACCGGCTCCAGTTCCTTATCTATTTCCTCGTTTCTGTTCTCTGGGGCATAGGAGCAGCAAAACTGATAGAGATTCCTTTTCTTTCTTTACGCGACAGGGTATTTAAAAGGCGGGCCGTCACACTCCCGGCCTTTTCAATAAGACAGACAGAGTAGGATAATTGCACTTATCCCTTATGTATAGGTGCTTCGGACATTTCCGGGTGATTTTTTGTTGAGATTAGATGATAGTAGGGGCGAACGGTAGTGAGCACCCCTTAAAATACTGGTGGTTAGTGGATCCGCCTCTCCTTATTCATTGTCGCCCGATAAAGGAAAGGGGATGCAGTTGGGGTGTGAAGCGTGGTGAAGGAATTTCCCGCCATTAGTAAATAAGGGATACTGAGCTGTAATGATGAGGAGCTTTCTATCATAACCTGTTTCGGTGAGCTGTTAAGGCAAGTTCTTAATTTCCTTTTTACTACCAGTGCTTCAGATCTTCCTGAGCTTTATGTTTAATTTTAGCCGCCTGGTTGTCATTGTCAGGTATTGTCAGAGTTATCTTTAACTGTTCCCTGGCTTCTTTTTTCCGTTTCATTGCGTGCCATGTTTGCGCAAGTTCATAATGAGCAAAAATGTTCAGACTATCAAGAGCAATCGCCTTCAGCAATTCTCGTTCTGAATCACTCAGTGATCCTTCCAGATTTTTTTTATATAACAATCGTGCTAATGATTTCTGAAACCTGCCGGCCATAGCAACCTGACGATAATAAATACCAAGGATCACATGGCTGGGAGCATAAGTTGAATCTATACTGATAGCCTTTTTCGCATTTGTTTCAACAGTCTTTGCCAGTTCGACCTTTGTTTTACCTCCTTTAGTGGTCGATTTATTTAGACAGAAAATTGTCTTTTCTTAAGTGGTTTATCTCTAATGTTAAGCTACCTGGTTTAGGGTTACTCTTGCAAAATATACTTCTTCTGGATAATTGTAATCCAATGA
>JAAYYB010000390.1 GCA_012515615.1 Fibrobacter sp.
AAGAAAAGGAAACAATCAGAAAAACCTTAGTCATTTGTGAAAAGCTGTATCTCATGTCATTAATATATATAATATCAAAAGTAAAAATACATTTTTAATTATGCCACTATGATTTTGTTTATGAGTAGTATTTTAATCAAAAAGAAAACATCCTTTATCAAATCTGATTAATATATTATCAAAACCATGTCTAAGCCTGTTGTAAGACATAGATTATTTGTCTACTTTTAATACAAATTAAATATTAAATAATTTAAAATCATTGAAATGAAAAAACTGAAACTACTGATCACATTCGTTTTCATTATTGCAGCATTTACATCCTGTGATAAGAGAAAAGTAGAAAAATTTAGTGAGCCAATATCTTCAGACTATGGTATTTTCCCGGTCACCATGCAGAGTGACCAGGGGGGTAATCTGGCCTGTGAAGATCTGATCGGGGATTATCCCGGAGGGACAAGCGGCAGGATCAACTACGATGCAGAAACAAATACATTTGATGCTGATTTCTCTGCTTACGGTCTGACTGTTACCGTCAACGAAGACACTTATGTTTCATTTGAAATGGATCCTTCTTCCGGATGGTGTGTCGGTGCTGTTATTGTAAAAGGAAGCAATGCATCCAACGTATTCTACTACGACCCCGGTGTAAAAAGTGATCAGGGTTTGACAGCCCCTATCAATCCAAGTGGAAATCCGGCAGGTCTCAGCAACCTCACTTTCTGTTTTGTTGAATGTGAAGAACCGCTGGTAATAGCAGTCAAGACATGGTACTGGGATGAAGCAGGTTCCTACCGCTGGGGTGCCACAACAGGCAATAAGGTGTTCACATATTCATGGTGCGGATATGGTTATCTTGGAGTCAATGATTACCCTGCCATACCTTCCATAACAATGGAGCAATCATATACAGATACACAGATTGGAGAAGTAGCTGTAGCTGTTGACGGTAGTGTTACTGTTACCCTGAATGAAGGATTGACAATTGATAAAACATATCTGTTCATTGGTACACTTGCCGATCTGTTGAATACCAATATTGCCAGCGATAATTGTCCTGATTATACCAATCAGATCTCCGGTCCCTGGCTACTTAATGATGAGGACGGTAATTCTCAGACTTTTTCATTTTAACTGATTTTATTTAATGATAAAAGGGTGTCACAAACGGGACACCCTTTCATTTTTATTTTAATGTACATTTCTTTATTCTCTGAACATCATACCTGCACTCAATACAATTCACAGTCGTCATTCAGGCTTAATCACTTTCTCGACCAATTTCTCCCTGCCATTGGACAAAACAATAAAATAAATACCGGGAGAAAGTGTTGAAATATCGAACGTAAGGAGATCGCTCCTGATAGTTTTTTTGATGATCTCCATTCCCTGAAAATCATACAAAGCGGCACTCCACTTAGGATGATGTTCATCTAGTTGAAATTCAATTTTATCATGCGTTACAATTTTTTTACTATATCCTTTATTGTATTGATTGTCATCAATAACAAGAGGTGCGCCACCATCCCAACCGGCAATTCTTGCAAGCATCCACCACATAGCTTTAGCCAATCTCATCGCACCGGCATTGGAAATATGACCAGTCTGTTCCGGTAATGAATTTGTGGTTGTTATTATTGGATAATCATGTCCGCTCCATGTTGTTGTGCTTGGTGTTTCGCTATCATCATCATAACAAAGGATATCAGCATAGTCAAAAAGTATTCTCGCAGAATTTGCCCTTACGGAATCTCTTATTTGTGTAAGCATTCGGTCTTATACGTGTTGAAAAAATCAAAAATACTCCAGGATTTGTTAGAGTAACTCCAAG
>JAAYYB010000273.1 GCA_012515615.1 Fibrobacter sp.
GCAATGAAGTGTCGTATAAGAAAAACCATCTCCGGGCTTCGTATCTGCACATCCCGGTCATGCTCAATCTTGAAACAAATCCCTATCAGAAAAGTAAAAGTTTCCATCTCAATGCGGGAGTATATGGCAACGTATTGATGGGTGGTAAAACGTCCCAGAAGACAGACAACAGAAAGTCCAAAATCAAGAATAAGTACAACCTGGAAAACTTCCAGTACGGATTAATCGGCCAGATTGGTTATGGTCCGGTCACATTCTACGGCACCTATGGATTGAACGAACTGTTCAAAGCCGAAAAGGATAATGGGTACACGGTGAACCCCATCACTTTCGGGATCAAAGTGATTCCGTTCTGATGATCATTTCGATTCAATGAAGAATGGTCCGCTCTGCGGACGTATGTGTTTAGCGTGTCAAAATTTGGAATATATTAAAATATTTTGTAATATGTGCCAAATTAAACTATCAAGGTTTTGAATGACCTACAACTTGAGCAGCTATCAAAGGAAGAATTGATCAAGATCATACTCAATTTAAAAGGGGTTGTGGATGCACAGATGAAGGAAATAAATGACCTAAGAAAGGAAATAAATAGCTTAAGATCGAAGGTTGAGCAGGCAGATAGAGCATCCAAAAGGCAAGCTGCCCCTTTCCGCAGAGATGAAAAGGAGTTAAAAAAGAAGAAGAAAAAGCCGGGTCGAGAGCCGGGTCACAAAGGCCATTATAGAAAATTTACCGGAACACCAGACCGGGACATAGATGTGAAGCTAACAAAATGTCCGGGTTGTGGTCACAGTAAATTTCTTGATGTAAAGAAAACGGAACAATATGTTCAAGACATAGTAGCTAAAGTAGTGACAACGAGGTTGACCACATACAGTGGTAAGTGTAGTCATTGTGACCAGGAGATCCAAACAGATCATCCACTCAAAATCAGTAATGGCCGGGGAGCAGCGGGAACTTATATTGGTCCGGTTGCCCGGAACCTGGCCCTTAATCTGGATTATAAATATGGTCTTTCCAAGCGGAAAATAACCGATATTTTAGACAATGTATTTGGACTCAATATCAGTCCTGGAGGGCTGGTACACATGGGCCATAAAGCGGCCGGTATACTGAAAGAGGATTTTGATAGCCTTGTGGAATCAGTCCGTAGCTCTGAGGTCATCCATGCAGATGAGACCAGCTGGTATGTGGGAGAGCCAAAGCATTGGCTATGGACATTTACTAACAAAGACCACTGTTTGTACCACGTCATTAATTCCCGGGCCCGTCAAGTGATTTACGACATCCTTGGCAAGAACTACGAAGGGGTATTAGTCAGTGATTGTTTGGCCATTTATGACGATGTAAATGAAGATCAACAAAAGTGCTATGCGCACCATTTGAAGGCACTTAATGCAGCAGAGGAATTGGTGAGTAAACATCCTGAGGATTTACAGTTGATACGGGCCATAAAGATCATGTTGAAAAGTGCGATACAAATCAAAAAAGTCCGTAATGTAGTCAGTAAATCCAGATATAAAACTGCTATAAAAAACCTGGAAAACCAGGCCAATGAGCTTATTCCCTCACTTCAAATATTAAAAAACGATATCAAAAAAGCTCCGTACCGTCGATATCAGGAATCCACGATTGGTGTACTAAAAAGATTATCGAGGCAAAAAGATCACTTGTTCACTTTTCTGCACTATGAATATGTAGATGCGACCAATAATCTGGCAGAGCGTCGATTACGACCGGCCGTTATATCCAGAAAGATATCGTGCGGAAACAAAACAGACAAAGGTGCTAAGACCTGGTGTATTTTGACATCCCTTTTGCAGACTTGGAATCAAAAGGAAATATCTTTCAAGGAAAAGTTGACACAAGCATACCATAATTATCTTACCCGTCCCATTCCCACTTGACAACCCAGGAAGACAACTCCGAAAAAGGGCAGCAACCATTATCCTTTACCATTCCAATGAGATATAGGCAGACACTGCCAGACAAAACATTCTAAGGCCAGAATGAGAGCTCTACCTCTGCAACAGCGCGGGGCAAAAAAAAATCCGTTGCGGCTTCTCCCCTTTATATTCCAGCACGAGGTGCAAGATGAAATGCATAGGTCAGGAATAGTATTAATACCAGGACAACCCAACTATCCAATAAAGGGGTGTGGAAGCAGGATTATTTTTTGCTGAAGCCTGTGCGGGAGCTAAAGCGCCTTTGCAGAGGGCTGCTTTTTTGGTTACTTTTTTTCAGCAAAAAAAGTAACAACTGAAACAGATAGTAATTGCCTGTTTTTAAGAGCGCTAAACAGGTAC
>JAAYYB010000274.1 GCA_012515615.1 Fibrobacter sp.
ACATGAACACACCCTCCATGAATAAAAATATTTTGGTAATAGGTGTGTCCACCAATTCGGGTACAATTCAATCTTTCTGTACTGATACTGCTGTGCAGTATATGGATGTCAATGGCTGAGGTCGTAAACATCACCGGAACAGTTAAAAAAACCGGTGGCGGACCTCTCAAGGATGTTGCCTTGTCTTTGAGTGTAGAATCAGAACTGACTGCAACAACAAATGATGAGGGAAAATTCGCACTCGTTTCTCCGGTAAAGTCCATTTATATGAATGGATCAAATGCGACACCGAAGAAATTTCATCTCAGAGGCAGAGAGCTGATTTTTAATTTCGCTTCAGTGATTGCAGTCGGGAAAGTCGCTGTTATATCCGGAAATGGAAAACAGCTCTTCTCTATGGATATCACCAATTTCAATCCATCGACTCAAAAGGTTACACTGCCGTTTCTGGCCCCCGGGCTGAATATACTGAGCGTTGCAGTTGACGGTAGAACATATACCTGCCCGATAATGCAGATAGGGGATAATTTGTTTTTGAAGGAATCAGGTTCGGTTGCCGGGGAAAATTTCAGGCTTGCTAAAGTAAACGAACCTGTTTCTGATACTCTGATTGTAAAGAAAAACGGGTATATCGAAAAAAAGATACCGCTTAGTTCATACATAATCTCAGACACCACCATCTATATGGACACTGTAGCGCCTCAGGTTTGCAATGCCACAACTCTTAAGGCTGCGGGTGCATGTGGAAACCGTAATATTCTGATCGGGACTGCTGTATCGCCAAACCGTCTCAATGGCACTGTTACAGCCGATTTTAACTATGTGACAGCTGAAAATGAGATGAAATGGCAGAACCTTGAGGGTAGTGAGAACATGTTTAACTTTTCTCAGGCTGATGGAATTGTAAACTGGGCACAGCAGAACGGGATAAAGGTCAAGGGCCACACTCTTGTCTGGCACAGCCAGCTGGCAGGATGGGTAAATCAGGCCCGGGGACGGGAAAGAGTGCTTGGCATTATGAAAAACCATATCGAAAAGGTTATGGGTCATTTCGGGAATAAAGTTTACGCATGGGATGTGGTTAACGAAGCCATTCTAACTGATAATGACAATGGTTCCGGAAACGCACGCATGAGAAACTCGGTATTTTATAACGAGATAGGACCCGATTACATTGAACTGGCTTTCAAAATCGCCAGAGAGTATGCAGATAACAATAACATGAAAGACATGAAACTGTACTACAACGATTACAGTATCGATGCTGATAATGACAAATCGCGATTCGCGCACACCATGGTAAAGGGATGGGTTGACAAAGGGGTGCCTGTGGATGGTATCGGTTTCCAGATGCATATCGGACCGCCAAACAACATCCCAACTGCGGAAATGGTCAGAGATAATATGCAGTACTATGCAGATTTGGGTCTGGAGGTGTTGATCTCAGAGTGGGATATAAATCTCTGCGGCAACAGAGTCACAAAGCAGCAACAGCTGCAACTGTATCATGATATTACAGCGTACTGTGTGAACCAGCCAAAATGTGTGGCTATCACCTTCTGGGGAATTAACGATAGTGAATCATGGCTGAATAGTTTCAGTGGTGCTCTATGTAATGGAGCGAGTTCTCAATCACTGCTTTTCAATAATAACCAGAAAAAAGATACTTATTACCAGGTATTGGATGCTTTGAACGGTAAATAAGATTCAGGGCAATAGAGCCATCTGCGGGATATCTGTTTACACAGGTATCCCCGGATACACATGCAGTTGAATCAGTCTCTGAAGGGTGCCTCTTGGTACTCTGTAATTTACTTGAGGTGAGGAATCACGGGTTGTTAAAACCGGCAGCTGCATTTGGAATGACAGCCTCAATTATATCCCGCTCGCTCCATGCGCATTCCCGTTTCTTTTCTTCTGAAATTTTGGAATCGATCTCCCGTTTTATGTAGACTAATTCGTCAACAGAAGAGAGAAAAATATCAGTAAGAGCAGGGTCAAAATGAGTACCTTTCCCCTTTTTGATTATTTCGCATGAAATGCCGACAGGATAAGGTGCTTTGTAAGGCCGCGAGGATGTCAATGCATCGAATGTATCGCAGATTGCCACAATGCGTGCAGGCAGCGGGATATTTTCTCCTTTAAGGCCGGAAGGGTAACCTGTGCCGTTCCATTTTTCGTGGTGATAAAGAGCAATCTCCCGGGCCATTTTCAAAATTCCGGCCCTGGAGTTCTTGAGAATTTCACCGCCTATAGTCGTGTGTGTCTTTACAACATCGAACTCTTTTTCTGTCAGCCGCCCGTTCTTAAGAATGATAGAGTCGGGGATTCCGATTTTACCTACATCGTGCATAGGGGTGGCAAAACGGATCTGTTCCAGCTCTTGTCCTCTCAGGTTGACCTTTTCAGCGAGCTTGAGACAGTAGCGGCTCATTCTGTTGATATGATTGCCTGTGTCCTGATCTTTGTATTCACTTGCGAGAACAAGCCGATGGATAGTATCCTGATAGGCCTGCTGGAGCTCCCGGTTGGTACTGTTGAGGTTTGCAACGATTGTCCGCAGGTCAGCTGCGTATTTTACAAGCTGTTTACTGGTAAGTTTAAAGGCTTTGTTGTTTTCTCTTGAATGGTCCCTTAAAGTTTTCAGCTTTTCGTTGTTGGATTTGAGCTGAAGCCTTGACTGAAGCAGCTTATTTTCAAGATCCATCCTTTTCTCTTTTTCTTTAAGGTAAAGAGCTTTCAGATGGGCAATCCTTTTATCCTGTTTTACCAGATTATCCATAAAAAAATTATTTCTTGAGTATATGTTCTACTTTATCAATAAGAGTGAGCGGGCTGAAAGGTTTTTGAAGGAAATCATTAGCACCAGCTTTAATCGCTTCCTCTTTATGGCAACTTCTCGATCCGGTAAGTATAATAACATTGCATTCTGAGAGTTTCGGGTTGCTTTTAATTCTTCTTGTCGCTTCCAGACCATCAATTTCCCCCGGCATAAATAAATCCATAATGATTATATCAGGTTTTTTCCGGGAGGCAGACTCTACAGCTTCTTTCCCTGATGAGGCCTCAATTATTCTGCAGTCCTCATACTCGAGGGTCATCCTGACAAGTTTCCTGAGCTCTTTGGTGTCATCTACTACGAGTATTGTTTTCATAACACGACTGCAACTGCTCCCTCTGAAATGTCATGGGAAAAAACGCGGAATTAAAATAAGAATAAACGAAGGAAAGACAATTTTTCCCATGTCAGAAGATTTGATTAACCTTAATTGTACGATTCCGGAGCATTATTTATCAATACCTTTTTGACAAATTGAAGACTATCAGATATATTACCATGTATTGTATTTTCAAAATGCATCAATACCAACTGTCGTATATGAAGAGTTCAGAATGGATTTTAAATGTTATATAGACATGATTCTTGAAAGTTTACCGCGGAAAAAGTGGAACTCCTTCAGCCTTCTTATAAGTTATTTAACCTTTCCATATATCGGTTCACCAATCAGGTTCAGTTTCAGAGGATTTACTATTAAGGAGTATGATCTAACAAGTGCTCCGGAAGAGATAGTAAGAGAGTATTTCAAATTCTGTTACCCATCGGATGAAATTGAAGAACCGGAGAGAGAATTTGATATAGACAGGCAATACTGGCCATCCGCCCAGACATTCATCGTGACAAGGAATAGTGATGGAAAAATTGCGGGCTGCATGCAACTGGTTCATAAAACCGGAAAAATAAACCTGCCGGTTGAATGTTCACGTAAAAGCTGTAACGGGGGATCCGGTGAAGTGGACCTTCAAGGATTTTTTAAAGGTAATAATTTGGTTGAATTTTACAGGTGCCGCAGGTCTATGGAGTTGACGGGAGCTGAATCTGCTGTAGTGGTGCCGATGCTGTTTAAGGCCGGATTTGCCAAAACTATTCAAAAAAAAAATGATTACTGCATGCTTTCATATGACAGTAAAAACAGTATGCTCAGGAATCTATATCTCCGGAAACTGGCTTTTAAAGAGTGCGGAGTATCTATCAAATATCCCGGCTGCGATAAGGAGTGGGATCTTCTTTACGTGCCAACACATTTCTGGTACAATGAGTTTGCATCGATCAGTAAGACACATTTCAGTTTGATTACCTACTTCAGGAAAAATCTTAAATTCCAACGAACACCAGCCAGAGACAAATCAGAAGAATATCAATTGAAACTCCCCGTCATTTTCGCAGAAGTATTAAAAGGTACAGAGAATAAAAAGGCCTTCCCTGCAAAAAGAGTTTCTGCATAATTTGATTAGGAGCAGGATGTCCAGAAAACTATACCTGATAAATCCCAAATCCCATATAGAAGGTTATCTTGGAGCCTCCATTTTCCGTGTTTCAGGAACCGAACCTGTCGTATATGTAACCAACCTTGCAACCACGACTATAGCATCTCTGGCTAAATCCTTTATGGATGTCAGCATTTGCGAAGAAGAAGTGTCGCAGATCGATTATGAAACAGATGCTGAATTTATCGGAATTACAGGTAATGCATCACAGTCTGAGGGCATGTTGCGAATATCCGGTGAATTTAGAAAACGCGGAAAAATCGTGATAATGGAGGGGCCATTTGCTTCCTTGAACGCAGATTATGTCCGCCCGCACTGTGATATTTTAGTTCATGGTGAAATTGAGAATATCTGTGGCGAGCTGTTTTCTGATCTTATCAGGAACTCCTGGAAAAAGGAATATTTCGGTACCCCCTCAGATCTCTCTGACAGCCCGGTTCCCGATCTCACGAATTATCCTAACAGCAGAACGATATTGGGGGCAATACAGATCTCAAGGGGATGTCCCTGTGATTGTGAATTCTGTGAGGCGGTCAGATTTTCAGGTACCAAACAGAGATACAAGCCAGTTGACAGAATAGCCAGAGAACTTGATAATGTATTTACATCCGGATATTCTGATATCGTGATCGTAGATGATAATATTACAGCCGATAAAGAGAAAGCGCAAAGCGCACTTAATACGCTGATTGATTGGAACACATTTGGCTCAAACAAGAAAAAGGTTTCCTTTTCTACCCGGCTTCGAATAGATACAGCTGGAGATGATGAGATGCTGGATCTTATGGCAAAAGCGAGTATTGATCTGGCCTTTATCGGGCTGGAACCTGGTCAGAAAGATTTTGTGGGCATAGATGCAAAGATCAGCAAGTTTTTACAATACGGCATTCAGCCTACTTGCGGAATAACAATCGGTTCTGATACTGATGATGTCAATACTTTCAAACAGATCAGAGATGTCTTCGAATCGCTTCCGATACCCATATACGCTATTAGTGGTCTTATGGCATTCAAGTCGACCAGATTGTACGCCCGTCTTGCTGCCGAAGAAAGAATAAGACCCGGTGATAGTACAAATACATCTATTTGTCCTGCAGGTACAAATATCATCTTGAAGCGGATGTCACAAGAAGAATTTGACAATGGGGTAAAATGGCTCTGCAGCAATTTGTATAATCCGCCGGTTTTCTGTAACAGGGTCTCAAAGATGCTTGATGATCTTAATTATGAAACCCGTCCATGGTATCTGGATAAAACCTATATATCCCCAAACTATGAACGGAAAGATAGAAAATGGATCATGGAGCAGTCGTTTAAAGTCATCAGATTTCTATATGGTACCGGGGAAGCTGAGAGAAAATTGGTTACAGATTTACAGAAAATATCAGAAGCCTACCCGTATAAAGCTCCTCTGGTAAATAATTACCTTATCAGGTATGCCCAGGTAAGGCACTATTTTAATCAGCTTGGTATTTATGAAGCCGCTTTATTTGATCGTACAGGTACCTTCTAATTAATTAAAGTCAAGTTATTTCTCGTCTTTTTTGATATGTTAACAGAAACTGATTAAGAAATAGATTGTTTGGAAGAGGGCGTCCCCTCTTGCGCTCCAGCCTGTCGAGGACGCCAGTCTTCCGCTATCACCCCTTGTTGTCCACCATTTGTGAAGGCAGGTATATCTATCACATTTGCAAACCGTCCTTGCAGCCGCACTGATGAACTGGTGGTAGATTAAAACTTTATTATAGCCTCTAAGAAAAAGTTATGCGTCTTTTCTGCCGCCGGCAGGCATGTTTTGACTTATTCGAAGCCACAACTGTTGGTATTCCATCGGGTGATAATGACGGCAGTAAGCTCACCAATAAAGGGCCTCCGGCCAAACCAAAAATCCTGAAAGACATATCAGGAAGAGGGTGCCCCCTCTTTCGCGTAAGCCCGTCGAGGACGCCGGTCTTGATCGCAAGAGGGGGTACCCTCTTCCAGAAGATCTTAAATCTTGATTATTACTTGTATTGGGAGCACCCTCTTCCAGAAGATCTTAATATTGTTGATTCTGCTTGCTTTAGGAAAATAGAAAAAAATTTCCCGGACACAAAAACTGGTTGCATACCGATATCTTGAATGCTACAATTGTACGTTATGGACAGAATAAATGAGATATCATGTTACAGTACGAGTCTGATGGTCCTGTATGCCAGAAGTAAAGGTCTCAGTGACAAAGTAATATTCAAGAATATCGAAAAGCATTCTGATTTACTCTTGAACCATCTGGAATGGACTACTTTCGAAGTGTGGGATATTTTAGCCGAGAATATAAAAAAAATATACACCGATGAAAACAGAGCCCTTATTAGAATCGGTAAAGAGGTATCTGATAAGTACATTTCAAACTTTCAGCTGTTTCTCCTTAAAATAGCTCCGGAAAACTTTCTTGTATCCCGTATAAATAAGCATTTTTCTCAAATAAATAAGAACCTGTGCGTAGAAATCAGTTTTGAAACGGACGGTAGTACAATAATATTCAAGCCGCTTGATTCGAGGCACTATTCAGCAAATCTTTGTGAATTTAATAGAGGGTGCACTTACTCAATCTGTACGCATAAAGGGTATAGAAATGTACAGGTAGAAGAGCTTCAATGTGTTTTGACCGGTGCGGAATCGTGTGTCTACAAAATGACCTGGAGCTCAAAGGCAGGTCTGGTTGAGAAACTTAAATCTTGGTTTATGTTACGTGTAAGTTCACAAGAACAGATTCTCTCTCATATCGAGACTGCTCATCAGAAACTCCAGTCACAATACGAGCAGATCAAATCTCTGCAGGAGTTTTACTCCCATATAATGACCAACATGGGTGAAGCAGTTGTGTGGTGTGACAGAGATGGCCTGATAAAATTTACAAACCCCGGATTTTTCCAGTTCACCGGACTAAATGAAAAGGCTGTTTTGAACAACCCATTCTGGGATTTCATCAGAATATTTGAAAAGGATGAAAAAGCAGAATCAATTTTCCAGAACTGCAAAGACACACCATTCAAGTCTGTGAATATCGAGATTGAATGTGAACGCGTTGATTTTAGAAAACATATAGGCCAGGCAAATGTGGCTTTTATAGAAAGTAACAACAGGGAGGCGGGGTTTCTTATTGTAATACGCGATATTACTGAGGAAAAAGAGGTGGAAAAACAGCTTTACCTCGCACAGAGCCGCTACCGGTCCCTTTACGAAAACTCTCCGGCTCTCATTGTAGGTCTTGACACTCTCGGAAAAATTATCTATGCAAATCCGTCAATGGTAAATCAAACCGGGTATAGTGAAAATGAGCTTAAGAGCATGAGTTTTAAGGATCTGATCGCGCCGAATTCAAACCAGGATCTCAGTACGGCTTTTTTAGAAAAGATGAACTCATCGTCATTGCTTCAGGAAGTTCATTTCAAAACAAAAGATAATCAGTGGAAAACAGCAGCCTTGAGCACATATCCGCTTTTTGATTCTGAGGGCCACATAGCAGGATTGGCTGGAATAGGGGTGGATATAACAGAGACCAAAAGGCTCAATGAGCAGATCACAAAAACTCAGCGCATGGAACTGATAGGCCAGCTTGCAGGTGGGCTGTTTCATGATTTCTCCAATATTCTCAGTCTGATCAGCGGTTACAGTAAACTGATCAATATGAGAAGTACCGATGAGAAAAGCAGAGCTATGAGTGAAACCATTCTTAATGCAAGTAGCCGTGCGTATGAGCTTATTAAAAAGCTTGTTTCTTTTAGTAAAGGCAATACCGAAATAGGATTCAGCAGAGTTAACCTGAACAAGGTTGCAGAAGAGGTGAGCGGTCTGGTTAGAGGATATACCACAAATTCTGTTAAAGTAACATTCCAGATTCCTGAAGAACAACTCATAATAATGGGGGATTCCGGGAGTATTTACCAATGTATCCTTAACCTCTGTACCAATGCGCGTGATGCTCTCAAGGAGAAAAATGTTACCGACGGCATAATTTCCGTGCGGCTCTGCAAGGTTGAAGGCAGGGATCAGGTTAAAATCGAAGTAGAGGATAATGCCACAGGTATCGCACCTCAGTTGCTGGAGAAGATATTTGATCCATTCTTTTCGACAAAGAAGGACAAGGGCGGCTCCGGGATGGGTTTGTCAGTCGTCTATGGGATCGTAAAATCTCACAAAGGGACCGTATCTGTAGATTCCAGGCCCGGAGAAGGATCAACTTTTACAATTGAACTGCCGCTTCTTTCGACCCAATCCGGTAATGAGGAGAAATATGCGGAATTGGGAACCGTTGTAATCCTTGATGATGATCCGTCAATCAGGGGCTTGTGTATGGAAATTCTTCGTTATCACCATTACAATACCGTCGAATTTTCAACTGAGAAGGCTGCCCTGCAATGGCTGACAGATCATCATGATGAAACCAGATTTGTTCTATCCGAGGTTTATATGCCAGATATGGTGCCGGGGTTTTTCGCTTTACAGGTTTCAAAGATAAGTAAACGTCTGGAGATTGTCTGGATGAGCGGTTACCCTGTCGGGAATGATTTAAGAGATATAATCATGGAAGATCACTTTATTAGTAAGCCATTTACCCCGTTCGGGCTCATGGAATTTTTCAGAGGGCTGGAAAACGGAAGAGTAAAAATAACTAAAGACAGGCAGGTGCAGCAGGCAGAAACCCCTGCCTGACAACCAGATTAAATGTCAGGGTACACTTCTAAAAAATCGACCTGTCCCGCATTTATTATTTGAACAGCTTAAAATGCCTGCCGGAGTACTTTAAAATATACCCTCCATTTGAAAACGCGCTGATATCGATAATATTTCCATAACCGGCCCCGATCTGCTTACCAGCCAGATTTGTTATCTGCCAACTGGCCTTTTCATAGAGCCGAACGGTTTGGGATGAAATAGACGGATGAATCTGTGGAGAAGATTTTTTCACGCCTGAAGAGAGGTCTTCAACTAATGTCTGGCCCAAAAGGTTTGTATTTACGAATTTAACCTGATAGGGCCAGTGCTCATCGTTTGAATTGTCATCATCCCAGGCATGTCTCCAGTGCTCTTGCGGTGCACCGGAAACAACCAGCCATAATCTTGAACAATTAGCAGGGCAGCTGAACGTAAGGGTTTGATCGGGATTGGTACCGTTTGCCATATTTGCGGTACCCATATCACTGTAAACTCTTGCTCCATCATTTAAAAGGGCGACAAACCCATAGCGTCATCCGCCTTTATCCTTGTTTAGAGACCTGAAACCGTTTGCACCTGCTTTTCCCTGGAAAAGCACTGAAACATCTTTCGCCTGTGAGGGGGCATTCAGTTTGATGCTGTTATATCCATAATTTTCGATGCAAACAGAGGGGTCAATCATCCAGAAATTATCTGATGTAAGATTCATTTTCACCTGGGCTCTGCTGTCAATGAATTTTTCCCCGTAAGATTTTATCGCTGGAAGGTCCCATGTTGTCAGGCGGGAGGCATGCTCAAATATTTCATCGTTGAATTGAGCCTGTGTCAGCGAATTGAGCCTTTTGTATGTCTCCACCGGATCTTCAGGGGAACGTGACTCTCTCCAGAGTTTTCCGACAAAGTCTTTGCCATGTTTGAATGTCCAGTAATCCGGAAGGAAATAGTTGGCATAACGGGGAGTTTCGTGCAGGATATTAAGGTGATTACTTGATATATAGTTTCGAAAATCTCCTGCTGTAAACTGCTGCTGCGGAAACACTTTAAATGACATCCAGTTCGCACACTGTTCCCAGAAACCATTTCCTCCGGACGTATTCGGGCCAAACCCGTATCTGTAACCGCCATCTGTATCACATCCGGTAATATATTGGAAACAATGCCCTATCTCATGTGCCACTACGGTTTCGTAATTTGCGGCTGCCGGATTTACATGTAAGCTACCTACAAGATCATCCTGTCCTGAGCCGTAAGCAGCCCATTCTGTGCTGTACAGCAGGAATATCATTAATTTGTACCTGTCTGTCACCGAGGATCCCCGGATGGCAAATTTCAGGGAATCAAGATACATGGAAAAGGATTTTTCAGCCACATTCAGAAGAGTGTTAATATTTACACGGTAACTGCCGGCGGCTGAGGATGGGTCATTGCCGAAACCGGGCTCCCAGAAAACAACGACATTGTCACTTTCCTTAGAATGTGCATAGCACCATTGGCTTGAAGGATTATTCGGATCAATTCCCTCGTTTGTTATAAATCTGGGGATATAAACTGTTTTTTGAGCTGAAACTGAGAGTGACAAGCCCAGGATTAGTGTAAATAAAAGCCGGTTTTTCATACTGACCCCTCTTCCAGATTTGTACCTGACTTATGCATCCGGGAAGGGATAAGTGCAATTCGCCCGATCCGGGTGCATAAGTCAGGTTGTAAATATCTGCCTTTTCATCCTCTATGTAATGAATATAAGCAAAATTTCGGGGTCTATCTTCAGGAAAGAAACGCGGAGAGAATATTATGTTGAGGTTTAACTCAACAGGTAAACAAAATCAAACGATAGGAATCCCTGCA
Organism: Fibrobacter sp.; assembly: GCA_012515615.1. Classification (GTDB taxonomy): domain Bacteria; phylum Fibrobacterota; class Chitinivibrionia; order Chitinivibrionales; family Chitinispirillaceae; genus JAAYIG01. Next base: position 10,870 of record JAAYYB010000274.1, read on the forward strand.
AGGCGGATCATGGCCAGCGCGTTTCTGCTGTCTGAGGGCCCATCATGCAGATGATAATCAAAGGTGATGTTTGATTCTGTAATTCTCTCACTGAAATGTAAGTTTTTAAACTTTCCGGGAAAATCGGTTTCCAGGACGGCCAGTTCCAGATCATGAGTTGAGATCAACCCTGATGCGCCCCCGGAGATTAGCACATTCAGTACCGCAACCGCTCCGTCATGTCTGTCCCTGGAATTTGTGCCTCTGAAAAGTTCATCAAGAAGAAAGAATACCCTTTCACCGGAAGAAATTGCATCCACAATCTTTTTAACTCTGATAAGTTCCGCAAAAAAGGAACTTACATTTGCACGCAGGTCATCATGAATTCTCATCGATGTGTAAAGGTTTACCGGGCAGCAGCTGAACGTTTCGGCACACACCGGCGCCCCTGCAAAAGCCAGCACGTAATTGATACCGACTGTCCGAAGAAATGTCGTCTTTCCTGACATGTTGGATCCTGTGATGATAGAAACGGATTTGTCTGATGCAGTAAAGTCGTTGCAGACCCTTTTTTTATTCCATAAAAGGGGATGCCCAAGTTTTTTTGCTGAAACGTGATTGTGGTCGGGGTCAATGGCCGGAAAACACCAGTCGGGGTTCTCAAAACGAATTTGACTAAGCGTAGAAAGCATCTCTATCTCCCCAAGAGCCACAATCCATTTCCTGACCTCTTTGCCGTTCTGCCTTTTCCACCTTTCCATCCGTAATAAACACTGGAGATCCCAGATAAACAGCATGTTGAAAATGAAAGATCCCAGACCACTGTACCGGACATGGCTGGAATTAACAAGTGATGCCATTCTCTTTAAAGCATCAAAAGCGGAATCGCCCTTCTTTCTGATGAAAGTGTCATGCAGTCTGATTAGAAGTTCGGAATTGAAAGACTCTGAAAGAATCCTCTTTATTGCCTGAGAGTAAGTTGATAAAACCGGGGATCTCTTTTCAAACGCATCCATCACTTTCATGATTTTACCCCTCCAGAGGATGGAGAGTAAAAAATTAAATGTGTAGATCAGAGTCGCGATCCCTGGCGCTTTTAACAGAAAAGCAGTAATGCCTGCGATGTTGGTGATCCATGGAAGAACTGTAAGAATAAAAAATACCGTTTTGTTTTTAAACAGATATTCATCTGATTCCAGCCAGTAAAGCATCGGCTCATCATCTCTATTGGCACATTCGTTAATTGAATCGGCCTGAAGATTCTGTCTGAAATCAATAAGAGAAGAGATCTCACTTATTGCTGCCTGTCGTTTGTGAATTGAAGTGATATCGTCGGGAAATGATGCAAGTACACGCGCAAGGGCTTTGCGTCCGGAGAAGGTATTGGCGGAGCAGATCCACTGAAACAGGGAATCAGGTCCGAAGATGTCAAGATCGGCAGTAAAGCTGTGCTCTCTGTCGGTAAAATCCTCACCGTTGTCCCTGAAGTCGTTCCACTGGTCGTTAAAACGTTTTATACAGCGATTGTTGATCACAAGCAGGTTTTTGTAATGATTAAGCCGGCGGTAAAGGGACTCATGATAAATGACAAGGGCAACGAAGAAAACCAGTCCAGACAGGGTGACTGGTATCATAGGAAGAGCATTGCCGGATCTGTAAAGAAAAATATCCGCAATTACTACCACCGCAAAAACCAGAAATCGCATATTACTGATGAAATCAATCCTTTTTTTAATGAGCCTGGATAAACTGGTAAATTTTTCGATTCGGTTTGAATAAACGTTTTCTATATTGTTCATAACGGAATTGCTTTCCTTTAAAATGTGATTTAATGAATCTATATCTCTGTTATAAAAAGAGCAAAAGAGGAGGTACAGAATACTATATTGACTCAAATCAGCCGCGGCAAAATAGATAAAAAATGATTGGAAAATGAAAGTTTTACGTCGAGAAGAATATTAATTTTATTTGTGAAAGAAGTTGATTATTATCTATTATCATTGTAAACGGGGAGATATCATGAAAACTATCGAGGAGATCAAAAAGTTTGCTAACCAGAATCCGGCTGCCTGGGTTGCCACAGCGGTGGGCGATCAGCCGCATGTGCGTGCTATGGCGATGTGGTTTGCGGATGAGACCGGATTCTATTTCCATACCGGTACGCAGAAAAGGCTATCGGAACAGCTTCGTAACAATCAGAAGGTGGAGATCGGTTTTTATAACCAGGGTGATGGTATGGGGACCATGCAGATGGTGAGGATAACCGGA
>JAAYYB010000030.1 GCA_012515615.1 Fibrobacter sp.
CACCACCAGTGTGGTGCACCTGCGATTTGTTCAAGCCTTTCTGCTACAAGGTCTAAACGCACTTCGCCCTTCCCGAATGCATAAGTTAGGTATTAAAAAGAGAGTTCAAAAGGCATGCCAGTAAAGAGCAGCCTCAAGGCGGGTTTAAAAAAATCTATAGCAGAGGAAATTGCCGGAATCAGGAACTCTTGCGGCCCAGGATCTTCTCCCACCACGATCTGTTATCGCAGTACCATTTGATTGTTTCCTTTATACCCTGCTCAAAGGAAACCGACGGGCTCCAGCCGAGTTCATTTTTGATCTTTGATGCATCAATAGCGTAGCGGCGGTCATGGCCGAGTCTGTCCTTTACAAAAGTAATCAGGCTCTGAGGTTTGCCCAGTTCGCTGCATATCAGCTTTACAATATCAATATTGTGCCACTCGTTGTTTCCTCCGATATTGTAAACCTGCCCGATACGGCCTTTCCTGAAAACCACCTCAACTGCCTCGCAGTGATCCTTTACAAATAACCAGTCTCTGACATTCTTTCCGTCCCCGTATACCGGAAGAGAAAGATCTCTGAGAGCGTTTGTAATTGTAAGGGGAATCAACTTTTCCGGAAACTGAAGCGGACCATAGTTGTTTGAACACCTGGTAATAAGTGATGGAAAACCGTATGTCTCATAGTATGATCGAACCAGAAGATCACTTCCGGCTTTTGATGCTGAATAGGGGCTGTTTGGTGAAAGGGGAGTCTCTTCACTGAAATATCCCTCAGATCCCAGCGTCCCGTAGACCTCATCGGTTGAAACATGAAGAAATCTCCTGCGGTCAAAACTGCCTTCCCAGCTCTCCTTTGCCGCCTGCAGGAGCACAAGTGTACCCAGAACATTTGTCTTCACAAACTGCTCCGGACCGGTTATACTCCGGTCAACATGAGATTCTGCGGCAAAATGCACTACTCCATCAAAATCAAACTCTCTGAAAAGACGGCTGACCAGCCCGCTGTCGCAGATGTCACCTTTGACGAACTGATAACGGCTGTTTCCCTCAACCTGCTTGAGATTGTCTAAATTGCCGGCATAGGTCAGTGCGTCAAGGTTTACGATAGAATAGTCTTTCCCACTTTGTATCAGATGCAGTATAAAATTTGAGCCGATAAATCCGGCTCCACCGGTTACCAGAATCTTCTTCATTCGATTCGCCTTTCAGCTGTTTTTTTCTTCATCGAGATAATTTTCGAACGCAACTTTCCATTCGGGAAATATGTTGAGCCCGAGTCCCTTGAGCCGCGCATTCTCGAGCACGCTGTAACGGGGGCGGGGAGCAGGCCTGGGGAAATCCTCTGTGGTACAGGGAACCACTTTTACATCGATACCTGATTTTGAAAGGATCTCCCTTGCGAAATCATACCAGCTGCACCAGCCTTCACTTGTACAATGGAAAATACCGTGATTACCGCTATTGATGCATTTTAGAATCTGGCGGCACACCTCTACAGTATAGGTGGGAGTACCGAACTGATCATTAACAACCTTTAGCGGTTCACCGGAAGAAATTTTCTTCACTGCGGCATTTCTGATTGCCTTAACAAAATTATTTCCGTGTAGACCGTAAAGCCAGGCAATCCGGAATATCTGGTGACGTGAACAGCTTTGTGCAACAAGCCGCTCCCCTTCAAGCTTGGATTTACCGTAAACTGTAAGAGGATTGGGTGCATCGGTTTCAACGTATGGCGTTATTTTTGTACCATCAAAAACATAATCCGTGCTGATGTGTACAAGCAGGGAACCGGTTTCTTCAGCAGTCAAAGCCAGATTCTCCGGACCTTTTGCGTTTATCGCATATGCAGTTTCCTGCTTCGTTTCGCAATCGTCTACTGCAGTGAATGCCGCACAGTTTATAATATATGACGGGCGGGTTTTAGCAATGGCCTTTCTTACCGATTCCCTGTCAGATATGTCAATGCTGGGGAAATCAATTTCCTCAACTGCATATTGCTCTTTACGGAAGACCTTTACCATATCGGAGCCAAGCTGGCCGCCGGAACCTACAATCAAAACAGTGTTGTTCATTTTGCGCTCAGAAGGGTTTTGCATTCCTCTAACACAGGATCATAACATACTTTATTCCCGCGCCTGGTCATACGGACAGGCATCGCATGGTCCTTAAATGTCCAGTTTTTATTTGCCATGAATTTGGAATACTGATCCATGGCATCTGATGCTGTGAAATTAGTTTCTACACCGTGGATTATTTGTTCCGCAAGAATCATGGTTAATGTGGCTTTTCTGTTGCGGAATTCATTTATTATACTCTTGAGCACTTCTAAGCGCCTCTGTCCGGTGCTTAAATCCGTATCCGCTGCCAGATAAAGAGCCAGTGCACTGCCGCTAAGCTTATTTGAACCGGACGAGAGGTTAAGGGATGCCGCTGTTTTGGCATCTATAACCGCATGAACCCCTCCCAGAATGTCTGCTATCCTGAGAACATCATCTTTATCAATTACGCTATATTTAGAGATACGGGTATCAAATACCCTCTCTACAAATGTGCTTACAAAGGCCGGCCCGCCGAACAAGAATGCTTCATCAAGTGTCGATATGTTTTGTGCAAACTGTTCAATAAGAAGTACAGGAGGTATAGTGATAACGTGAATACTACCGGTTTCATACTGAATGCTGATAAGAAAGAATGACGTCGGAACAGTGCAGAAAAGGTAATTCATCGGCATAAGGCTGGTCATGTATTTGACTTTTTTCTGGGAGAGCTGTGAGAATCGCTCGTTCGCGCTGATATCCGGTGTCAATTTTGAGACCTGGAAAGGACGCCCATCTTTATAAATAGTAACGCTCTGACCCGAAATCATGTTTAACGCTTCACCGCCGCCTGTCCTTTCAACCAGAAGAAGTCCATCTGAAAGGTTAATCTGTATCCGATCATTTTGTACCTCGATAAGATAATCTGCCCCGGTTCCACCTACTGTAATAACCCCGGAATGAGTCATGACCCTGAAGAGTTCATTTTGACCTTTTGTGTAAACCGATTTGTACCAGCACAAGCCGGACTTCTGAAACAGTTCGGTTGTTTTTTTGTTTTCTTCCACTAAGCCGATTTTATCAAAAACGACCTCGGAGAAAGCGTCAATATCTACCCTGGAGAATGCACCTATTGAAATCTCCGCCTGTGTAGAGAGCTCGGTTATGATTCTGTCTCCCGGTGCAATCTCCATTCCTTCATGCTGTGGATTACTGCGTCCATCGGCACTTATGTGTGATATCTCACCGAAATAAAACTCCAGACGTGCAACAAGTTTGTCCTCAACAGTGGTATTTACAGGCTGATCAAGTGTCCCTACTTCCATCCTCGAATTTTCATTTACCTGACTTGAGAGGTTAAATGATGAGATATTTGAATTTGGACGTACGCCTGCCATCTTCAAAATTTCAAAATGAGTGGTGCCCTCAGGTATTCTGTAAATCCCCGGTCTTCTTACATTACCCTCTATATTCACCTGATATGTTTTGAGCCCGCTTAAATCGACTGTCCTGCGTGTATACTTGATCAAGGCGAAACCCTGCCACGCAATAAGTGCACCCAGTAAAGCATATACTATCAGCGCCAATTTTTTCCGTCTTGAATGTCTGGCCATGTTTTCTGCCTTGAAAGGGTAATTCCGGCACTAAGAAAGTCCGGTTTTTAATAATTCGGTGAATTTATTCTTTTTTCGCCTACAATCCTCCAGCCGTCAACACCAGACTGCCACAATGTCAGAAGACCGTAAAAGACTGTATCTGTTCCAGATGTCTCAAATACTTCGGCCAAAACTTCTTTATAATTTCGGCTGTTTTTCCTTTCGGTGATCTTGCTAAGATGCACCGATGAGCCCGGGTTGCCCTGGGATGACTTCCCCAGAACTGACAATCGCCATTCTTTGAAGCTTCCACCCGGATACTTAAAATTAATTGTATCATAGAAAGAGAGGTATCTTTCTTTATCTTTTTCCGATAATGCATTTATCCATTGATATATGCTGTCTTTAATATCTGAAGAACCGGGCTCACTTTGAGCTTCAGGCGAACTGATATCGTTGAGCGGCATATCATCAATATTCGCAGAGCTGCTGACCCCTAGATATTTGAAAATCTCCGGAGTAGACGATCCTTTGTTTGCCTGAAACCAGAAATGCAGGCCGGTTATAGCCATCAGAATAAAAAGCAGTATCCAGGTGGTCTTTTTCCTCAATAAATATCTAAGGAAATGAGCTGCTGAAGAGAGGGTTTTTGGTGCAGAGAACACGATTGAACTCAGCTTATCTTTCAATCCGTTTTCAATGTTCAACCCTAGTTTTCTAAATGAAAACCTCTGAGATTTTTGATCCTCTTCATAAGAATATTTGTATGAATACCCATAGTATCCGTAATAGTAGGGATAATATCCCCCGGGGTGTGAAATACCATTAAGAATTGCACCATACAGCTTGCAGCCGATTCGTTTTAACTGGTTCTTAGCTTGCTTTGCTGCTTTGAGCGGTGTATACAATGTCCTTACAACTGCAACGCACCCGTCCATTTTAGGAGCCATTATCAGGGTGTCGCTTACAGGGAGTAGTGCAGGTGAATCGAAAATTATTATCTCTGCCTTGTTTCTGATTTCCTGAAGCATCATATCAAACCGCATGGTTCCAAGAAGTTCTGCAGGGTTATTGGGCCTTTCACCTGAGGTAATCACAAAAAGGTTCTCGAACCGGGTCGGCTTGATTATCTCATCCAGAGTGGAATTTGATAGGAGATAATCGGAGAAGCCGATCTCTTTGGGTATGCCAAAGAGTGTGTGGAGCTGAGAGCGTCGCATGTCAGCATCGAGAAGTATCACTTTCCTGCCGTCAAGAGCGAATGTAATTGCCAGATTTGCGGCAAGAGTTGTCTTGCCCTCACCTTTGATTGCACTGCAGATGATAAAAGTCTTAAGCTCATTAGCCGAGGCAAGATGCTTTAGATTGGCTCGCAGAGCCCGGAAAGGTTCCAGCAGATTTTTAGAGTGATCGCTCTGTTCCGCAAGTGCTTTTTCAGCATCCATAAAGGGAACGATTCCCAGAAGAGGAAGTTCAAGGATTTTTTCGACATCGGACGGGTCCTTTAAACTCTGGTCCAGATATTCAAGCAGAAATGCAAGAGCTATACCGATGATAATGCCTATCAGAAATCCAATCGCTATACTACTCAGTTTCATGCTGGATACGGCAATCTCTGGCGTGTCGGCCAGCTCCAGTATCTTAAGATCCGACTCCTGCGAATCGCGCCTGATTTTCGCCTCTTCATACTTTGTTTTAAGCATCAGCAGTGTCTGAAGCTGTGAATCTGTCTCTCTCTGAAGATAAACAAACTTTTGCTCCAGAGAGGGCAGGGCAAGGAGGTCCTTATTGAGACGTTCTATTATCTGTTCTTGTGCAATACGTTTTGTTTCCGCGGCAGCTTTCTCTATTGTTAAATTGATCAGGTCCTGAAGAAGCGCCTGACGGATAGGATTGCTGACCATTGTCCTGCTGGCCGCTTCACGGCTTATGCTGTCCACTGTCGCAGATTTGAGATTCTCAATCTGCTGTTTAACCGTTTTGACCTTAAAGTGTTCCTGGCTGTACTCAGATGATAATGTGTTAAGCTCAAGCTCCAGAGCAGAAAGACGGTCCTGGAAAGGATCCTGGTATGTGATGGACTGTACGACTTCACGTTCCTGTTTACTGATCTGAGAATTGAGTGCCGAGAGCCGTTCCTTTGTTTCAACCAGCTGAAGCTGTGTCTTCTGCAGCTCAAGTTCCATATCCGACAGCTTGGAGACCAGAATGTTTGTTTCACTGGAGAGCTGGACCATGCGGTTCTCTTCCTTGAATTGCCTCAGATCCCCTTCTTTTTGATTCAGTTCGGATTGAAGTTTGTCAATCTGTGTCTCAAATCTGTAAACCAGTCTCGTTATTTCCTGCGCATTTACATCTCTTCTGTAATCTATGTAGGTTCTGCACAGCTCGTTTATGACATCCCTCGCAATTTCAGAATCTCTGTGCTTGAAGGACAGCTCTATTATGTCTGTCTTCTCTCCGTCTGTTTCACCCTGCCTGACATTCGAACCGGAAAGTATCGAGGGAATATCAATTTTGTTATCCAGGTTCTCACAAACTCTCTTCAAAACTGTCTTTGACCTGAGCAGCTCAAGATGGGTATTGAACAGTTTTTCTCTGTCCCCGTAAAAACGGACATTTTTTGATTCACCGATAATTTCCTGGTTGTCGGGGCGGAAGAGGAGTCTGGCACGTGCTGTGTAGTATTTCTCACTTCCAATGTATCTGAATATAGAGAAAATCGTCATCAACACAGCTGCCGCAATGATGATATTTTTTCTTCTAAGGATAATTCCTATATACCTGTGCAGATCAAAATCCTCTTCCTCTTCTTCATCTCCTGCTCTGGTTTTCTGATCGTTGAGGTTAAAGCTGAATGGTTCAGTGTCAAATGATTTAGGCTGTTGATACCCGGGGAAGGACTTTGTGACATCTTCCCGCCTCTCGCTTGATACGGGCTGTGCACTTGAGGATGATTTTCGATAGCCGTTGCCGAATACTGGCTGAGCCGGAAGGTCGTCTTTTTCCGGCAATCGGGAGAATTGTTTTTCAGGGGATTGCGATTCTGGAGAAACTGATACATTTCGGGATTCCGGAGAAGAAGCTTGTTTTGCACTTTCTTCTTCGTTAATCTTCTTCAGTATACTACCAAGACTGAACTTTTTTTCGCTCATTGACTGTGTGCCTGTAAGTCATTAAGTATCAGTTGAATGTCTTCACGGCTGATTTCCCTGGCTTCCTGTGCAAAGCCGTTATTCAGTGCCAGTTTGCAGAGACGGTTTATTTCCCGTGGTATACCCCCGGTGCTCCGGAAAATCATCTCATATGCAAGGCTGGTAAAAAGCGACCCGTTTTCCAGACCGGCGACGGCCAGCCGGTGCTGGATATACTTGATTGTACCATTGTAGTCTAAATTATTCAGGTGAAATCTGAGGAATATGCGCTGGTCGACTTGTTTTAACCGGTGTACTTTATCTCTCAGTTCTGGCTGACCTACAATAAATATCGTCATGTAATTTTCTGTTCGGGATGAAAGATTTGTAAGGTTTTTAATCTCGTCCAGAACACTGTCATCAATCTGCTGCGCTTCATCAAACAGGAGTACCAGATGACGTTTTTCCTGATAGAAGAGTATTTCCAGTTTTTTCCTGAATGCTTGAACAAGCATGTATTTATCATCACGGGACGGAAGCTCATCTTCATCCATTGCTATACGCGAATCCCGGAAAGTAATTCTTCTGATGATATCAAAGAGAATATCATTAAAACTGAAGTTGGAATTTTCAAAGTCTATTACTTCAAAATTGTGACGAGGCAGAGAGCCTGTAAGGACGTTTTTAGTAATTGTTTTACCTGATCCGACCTCACCGGTCAGAAGTCCCATATTCATATTGCGGTCGTTTACCACATAGAGAAGTCTGTCAAGAGCTTCCCTGTGGTCTTCACTTTCAAAAAAAAATCTTGTGTCACACAACTCTTCAAAGGGCTTCTCTTTTAATTTCCAGTACTCAACATAACCCATTCAGCTGCGCCCCCTGGTTATCGCTAATAAATTATCTGTTACAGCATCAAAACATTCTATGACTTTGGATGGTTCCTGGTCCAGTACAATCGGGTGCATCTGCTTGATTGTGGCTCTGATTTCCGGGGAATAGATTATATAGCCGATATAATGAAGAGTTATGGAAAGGTATTTCTTTACCAACTCGGCAAAGCGTGTACCCACTTTTACATCATCTCCGCTTTTGACCATATTCAGTATCAGAAATGTCCTGCGGTTATAGAGCCACTCTTTCATAACAGATGCATCTTCAGGGAATTTCCTCACCATATAATCATATAGTTCACCGATAGTTGCAAATGCTTTTCTGGTATCCGGATCGATAAAACACTTGATTGTTTTCTGGATTTCCTGATTGCCTGAGAAAAGTCTCGCCAATCCCCGGATAGTACCGTTTTTTAAATATGAATATGCATTTTCAATCGAGGTGGGCAAACCGTCGGTAACAATAATACCATTGGGAAATGCTGAATAAAAATCAGTGACATGATAATCGCTTCCGGCGCCCAGATCGACCAGAATGTAATCGGCTGACATAGTTTTTAGATTGTTTATTATCTTCTGTTTCTGCGCATAGTTAGGATTCGCGAGTTCAAGAATGTCACTTGCGCCGCTAATAAGCCAGGAGTTGGGGACAATTGTTGGAATAGCAATCTCATTTATGCGCTTACATCTGCCGCTGATATAATCCTGCAACCCGACAGCCGGTCTCTTGACACCCACACAGATGTGAAGATTGGCTCCGCCAAGATCTGCATCTATAAAACCGACTGAGAAGCCTTTTTTAGAAAGAGTTGCGCCTACATTGGCAGTGACAGTGCTCTTACCTACGCCGCCTTTGCCGCCGCCGACCGAGATTATTACCGGATCTTTCATTTCAGGTGAGCCCGTTTTGTATTTGAACCGGGCTATTTGGAATTAAGAGTGTTAGTTAGTATAACAATTTGTAAGGTTACACTTATTATGGACAAAATGGATCCCAGAACACCCCATGGCATTTTAAATGTCTCTGGAACAAACATCGTGTCACCAGGGTAAAGGACATACTTTTTTGTATCGTAAGTTTCAGTAGCATTCCAGATCTCATTCATGTCGGCATTTACAACTGAACCGTCGGCCCTGATTATTTTTATAGTTTTGACTTTCGAGTTGTTGAGTCCGCCGCACATGGCTATGACTTTCACCAGCTCTATAGGTTCATAAATCTGATATTCACCTGCTTTTGAAACCGCACCAATTACAAAAATTTTATTTGCGTAATAGGCTTCTATTGAAACGGAAATTACGGGGTTATTCACATATGATGAAAGTTTGCCCTGCATTATCTTGACAAGTTGCGCACAGGTAAGTGAAGCGACTCCGATTTCTCCGATAACCGGGTAATTGATTCTCCCGTCGGGTCTGATCTTATGTCTGCCGGAAAATTCAGGATGTTCCACTACGTTTATCGAGACAACATCACCGGCCTGTAAGATGTATTCCTGTGCTTGACCATAAGCCTGGAAAAGAAATGAAATCAGTAAAATAAACAGCAATGAATGCTTCATATATCTTTTGTTAATGTTATCGTCACTGATATCCTGATGCCTGCCGTCTTTATGAACGCAACTACGAAAGTATACCTTAGTGTCTAAAGCAAATCAAGAAGAAAGTTTC
>JAAYYB010000275.1 GCA_012515615.1 Fibrobacter sp.
GCGCAACATGTTGAATTGATAAGACATGAAGGTGGCGCAGGCTTTATCGACAAGGTGATAAGGCCAAGACGCCTGAATGGCTTAGCAATCAACAGGTTGCGCTAATACGCCGCATCCAACTGCGGAAATTAGGTTTAATAGAGTAATCTTATAAAATACTCCCATTACGATAAAGTAAATAAACAGGACGGATCTAATCAGCGCCGAAGGATTCGTGTAGTATCAGGCCTTCACTTTTCCAGTTGTACGCAGGGTTTTCCGTCCTCTGTTGGCCCCCAAAAATAGGGCTTGATTTTCTTTGGAAAACAATACAAATTATAGATAGATGTAATTTTATACCTATAATTTGTATTGAGTTTAGACCGCGATGAACAGATCAAATAATCGAAAACGTGCCATCGAAACAATCAAGAAAACCTTCGGCGGACAGCTCCGTATGTCTGATGCTGTGAATGCAGGCATCACGCGAACAGTCCTATATGGGCTTCATGAAGATGGCATACTCGAAAAAATATCGCGAGGGGTTTTTCGTCTCAAGGAGCTACCATCCATCTCCAACCCAGACCTTGCAATAATTGCGCTACGTTCACCAAAAGCAGTTCTCTGTCTGATTTCCGCACTCAGTTTCCATGAGATAACTACACAGATTCCTCATAAGATTTACATTGCCCTCCCGATAAAAACGATATCGCCCCGCGTTGATGATCTGCCTCTTTCTGTTCATTGGTTCTCGGGTCAATCCTATCAGAGCGGGATAGAGGAACATGAAATCGACGGGGTCAAGGTTAAGGTATATTCCGTTGAAAAAACGCTTGCCGATTGTTTTAAATTCAGGAATGCAATTGGAATGGATGTGGTTCTGGAAGCGCTCAAGCTCTATCGTTCGAGAAAGCGTCTCAATGTGTCTGACCTGCTTAAATATGCTCGAATTTGTCGTGTAGAGCGGGTAATGACTCCTTATCTGGAGGCGACGCTTTGAAAGCAAAAGAACCGAAAAATGTGGCAGCATCCGTCCGCCAACGTCTCCTTAACAAAAGAGACGACGAACATCGTCCTTTCGATGAATTGCTTCAGTATTATGCTATGGAAAGATTCCTGTACAGGCTGAGTAAGTCTCCTTACAGACAGAAATTCATTTTGAAAGGTGCGCTCCTACTTCGCATTTGGAATGTTATGGATTCTCGTCCAACGATGGATATAGACATGCTTGGAAAAATTGGAAATGATCCCCAGGTTTTGGAATCAGCTTTTAAGGAAATATGCGGTATTGAAGTTGATGGTGATGGATTGGTATTCGATCCGAAAAGTGTTAAGAGTGAACAGATAACAAAAGAAGCTGATTATGTTGGAACTCGGATCCTTTTTCAAGCAAAGCTTGAAAACGCCCGTATTCACATGCAAATCGATATTGGGTTTGGCGACAGTACATTCCCACCTCCGATTGAGATGGAGATGCCCACCATCCTTGGGCAAAAAGCGCCCTATATAATCGGGTACCGTATGGAGACTTCTATTGCCGAAAAACTTCATGCCATGGTTGAGCTGAGTGATTTGAACAGCCGGATGAAAGATTTCCACGACATCTGGACTCTCGCACGACAATTCGATTTTGATGGGCCGTCGCTTGCACTTGCGATTTCGAATACTTTTGAATCGCGCAGTAAGAGTGTTCCGCAGAAAATAGATGCTTTTTCGCCAGAGTTTGCAGTATTAAAGCAAACACAATGGCAATCATTTAGAAAACGATTCCGGACGACAACTGCTCCAGAAGATTTCGCACAAACCGTAGCTTTAATCCAGCGTTTCCTTGGCCCACCAGTCAATGCTATTTCGAATGGGAATAGTTTTTCGCTTAAATGGAAACATCCCGATAATTGGGAAAGAGTCTGATCTGTGGGAACTACAATGACGATATTGCTAAAGCAAAAGACATCTTAAGGAACTTTTTAAATGACGAGTAATATGGAAAACCGGTCTCGTGATATCATTGCTCGTCTCAAAGAAATTGAGATTGAAAGAAATGCTCTCCTTAAAGAATTGGCAGGTCTTCGAAATGCTGAAAATAAACCTTCTGCCGAAATTCCTCATAGAGGATTGTCTGCATCATTAACGCCGTTGACTTCTTCTGAAGAACGTCTTGCTCTTTTCAGAAGACTTTTCTGTTGCCGTACTGACGTGTTCCCGAAGCTATGGCAAAATTCAAAAACAGGAGTAAAAGGATACTCGCCTGCATGTAAGAATGAGTGGGTAAGAGGTGTCTGTTTAAAACCTGAAGTAAAGTGTGCTGATTGCCAGAATAGAAGCTTTACTCCTCTCGATGAATCCGTCGTCAGAAATCATCTCGAAGGAACCATTACTATTGGCACTTATACTATCCGGCTGGATGACACATGCATTTTTCTCGCGGCAGATTTCGATAAAGAGCAATGGATGGATGATATCAGAGCATATCAACTTGCCGCAAAAGAACTGAGTGTGGAGGTGTATGTTGAACGATCCCGCTCAGGTAATGGCGGGCATGCCTGGATATTTTTCTCTGAACCAGTACAGGCTCGAGATGCACGACTTCTGGGTACTCACATTCTATCCAAAGCGATGTCAAACCGATTTTCGCTTTCGATGAAAAGCTATGATCGGTTTTTTCCATGTCAAGACACTATCCCAGGCAAAGGGTTTGGCAATCTTATTGCCTTACCTCTTCAGAGAGTACCTAGAAGGAATGGTAATAGTGCATTTGTTAATGAGTGTTTTCAGCCTTATGAAGATCAATGGAAATTTCTCGGCAGTGTTCGACTGTTATCACCGATAGATCTTCGGGAGATACTGCAGTCATTTTCTATATCTGATGCAGTCAAAATTGATCTATCCGAAGAAGAAAATGCCGAATCAATTCAGGCTGAAAGAGCTTTAGGAAAATCTGACCAGATTGCTGGAATTTATAAAGGAATTATCAAACTGAATTATTCACGGAATATTCAGATAGATATCTCCGGACTTCCATCCAGTCTTATTACAGCATTAAAAAAACTTGTGACATTCGCTAATCCGGAATTTTTTGAAGCTCAGCGGATGCGTCGGTCAACCTGGAATATACCACGATATATCTGTTGTGCAGAGCTGGAAGGGACATATATTTGTCTGCCCCGGGGTCAATTGAAGTCTTGCCGTGAACTTCTTGAAAAGGCTGGTGCCTCAGTCAGTGTCTCAGATAATCGAAAATCCTGTTATACACAAATACCTTTCTCATTTTCGGGTGAATTAAAACCAGAACAAATCAAAGGGCTTGATGCCTTGTTATCTGCAGGTTCAGGGGTTCTTGTGGCACCTCCCGGATCAGGAAAGACGGTAATAGGCTGTGCCCTTATAGGTGAACGTAAATTGCCTACACTTGTCCTGGTGCATCGAAAGCAATTAGTGGATCAGTGGAAAAGTCATCTCATCAACTTTCTCGGTATGCGCAAGAAAGATATCGGTTTGTTCTCTAAGAATCTTAATCAGCGGAAAGGTATTGTTGACATAGGAATGATTCAGACGATCAGTAAGCTTGCGAATAAAGATGAAATAATCTCTGATTACGGTATGATTATTGTTGATGAGTGCCATCATATCCCGGCCCCTTCTTTTGAGCCGGCGCTTAAAAACATTTCAGCACTTCATTTCATTGGATTGACTGCTACACCATATCGAAAGGACGGGTTGCAATCAATCATCCACATGCAATGCGGCCCTGTGGCGTTTACCATGAGTGAAAACCAGGGCCAAACTGAGATCACTCGTAAAGCAATTGTCCGGGAGACCCGTTTCCGGATGCCTGCAGATTCATCGCCACAAGCTCCCATTCATGAAGTCTGGTCAAATTTGATTAAAGATGCTGAACGGAATCAACAATTAGCTGATGATGTCGCTCTGTCATTAAAAGAGGGACGCTTCCCTCTGGTGCTCTCCGACCGTAAGGATCATCTTGATTTATTACTTGTTGAAATTCAAAAAACATGCAGTAATATCGGCGTGCAAAGTAAAGGTTTCATTTTGACCAGCGATATTGGAAAAAAGGAGCGTAAAAGAATACTTTTGGAAATTTCAGATATGTGTGAAAAAAAAGAGATCCCATTTCTGCTTTCAACAGGATCGTTAGTTGGTGAAGGGTTTGATCTTCCCTCATTATCTACTTAGATTCTTGCGATGCCGATTTCTTTCAAAGGACGATTGATCCAATATGCTGGTCGATTACATCGTGAAAGCGAAGATAAGAGCGAAGCACTTGTTTACGACTACGTTGATGCCAATCTTGGGCTGGGGGTTTCGATGTTCAGGAAAAGATTGACAGCATACAGGAAAATGGGATACCAAATAGATGTTGCCCGGGATTCGAAGCTCTTTGAGATTGTTTACAAACGCCGCCGAAAAGGTCTTCAGAATCTTCCTGTTACCACTAAAATATCTTCCTATTCATAAGCACCCATCTCCCTTCTCCGTGTGTGATCACAGAATATGGTTAATTGTTTTCTTAAAAATCCATCATAATCTTCAGTATCACATCATCAACTGCTTTCCATGAGGAAATGGCAGCCAGTCAGAATACACCTGACATTACCATCGACCATTTAGATTCGGGAAATGAAGATACTCGGGTTACCAGAAATCAGGTTCGTTAATCGGTAATACAAAAATAGAAATAGTAGCACTGAAGTGGCACATGATTTATATTTGTGCTACCATTAAACACCTAATAAAGGAGGCAATATGTCTTTTGTAAAAGTCAAAAATGTCAGCATCTGTGCGCTGCTTGTTGCAGGCAGTCTCTTTATATCATGTAATCTCACCGATTCACAGGAAAAGAAGACCGCAACCGTACGAATAGTAAACGGATTTCCTACAAAAACGCCCCCGCCATGGACCATTGCCGATTGCAGCTACAATGGTGTAAAGTTCGGTAAAATTGTACGGGGGGATACCAGTGCTCCTATGGAAGTTCCCGCCGGGTACGACTATATGCTTATGGTATGTGCCTGGGATGACACTGCCTGCAGTACACATAATTGTTTGCCCATCGCGACAAAGGCAAGAGAAGAGGTTGTTGAAGGACAAACACGCATTATTACGGTAACCATGGAAAACCATCAGGGACCTTGTCCGCCTAATCCCGCTGTTCAGCCTATTCCTGAGGAACTTTACAATCGAATTCTGAAAATCTGGCCGGAATACGGGTTCAAATCTTATGCTAATCGTTCCAAGAATCCACAATGTCAATAAAATGTCATAAGTTCTCTCACCGGCTTCAGTATCTTGTTTTTGTGCCGGTAATGATGCTGATATCATGTATGATTCGGGAACCGGAAGTCGTTATTATCAACCGTATTGCTCCTGAGGTGCTTGTTCGTAACCCGTGTATAAACGGAACAATATGGGAAACCGTACTTAAATATGACGAGGCCTCAACAGTTTCGACCTGCATGTCCGGCAAAGGGAAGGTTCATTTTCAGTCAATTGATTTCTATTATTTCTGCCGGGAGCATGCAAAATTCTCCCGCATAGACAGCATCTGCATGTGCGATTCATCCTGGCTCAGTGAGGACACGGCGATGTTTGATATCCGCCCCTTATGGTTCAATTATCAGAGTATTTCAGTGAATGAAATCAGCAATGGCGATTTTCAGGTTATCGAATTAACTCTCGATGACATGGAACCGGATTATTCGGTACCGGGGCCATATGGACATTAAAAACAAAATTTCCATCACACACTGTAGTTTGTTCCTGCTGTTCTGTCTGCTGAGGTGTATGTATGCCGGAGAGTTCGATACAGCTTCCGGCAACACCCCGGCAGAATCAACCGGTGATTCAATTCATAGTGAGATTCCTGACACAATCATTTCTCTTGACAAAATGAGCGTCTCAGGCAGGCGCGTCGCAAGCAGTGACAAAACCACAAATTCCACGATAGTGACCGGTGATAACCTTCGTGAATCGGTGCGGTTAACCCCTCTTGAGGAACTCTCCCAGTCCTCGGGTGACGTCTATGTGACAAGCAGGGGAATGGGATTGCATGGTGTTTCTTCCGGCGCATCAGGCGGAGTGTATATCCGCGGGCTGGGTGGAAGTCCCAATTCACAGATCATAATAGTAGAAGACGGAGCTCCCGATTATCAGGGAATTTTCGGTCATCCCATTCCCGATGCGATATTTCCGGCATTAATCGACCGCATGGTCGTCATTAAGGGTGGTGACGGTGTCCTCTATGGAGGAAACGCCATGGGCGGAGTGATAGTCATAGAGAACCGCTGGCCGGATCTGCCGGGATTTAATCTTGAAAACGATATTTCGTACGGATCGTTTAACACTCTTCGCGAACGGGCGACTTTATTGTACGGTGGAGAAAAGGTCGATGTAGCTACCGCATTTTCCGCTTTTTCAACCGATGGTCATCGAGACTGGTCGGGAGGGAATTGTATTGCAGGTCAACTTGGGGTTAGACTGAATCTTCCGGGAGAAATTAAATTAATGTTCCGTGACAAGGTCCTTAAACTTGAAGGATCTGACCCCGGGCCTGTCACTACTCCTTATGTTGGCCATACATTCAAGGTGCTTCGAAACAATGCCAGTCTGCGCCTGGACTATCCCGGTGAGATGGTTCATGCAAAAGTCGTTTCGTGGTTTGATGTTGGCGAGCACCGTCTCTATGACGGTTTCTACTCACTTGATTACAATACCGGTGCAACTGCAGAGTGCAATAGTGAGCTCTTTGAAGATCGCATAAGTATATTAATGGGTGTTTCAGGGGAACATGTCGATGGCGATGTCTATAACAGGATAGACATTCTGGGAATAGAGCATGCAAAGTCAACCGATACTCTCGTTGAATCATCCTCGACACTTGGATTATACGGTCAGATGACCCTTAAGCCTGGTTATGGATTGGTCGGTGTATGCGGTGGGCGGCTGCATTACAGCACTCGATATGGTGCGGTACCACTGTATAAAGCGGGATTAAAGTGGGAACCATGGAAGTATTTGTCTTTGCAGACAAGATGGACGAAAAATTTCAGACAGCCGACTTTACGGGAGCTTTATCTTCCTTTCCCTGTTGCAAATGATACACTTCTTCCGGAAACTGCTTATAACCTGGATGGCGGGTTTGAAGTTCATGTCGGAACATTACGGCTGAAAAGTACAATTTTCAGAACAACGGCAATGCAGATGATCAAGTACTTTGGCTCCTACCCGGTAGCTTCTATAGAGAACATCGACAAGCTTGTGATCTGGGGTGTTGAAGGTGACTTCTCGATAGAGCAAATCGGCCCGTTTGACCTGTTTTTAACAGGTTGCTGGCAGGATGTCGGACGCTTTACGAAGCAAAACCCGGAGGCAAAGATCAATGGACGAATTGGTTATAAAAAGCAGCTGAAAAAGGGGATGCTTGAAATATCGGTGAGCGGTGAATGGGTACACGGTTTATATATGGAGAACTACAAAGCAGACAAAGACCCGATCGATGATGTTTTCTTTCTTGACGGATCTTTCCGATACAGAACACAAAGTCAGTCAGGTGTCACTATAGAACCGTACATTTTCATCCGGAATCTTCTTAATTCAGAATATGAATACATCAAATGGTACACGATGCCTCCAATTAATATCAGTGCCGGGATAAATATAAAGGTATAGTCATGCTTAAACCACACGATATCGCTTATTGTGCAGTCTTTGGAGCAGCGGCAATTCTGCTGCCGGTGATTTTTCATGTTTTTCATCTTGGTTCTATTTTTATGCCGATGTATCTGCCGCTTGTCACTCTGGCGTTTTTTGTCGGCCCGCTACCTTCGGCCCTTACGGCATTACTGCTGCCACTTGTTTCAGGTGCGATCACCGGTATGCCGCCCTTTTATCCACCGATGGCCTTCATCATGAGTATAGAGTTGTCGATCATGTGCGCTATAATCGGGCTTTTGAGGAAAAAGCTCTTAAAAGAAAAAGTACTGCTGATTTTAATTCCAGTTCTGCTTCTTGGCCGTGTCATCGGGGTCGGGCTGATATACCTGATGGCCCTGTTTATGAAATTGCCTTCTAACTTTGTCGCCGGCGCATCACTGCTCAGCGGTTGGCCCGGAGTGATTCTTATGATCGTGGCCATTCCGGCAATCTTAAGGATTTCACGGGTGATCGGCATTACTGGTTCTATTCAGGAGAATAAAAATGTGTGAAAATAGCAAATTGTCAAGCATTGGTTTTTTTGACAAACTGGCACTGAAATGGGATTCCTTACATGACTTGAAGGCTCTTTCTGAACAGCTTGATTCTGGGTTGACAAAATTCGGAGTAACGCCGGATGAGAACATTCTCGATGTCGGATGCGGCACAGGGAATCTCACAGAGGCAATAATTCGTAAACTTTCACCACTGGGAAAAGTGTCTGCTGTTGATCTGTCGAAAGTCATGCTTGACAGGGCAAAAGTAAAGGTAAATGATCAGCGGGTCAACTGGCACTGTGGTGCTGTTGAGGAGATGGATTTTGCACCTGCGACATTCGACCGCATCATCTGTTATTCGGTCTGGCCCCATTTGACAGATGTAAAGAGAATTGCCTGCCTTTTTCACAGATGGCTGAAACCCGGTGGGAAACTTCATATCTGGCATACGATTTCCCGCAGTGCCGTAAATAGAATTCATTCCGAGGCTTCTGCCGCTGTAAATGATCATCTTCTGGCTACCGCAGAGCAGACTGCATCATTGCTTGATCATTGCGGGTTCAGTATTGAAGAAATGCAGGATGACGATGCGGGATATCTGGTAACTGCCAAAAAGGTTTAGTAATGAAAGATGTATTTGCATTCTGGGGATGCGGAAACGGATTTCTGAAATCGCTGCAGCCCTATGCACGAATTTTATCGGCAGTTCTTGTCGGTATTGCCTGTTTACTGGTACCATTGCGGGCGATAAACGGACAGATCTTTATTTTAGTTGTTACTCTTTGCTGGGTATTGTTGGCATTAATGCCATGGAAAATGCTTTTTCGCTGTGCCATTGCTTCTGTTGTTTTGTTTTTTCCATTTCTTCTGCTCAGCCCCTGGATGACAATCGATTCGTATTCGTCATCACCGGTGACTGATCGGATTGTTCAGGCTGGTAACATTGCCATGCGCAGTACCTGCATGCTTTTTATAGCATTATCAACCATCGCATCGCTTTCCATGCACGATATTCACCGTGGGCTTGTCTGTCTGCCGATCCCGCGATCTATTATCGCACTGATCGTACAACTTATTAACCAGACAATGCTTTTAGTTGAAGAAACGATACGAATCGCAGGCATACTTCGATTGCGGGGTGCAACAGGAGTTCGTGGCACAAGAGCGCTTTTTGCATTCCCGGTAGTATGGATGGTTCGAATGCTGTTTCGTGCAGAGCGGAGTGCTGCGGCGATGGCTGTGCGGGGATATGGGATCGAGTCTGCGGCAAAAGGTGATCGTATTAAGATGAAAAATACGGATCTGCTGATTCTATGCTCCGCATCTCTTGCTCTGGTGATTTCTGTTATAATGCTGGTGAAAACATATTTATGAATCCTGTACTTGAATTCAAATCGGTGAGTATTCGCTATCCCGGAAGGGTTACAGACACAATAAGTAACGTATCTTTTCATGTCCATCCCGATGAAAGAGTTGCGCTGTTTGGCCTTAACGGTTCCGGCAAAACGAGTCTGCTGCTTGCTGCAGTTGGACTGGTGCCGTTTACCGGTGAAATTTTTGTCGACGGGATTCCTGTTGAGAAGAAAACATTGCAGAAAGTACGTGACCGTACAGGGTTTCTGTTCAATGTTCCCGAAGATCAGATTCTCTTTCCACGGGTTCTTGACGATGTAGCATATGGCCTCATTCGTAAAGGCGTTCCATTAAAGGAATCACACGAAAAAGCTATGGCTGTGCTCGAAACATTGGGGGCAAAAGAGCTGGCGGAATGTTCTCCTTTCCAACTGTCTCATGGTCAGCGGCAGCGGATTGCCCTGGCAGGTGCGCTTATATTTAATCCGGCAGTAATTCTGCTTGATGAGCCATCATCTGCCCTGGATCCACGGGGGAGGGTGTCGCTTGCAGATGTTCTGCAGTCGCTTGCCTCTTCGATTCTGATAGCCACACATGATATCGAATTTGCAGCCAGAACATGTAGAAGGTTTCTTGTTCTTGGTGATCAGCAGGTTCGTGAATGTCAAAATTGCAGAGAAGCGGAAGCTTATCTTTTGGGGAGCGGATCGATGGTGCATATAGGTAGGAGCCCTCATTAGGAAAAGGGGACGGACTATCTTTTTCAGCAAACAGGTATGCATGTGAGTAGGGGACGTGAGTAGGGGACGGACCAACTTTTTCAGACCAAACTGACTTGAATATTACCGATTGAATCTGCTTTGAAA
>JAAYYB010000276.1 GCA_012515615.1 Fibrobacter sp.
CACAAGGTGGAACCATAGTATTTGACTGCGGACCTGATCCTGTCACAATAACTCTGGATCAGCCTGCAAAAATCTTTAACGATGCCAAACCTGATGTAACAATCGATGGCGGCGGCCTCATTACCCTCAGTGGGGGAGGAACATCCAGAATCCTTTACATGAACACCTGCGACCAAGACCTTCACTGGACCACTTCACACTGCAATGATCAGGATCACCCGCGCCTTACTGTACAGAACCTCACATTTGCAGACGGAAACGCGATCAATATATCTAATGAGGGGGAAAGAGGAGGCGGTGGAGCAATCTGGGCCAGAGGCGGCCGGTTAAAAATTGTCAACTGCAGGTTTTTCAACAATCACTGCGCCTATGGGGGTCCTGACGTTGGAGGTGGCGCTGTCAGAGTATTTGACCAGTACCGGGACCTGCCGGTTTATGTTGTAAACAGCACATTCGGCGGCGCCCAGGGATACGGAAACGAAGGCTCAAACGGCGGAGGCATAAGCAGCATCGGTGTGTCATGGACCATTATCAATTGTCTCTTTTCACACAATCGTGCAACCGGATCAGGAGCAAGCTCCCCGGAGGATGGGTTGCCTGGCGGCGGAAACGGAGGTGCAATTTATAATGACGGCAATACAATGACACTGTCAATTACCGGCACACTCATAGAAAACAACAATGTAAACGCACATGGGTCGGCTATCTTCTTTGTAACAAATGATTACACCGGAAATATCAGCATCGAGAACTCTGTTATTCGAAACAATACCGGAGGTTCCTGGTATACTCTGCCCGGCATTTCCATGCACCCCCAGACACGGCAGAAAATCACTGATTCGGTTATCGAGTAACCAGTGTGGCAGTGTGCGTGCAACACATAGTCGCAGATCTTTAAAAAGTATTTATGCCGAAATCCCGATTATCAGGATGGAATTCTCCTCTCCCTTTATAACTGCAGACCAGGCTACACCGATTTACGATCTGCCTTCAAGTAAAACTTTACAGTTCGAAACTGAGTTTTAGTTCTATTATGCTCCAGAAATGATCGGGAAATAAATCTCCGTTTTCAGCTCTTCTTCAGGTGTATTTTCGGGTGAATTAAGGTAAATCTCATACATCCATTCCGCTGTCTTGATCCCCTTTTCTCCTATAAAAGCCATGACTTTTTTATATGTATTCTCCATGGTTGAATAGGGTCCGGTATGCAGCGCATATACAACTTTTCCTCCAGGAACAACTCTCCCTTTTATGCGCCCCTCCCCACTGTCTTTTTCATTGATCTGCCACCCTATCTCTACATCAAGAGCATTCATATCCATATTATGATAGAGGACAAATGGCATTCCCATATCCTTTATTCCTTTACGCCCCATATATGCCATCAGTTCACCATAGACCTCTCCGATTACTTTGGGCAGTTCCCATGCGGGTGTTGTCAGACGTACAACAAGCGCATTCTGATCTTTAACACTTTTTATTTCCATATAATACCTCCTTGAGGTGATGATTGTGCGGGTCTCCCTTTATTATTCAGGCTTCGTTGATATCGTTAATATACTGTACATTTGTGCAGTATGCAACAGAAAAAATGAAGGACATTATTCAGAGTAAAACTGCAACCATTTTCATACCGACACCTAGAAAATAAGATAAAAGAGTTTTTGGAAGAGGGAGCCCACCGGCTTTTTAGAGCTGACTCATAAAAGATTTTTTGGAAGGGGGCATTCCCCCTTTCGCTCCAGCCTGTCGCGGACACCAGTCTTCCACTATCCCCTGGTGCTGTCAACCGGTTGTGGAGGCAGATAACAGTTATAACGGTCTGAAAATTTAATACAGAAAAAAAGCTGATTATAAGTGGTTTCCTCTGGTATTTTTAAACAAACCAAGGAGCCATCATGAGTCCCAAGACACGCAGAGAGCGTCGTAATCACGATG